>PYER01000157.1 GCA_003017855.1 filamentous cyanobacterium CCT1
CCCTCCCACTCATCCACTCTCCCACTTCCCCAATCCTACGCCGACGCCTCATCATCCTGCTCTGAGCGAGTCGGGCGCGCTTCAAAGGCGGGGCATACACCCTCAGGGCTAACCTGAAGCCCGTAGAGGGGCGAGTCGGGGTTGCGGCAGCGGCCTTCGCGCTGGTGGCGGCAGGTCTGGCAGCTGGGCAACTGCCAGGGGGTGTCGCTACTTGTCACCGTGCGCATCAGGTCGCGCTGGTTGAGGCCTTTGATCACCAGTTCGCTGCCCTGCCAGCGGGCCTGTACCAAACCAGTATCAGCCAGGGCGATCCAACGCGGGTCGTTGGTGAGGGCGTCGGGCAGCAGCAGCAGCACGCTGTCGTCAATCTCGGTGATTTCGCCTTCAAAAATCGGTTCGGGAGCGGCGGGCTGAATGAAGCGATCGCCGATTGGAAACTCCGCCTCTTTACCGACGGAGGGCAGGTGAAGCTGGTAGCGGGTTTGCAGTTCCTCTAACCCGGCCAGGTCGGCCAGATGGGATGGTTTGCCGTGCACAAAGGCGACGTGCTGGGGCCTGAGGTTGTGAATTAGCTGGGTGGTGCCGACGCGGTCGCTGTGGGTAGTGAGTTCGTAGGTGTCGAGCTGCACCTGCTCCGACTCTAGCTCAGGCACCAGGGTTTGCAGCCAGCCCAGGGTGGGGCCAGGGTCCTGGCCGGTCGCCAGCAGGATGTCGGCCATCGCGGTGGCAAAGGAATCGGGCAGGAGCACCGTCCAGGGATAAGGCGAAGTGCGGCAGTGGTCGCTGAGGTCCGCTTCCCGGTGGGCAATCAGAATGCAGGGGCTATCGCCGTCGGGATAGCCATCTACCCCTAGCCGCCGCACGCGGGGCAAAATGCGATCGTCCCAGAACAGCGGCTGGTGGCGGGCAAAATTTTGCACGCTGCTGGGAAACTCTGGCATCAGCTCCAGATACAGGTCGCAGCCCGCCGCCACGGTCTCATCGACCCAAACGGTAATGTCTTGCCCGGTGAACTGGTGGTGGCTGCGCAACAGCATCACCAACTCCTGGCCAATGCCAAGGGTGGGCGTGGGCAGCAGCACCGATCGCCCCTGCTGCACCAAGTTATAGAGCGTGCTGGCCAGCAAATTCTCCTGCTGGCGACGGTGGGGGTGACGGGTGGTACCGGCACTGCCTTCAATAATCAGCACATCGGGCTTGAGGCCGCGTAGGGCCTCAAGGGGCAGGCCGTCTACCAGCCGCGAGTTAGACATAAAAAAGTCGCCCGTAAAAAACACCGTGTAGGGGCGCTGGGGCGAATGGTAGGTAAACAGAGCGCAGGCGGCTCCCGGCAGATGACCAGCAGGCCAAATCTGTACGGTCAGGTCATCGGCTAGGCTAATGGGGGTTTGCCAGGGCAGCGCCTGGCACAGGTGAGGCGGCACCGACTCGCCCAGCCAGTTGAGCGGCAGCAGTTGAGCCGTCACCTCGCTGCCGTAGATGGGCACCTGGGGAAATTTTTGGCTAAACTCCCGCACGCCGCGAGCATGATCGCTGTGGGCGTGGCTACAAAAGAGCAGGTCAGCGGTTTCGATCCGTTCGCGGGCCGCCTGCAGCATAGTCAGGTCACGCAGCCCGCAGTCGAGCACAATGCGCCGTGGCCCCATGCGCAGCTCCAGGCACAGCCCTTCTTGGCCATGACCCGCACCGAACGGAAAGCAGACCAGGTTACTCACGGAATGGCAAACACCCTAAGCAGCGGCACAACCGAGGCCGATAAACTGGGCCGGTAGCTGAGCTAAAGCTTAGCAGGCCTAGTGGGCCGAACCGTTGCCGTGGTAGTTGTCGGTGTCGTAGAAACCGTTTTTGGTGCCAAAGAATAGGGTGGCAACTACAAACAGTCCGGTCAGTACAGCGAGGATGAGTTTGATATCCATAGGAGCAGTCGCGATGATAAGAAGGTCGATTGTATCGGAGCCTTGGTTTTGAGTCATCTTAACAAGTCTGCCCCAGGGGACAATGTGAAGCTTTGTAACCCGTCTGCTCCCATTGCGCCGACCTGGCTGGAGCGATCGTCGCTGGAGGTCGCCCCTGACCTGCTGGGCTGCCGCCTGGTGCGCCGCTGGGCCGACGGTCGCCAGCTCACCGCAATCATTGTCGAAACCGAGGCCTATACCGAGGGCGACCCCGCCTGCCACGCCTACCGCCGCGAAACAGCCCGCAATCGGGTGATGTTTGGCCCCCCCGGCTTTGGCTATGTGTACCTGATCTACGGCATGTATCACTGCTTTAATGTGGTCACCGATCGCGATCGCATCCCCAGCGCCGTCCTGATCCGCGCTGTCGAACTAGACCCTATCCCCGACTGGCTGACCGGGTATCGGGCAGAAAAACCGATCCGCTGGGGGGCCGGCCCCGGCAAGCTGTGCCAGCTCCTGGCTATCGATCGCGCCCTCACCGATCTGCCCCTGGTGCCAGCGACGGGGCTCTGGCTAGAGCATCGAGATTCTGACTGGCAGCAGCGACTTGATGCGGGAGAGATCGGCTTTACCCAGACCACCCGCATCGGATTAACTCAGGGAGCCGACCTGCCCTGGCGCTGGTACGTCAGCGACTCTAAAGCAGTGTCGAAGCGGTAGATTCTTTAGAACAAAAACCCGCTTTTTCAGCTCACCCCAGCAGCTTTTGGTAGGTCAGGTAAGTTTCTTTGATGGTAAAACCCACGGATTCGTACAACCCCATAGCCTGGTTGGGGTTTTGGGTATCTACCCCCAGCAGGGCGGAATCCATGCCCGCCAGGTGCAGTTGGTGCAGCCCTTGCAGCAGCATAGCCCGCGCCAAACCAAGACGGCGATAACCTCTCCGGGTGCCCAAAATCGTAATCCAGCTCTCGTTGCGCAGCTTGCGGGCGTTTTCGTCGTGGTCGATGTGGCCTTTGCAGAACCCAGCCAGGTTGCCGTCGGAAGCAATAGCCACCCAGTCGAGTTCGGGCTGGTAGGTGGGGTAACCGAGGCGAAACTGGCGATCTTCCAGCGTCATTGGCGTAAAGTTCCAGTGATCGATAAAGCTCTCATTGAACATCTCCACCCAGGCGGCGGCCTCATCGGCTTTGGTTGGGCGCGAGGTAAAACCTGGCGGAAACTGCGGCTGGGGGATGGGTTCGGCTAGCGATCGCGCCATTTCGTGAAACTGGCGAATAATCTCATAGTTCGCCGTCTCATAGATAGCCCGGTAGTAAGCGGCATCGCTTCTGGCTCCGGTACAGAGTTTAGCGGGGCGCTGGGCGATAATAGCCTGCTCTTGAACCTGCTGCTCGGCCCAGCCCAGTAGTTCGGCTTCTAAATGAGCACCGCGATAGTCGGGATGCACAGAGACGCCCGCCCAGCCTTCCAGAATGTCGGTAGGAGCTTCGATCCACAGAGCTACAATGCCCACCAGTTGACCTTGGGCGGTTTCCCACAGCTGGTGGTATTGAGTACCGCCAGGGGGCGGGTGGTCGAGACGGCGCTGAAGACTTTCGATAGAGGGGGCACGATCCAGGCGATCGACCTGGTCGCAGATTTCATAAAATTCGGCGATCGCAGGCAGATCGTCGGCACCTATACTGGGGCGCGAACTGACCGACAGCAGCAGTTGATTCGTCATAGATGCAACAGATTAAGGGCTTTAGGACTGCTACACCTTGGGGAATGCCCTTTCCAGACCTTTCAACGCCCCTTAATCAACTCTTACGATTTCTCCCCTAAGTTAGAGAGGGATTTATCCTCGGGGGTTAGCCAGGGATTTATCCTGAGGTTGCACCTGGTTAACCTGAGAGCAATTTGTGATCCTATGAGTATTCAAACCCGTTCTACCCAGCCCTACAGTGATCAAAAGCCCGGCACCTCGGGTCTACGCAAAAAAGTTAAGGTTTTTAAGCAGCAAAACTATCTAGAAAACTTCGTACAATCGATTTTTGATAGCCTGGAGGGCTACCAGAACCAAACTCTGGTGGTAGGCGGCGACGGGCGCTACTACAACCGCGAAGCAATTCAAATTATTCTTAAGATGGCGGCGGCCAACGGCTTTGGCCGAGTGCTGGTAGGGCAGGGCGGCATTCTCTCCACCCCGGCGGCCTCCTGCGTGATTCGCAAGAACAAGGCTTTTGGCGGCATCATTCTCTCGGCCAGCCACAACCCCGGCGGCCCCGACGAAGACTTTGGCATTAAGTACAACACCGGCAACGGCGGCCCCGCCCCCGAGGGCATTACCGACGCCATCTACGATCGCAGCAAGACCATCACCGAGTACAAAATTCTCGACGCCTCAGATATTGACCTCGATCGCGTCGCCACCCACAAACTGGGCCACACCACCATCGAGGTAATTGATGCGGTCAGCGACTACGGGGCGCTGATGGAAACCCTGTTTGACTTCAGCCAGATCAAGCAGCTGCTCTCGGGCGGCAGCTTCCGCTTCTGCATGGATTCGCTGCACGCGGTCACCGGCCCCTACGCCAAGGCCCTGTTTGAGCGGCGGCTGAATGCTCCAGCGGGCACCGTGGTCAACGGCGAACCGCTAGAAGACTTTGGCGGCGGCCACCCCGACCCCAACCTGGTCTACGCCCACGACCTGGTCGAGACCATGTTTGGCGACAATGCGCCCGACTTTGGCGCGGCCTCGGATGGGGACGGCGATCGCAATATGATCCTCGGCAACAACTTCTTTGTCACCCCCAGCGACAGCCTCGCTATCCTCGCGGCCAACGCCACCCTGGTCCCCGGCTACCGCAACGGCCTAGCCGGCATTGCCCGCTCAATGCCCACCAGCCAGGCCGCCGATCGCGTGGCCGAAAAGCTGGGCATCGACTGCTACGAAACCCCCACCGGCTGGAAGTTCTTTGGGAATTTACTGGATGCGGGCAAAGCTACCCTCTGCGGCGAAGAGAGCTTCGGCACCGGCTCCAACCACATTCGCGAAAAAGACGGGCTGTGGGCGGTGCTGTTCTGGCTGAATATTCTGGCTGTGAAGGGGCAGTCGGTGGAGGAAATCGTCAAGGAGCATTGGAGCACCTACGGCCGCAACTACTACTCGCGCCACGACTACGAGGGCGTAGCCAGCGATCGCGCCAACACCCTGATGGACAACCTGCGCCAGGGCCTGAGTTCGATGCCCGGCAAGACCTTTGGCGCCTACACCATTGACTATGCCGACGACTTTGCCTACACCGACCCGGTGGACGGCAGCGTAGCCACTAAGCAGGGCGTGCGGATTGGCTTTACCGACGGCTCGCGAATTGTCTTTCGCCTGTCGGGGACGGGTACCTCGGGCGCAACCCTGCGGCTGTACGTCGAGCGCTACGAGCCCGACCCTGCCAAGCACAACCAGGATACGCAAGCAGCCCTGGCCGACTTAATTGCTCTGGCAGACGAGATCGCCCAGATCAAAACCCTGACCGGACGCGACCAGCCCACGGTGATCACCTGAGGATTCTTAGACCTCCGAGGTTTTGAAAACCTCGGAGGTCTGGGCTACTGGTTAAGCTGTGCAACGGTCTTGGGTGACCAATACTGGCCCGAATATCGAGGGTATCGCGCTGGTAGCGGTAGCCGTTGGCCTCAAAGTAAGTTTTGGGAATTTGGCCTACCACCTCGCTGTCAAGAAAGACTTCGGTAAAGCCCTGGGACTGGAGATTTTGCACCAGCAGTCGCCACACCAGGGGGCTATTGTAGGTTTTCGCCAAAGCGCTGCACAATGCCGACCTGAATCACCGGGTTTTGGGCAGCGGGGGCGGGGGCAGCTATGGCCATGGTGAGAGCGATCGCAATTCCCCCCACAGCCCTTGGGCAACCGCCGCGATCGCCGAGGGGCCGTGGGGCCGAAACTGAAAGCGGTGCAGGGAAAGCATAGCCATTCGGGCCCAAGAAGTTCTAACGGCTTCAGCCCCTTGAGGGGGATAATCTTTTTGGGTCTATTCTCGATGGGCAATTTCTATGCAATAACGTCGTAGTAAAACGGCTGCTGCTTGGCGTTGCGACTTAACCCTAAAGAGGCATTACGAAAATATACCGAGGTTGCAGCGTTTACGCTGTCTCAAGTTCCGTATAACCAGGCATGTGTTGGGCAGAGCATTAAGGAAAGATGTAATCAGCATAGAAACAGGGTCTACCACTTGCTACGAAACCCTTATTCTTTTTAAACCAATGCTGTTCTACTTTGTTCCTGCTACACTCGTCTTTGCTTTTTGCTCAAATGTTCTGCTAGCTGAGTGCCCAAATCCTAAAGATTTAGAGAGCTGGCTTTTTATCCTTTTAGCATCTTTGCTTTGGCCTGTTTGCCTGCCATCTATGCTTAGAAAGCAGTATTCCAATTGGCGCAAGCTTTCAAGAGAGGCGTCTTACAATATCAAGTCTTCAGCTAGGCAAGGTGGTGTAATAGTACGTCCTCTTGCACCCTAGATAACCCTCTTTGCATCTACCCAAAGACCTCCCAGGCTTAAACGGCTTGGGAGGTCTTGTTGTAGGATAGTGCTGCTATTGAATAGTTAGTAGGTTAAGAATGAATCGCACAAAGATTGTTGGGTTTCCTGCGTCAGCCTAACGTAGAGGAGCTTTACTGCGATCGCGCTAGTGGTCCTGCAGCAGGTTTTGAATCAAAGTAGTCAGTGTTTTTAACTCAACGGGCTTGCTCAAATAAGCTGTAGCCCCTGCTGTCAAACAGCGATCGCGATCGCCCGCCATTACCAGTGCAGTCAGCGCCACAATGGGTACGGTGGCTAGCACCGGGTCCTGACGGATTTGGCGAATGGCTTTTAACCCATCAACTTCGGGCATTTGAATATCCATCAAAATCAAATCCGGGTGGTGGGACTGGGCCAGGCTGATGGCCTCTTGACCATTGGTAGCCAGCAGAAGGCGATAGCCCCTCGCTTCTAAATACATCGAAATCATGGCAACGTTAGCCGCGTTGTCGTCAGCGAGCAAAATGCAGGGAGTAAACACTGCTGGTTCATACAGGGGTGCAGTGGTAGAGGCTACGGAGGGGAACTGCGGTTGGGAGCAGGGCGCCAGTGGCAGGGTCAGGGTAAAGCAACTGCCTACCCCCACAGTGCTGTTAACACTCACCTGCCCACCGTGAAGTTGCACAATGCGTTTCACAAGAGCCAGTCCTAGCCCTGTGCCCTCATACTGCCGATTTAGAGCACTATCAATTTGAACAAAGGGCTGGAACAATTTTTGGATGTTGTCTGGGCTAATCCCAATGCCCGTATCGATAACAGCGATGTTACAGGTATCGGTTGTGCTGCCGTTGGGGTAGGCTTTGACAATAATCTTCCCGCCGTCAGGCGTGAACTTTACAGCATTGGTTAGGAGGTTAATCAATGCCTGTCGGATACGTAACTCATCAACGTATAACGGCTGCAGATCTAAGGGCAGGTGAGTAACAATCTGCAGGTTTTTTTTCAGGGCTTGTTGCTCGACAAACGTTAGGCACGATTGGCAAAGGGAATGAACCGCAACGACAGTGCGCTCCAGTTCCATCTGCCCTGATTCGATTTTGGCGACATCCAAAATGTCGTTGATTAGCCTTAACAGATGCTGGCCACTTTTTTCAATAACCTCTAGAGCTTTGGACTGGCAATCGCTGATTAAGCCGTATACATTGTCTTGCAACCCCTCTGTCATACCCAAAATGGCGTTGAGCGGCGTTCGCAGTTCGTGGCTCATGTTCGCCAGAAATTCGCTCTTGGTGCGGTTGGCGGTTTCGGCAATTTCTTTGGCTAGCTGTAGTTCTGCAGTGCGAGTCTGAACGCGCTGCTCCAGGGTTTCGTTGAGCCGCTGAAGAGCTGCTTCAGCCTGCCGCTGGGATATGTTGCCGCCAATGCTGCCCGCGATCGCCATCAAAGCGGCTTGGGTGCTGTCTTCCCAAATCCGCTCCTGGCGGCAGTCGTCGAATCCGGCAAAACCCCAAAAATGATCGCGGATGAAAATAGGAACAACTAAAATCGACAAAATCCCCTGAGGCACCAGAAAGGCCTGCTCTGATTCGGGAAAGTCTTTGACCAACCCAAAAACGGACCGTTCCTGGGAAAGGATTTGATACCACCGGGGCAAAAGTTCGGCGTAGGGCAGATTTTGCAGTTCAGGATTGTCGATTTCGGGAATTACTCCGTTTGCTACCCATTCCCAGCGCTGGCTCACGGCGATCTGCCCTGTTTCGGGATGAGGATGATTTTCAAAAATATAAATGCGATCGACATCTGTTGCCGGTCCCAGGGCATCTAAAGCGGCCTGCACCGATTCGTAATAATCTTTGACGGTGAGTAGACGGTTAGTGGCGATCGCAATGCCCTGCAACAGTCGATCACCCGTTGAGGTACCTAGAGGGGAAGTGGGATGGGACATTGATGTTGCTTGTAATAGGCGGAGTGGGGAATAGGTACCCAAACGATGATCGTACCGTCAGAGAGTAGCAAGCTTCTAGAGCGGGTTTCACTCGGGTAAACGACAACCGATATGTATATATAAAGTGCCCAAAATCATGGGATCAATCGTATTCGCACTGAAATGCCAAAAACTAGCAGCGAATAGTGTTGATCGCGGATGGCCTTGAGTCGATCAAAAGTGGCATGTTTGTCGTGCCATTTTTGCTATTAGTCAGTAGGTTGAGTTGAGCTAGCGAAACCCAACAGCCACGGTTAATCCAGTACTATGCAATAACACGATAGGTTAGGACAAAATCCTTCTGGAATTGTTGGGTTTCTTTCGTCAACCCAACTTACAGGAAATCTGCGATCGCACTGGCTCAAAATTTCGTATATCACGATAAGGCAAGCAGGGGTGCATCCCACTTTTGCAAGTGTCTACGTCATTCCCACTTTCGTGGGAATCTACCTGGGAGTAAGCCATCCGACGTGGATTCCCGTTTATACGGGAATGACAGATCGGCTAGCCATTAAAGTGACAAATTTACGAAAGTAGGATACACCCTGGTCAAACGCCCTTTGAGAACAAGGAAGAAGTCGTCGGTATTGTCATGCTTATGCCATACAAACTCGTCTTTGACTTTGACGACCATGATGTCGTACTGGTTAAGCTGTGCAACGGTCTTGGGTGACCAATAATCTGAGAACTGAGAGAGTTTTTCGCTTAGGTTAATTTTGTCCATGTTGTTCTAAACTACTAATTACCTCAGCATCAGCCCTTGTTTAATCAACTCTACAAAGCAACTTTCGGAAAGATAGTGGCTAAGTAGACGTAGGTTGGGTGAAACGAAGTGAAACCCAACAACAAGAATTGAACTTATTGGGTTCTGCTGGCGCGCCAGCCAAACTAGATTACTAACTAAGTTGTTTGCAAAACATAAAATGTATAACCATAGAAGTCGCTGAATTTTTCAAACAGATTCATCTCTTCTTCGGTCTCACGAATAACTAATTGAATGATTGGGGTGGTTTCGATCTGTTGCATCCGCTCACGTAGCGGTCCATAATAATTCATCCACCAAGCATGACTTGGCAGCCGATGCGTAGAAAGTAGGCTAAAGCTAGACCGATTAATCCGGTCGATATTCTTAGCCTCACTACCCATCATAGGATAAGCGTTTTGCCAATACGCGATCGCAGGCTCTGGCACATCATCAGTGAACCAGCTCAGCTCTGATATAACGGCAATGCCGCTGTTCGCAAGAAGAGGTCGCCAGATTTTAAGAGCCTCCTCAAAGCCAAGATTGTAAGCAGCTCCCTCAGACCAAAGCAGGTCAACCGAACCCGCTGACCAATCGAGCTTAGCCATGTCACCCTGAATCGGCCTGATTAGATGCTCAAGACCAAGCTGTTTTGCGCGAGCTTTGAGTTCGTCGATAAAAACCGAAGAGGAATCTACTGCCATAACAGTGCTTTGATAGTGTTGGGCAAGCAGCAATGCACTAGCGCCGCTTCCACAGCCTAGATCGGCAATTCGCGGTTTGAGAGGCAGGGTAGAAAGATTGCTCAAAATACTGCGCGAGAAGTCAGAGTCACCTGGTCCTTTGCGATCAAGTCCACGATGTAAATCAGTTAAAGCGACAACGTACTCAGTTTGAGTGTCTGTACTCATGGGGTTTTAGATACCTCGTATACCAAAAGGCTCTTGCCGTCTAGCGATTGAGCTGAGCGGCGCGCACGCCGCGATTTGAGATTGGCTCTCTATTTCTCACGCGTCCGCTCCAGCAAGGTGTTAGATGGCTAGTCGTCAGGTGGAAAACTTAAGAAGATCCTCGTACGATTCCAACACTTTAGCGACTGCTTCGTTGCGGTCGTAGTCTCGATCATGAACGGAGTCGTGGTAAATCCGGTAGATTGGGCCAGGTGCAACGTCGTTGACGTTTATAAAATATGGATCGCCGCTACCAGTCATATCCTGCCCGATAGGCACGAAGCCGTCTGCTTTCACAATCAAACCTGGATAGAAGCTGTCGGCCTCGTCAATCGCTTGGGCTTCGTTATAGAGACCGATAGTAGCGCCGATCTCGGAAAGATCTGACGACTCCGGCAGTTCGACCTGTAAACCAGGCAGATTGTGCCGTTCAGCGAAGCTGCGGAAATGAGATGGCCACATCACAGTCACCTAACGCTGGTAATCGGTTGCGACCTGGTTGGACGGCATCTCGATACCCGATGTCTGTTAAGCAAGGGCCTATACCACCCACTTGCGGCGGGTTCCGGCGAGGAGGGGTCAGCCAAACTTTGCAGAAACAAGTTCAAATTTGAATTCGTCTCCCTGCATTTCGCAGCACGCGTTAATGGCATGCCAGATGATATGTTCATAAACATAGGGCTCAAACTGCTCTTGAGTGAAGGGCTCAATGTCCTTTACCGAAACCGATAATTCGAGCCCCCCAGAGAATGGTTTGGCCAATACGGGTCCGGCGTGTGAAAGTACTTCTTGTACCTCCTCGCATACGTTTAGCTGCGTCGCAGGCTGCGCAGCGTTTGCGATTCCGTGAATGCGATAGGTGAGCGTACAAGGTATCGGTGGCATTACTGGGTGATGGTCTCTATGCGTTTGCTTGGGATCTATAACAGTAGGCTATGCTGTGCCGTCTAACGTTCCGGCTGAGCGGCTGCAAGTACCTTTGCAACACCACCAAGATCTCTCGGCAGTCCGCTCCAGCCGGATTGTTATGCCGTTTTTTACGATCAACTCTCCGTACATCGATCAACTCTAGCTTTGTACGGAGCCGTTGAGTTGTTGCTGAAACTGAACTTTCTCCTGACTTAAATTCTGAACTTTAGTAAGTCAGTCGTTCGCTCGGGGAGTAATCTGTCAACTCTAATGTCCGGTCTTCAATGCCGCCGACGAGTGAACCATGTGCCTCAGCTGTCACCTCCTTGATCTCCGCCCATTCTTGATCAGCCATGAACGCCGTCCACCGCTCCTTCATTGTTTCCGTGTCAGACCACTCAAGCAAATAGACAAACTCTGTGCGGTTATCGTGCCGAGCTTCCCAGGTCGCCACAATCTTGAAGCCATACTGCGCCATAATCCGCATTGCATGATCGTGGAACCGTTCGTGGAAAGCCGTTTTATTGCCGTCGAAGATCTCATAGATACGCAGTTGGTGGATAACGCTGCCTGTCGCTTTGACACTTTTGCTAGGGGTTTGTGAAAGTCCGATAGTGGTGCTCATGACAACAATAAACATGATGACTAGAACAACACGCAGAAATGTCTTGGTATGAATCATGGATATCCCTCTACCTGGCATAGTTGACGTGTTCTGAGTAATTCGTACTGACAGTCACCTGCTGCCAAGCATCTAAATCTGTTTTGACCCGTTCCAGTTTTTCCTGAATCAGGCTCATGGCATCCGCGCCTAATGCCAGTCGTATCGGGGGATAAGGACTTTCCACAGCTTGGATAATGGCTTGCGCTGCTTTAGCAGGATCGCCAGGTTGCTGACCATCCATCTCTTTGAACCACTGCAATGAAGCACCACTCACCGAAGCATAGGCATCAATGGATTGCTCGACTGTCGCCAGAGAGCGTCCGTTAAAATCGGTGCGAAATGCCCCAGGTTCAATCAAAGTCACTTTCACTCCAAAAGATTCAACCTCCTTAGCTAGAGCTTCAGACGTACCTTCCATGGCAAATTTAGCCCCACAGTAGAGGCTGCTTCCGCCGAATCCTACTAATCCTGCTGTGGATGACAGATTGACAATGTGACCGCTGCCTTGCTGACGCATCACAGGCAAGACCGATTGCATCAGCCGGAGTGCCCCAAAGAAATTAGTTTCAAAAAATTGATGTGCCTCCTCATCACTGACTTCTTCGAGTGCAGCAATCAGTCCATGCCCCGCATTGTTGACCAGCACATCAATTCGACCGAAGGTGGCGATCGCATTATCAATCGCTGCTTGGATGTCTTGAGGAGATGTTACATCTAGCCGGACAGCCTTTGCAGTGTCTGGATAGTGTTCAACCAAAGCGCCAAGTTGCTCTGGTTTACGAGCAGTTGCTAGCAGGCGATCGCCTTTCTGCAATACCGCTTCTGCAAGGGCGCGTCCAAACCCGGTTGAGCATCCTGTAATCAACCAAACTTTAGAAGCGATAGGATTTTTATCTGAGTTCATTGGTTCTCTCCAATATCAAGAACAATGAGACGCGCCTCATATCTCTTACGGTAGGAGACAACTATATGACTGTCCAATATATATATGATTGAGATTAATAGGTTAGAGATATAAGTGTCATGGAACTACGGCACCTGCACTACTTCATCACGGTGGCTGAGGAACTCCACTTTAGTCGAGCAGCAGAACGGTTACACATTTCTCAACCCCCGCTCAGTCAGCAAATTCAGAATTTGGAAGATGAACTCGGAGTCAAGCTGTTTGAACGAACTAAGCGGCAAGTGCATCTAACAGAAGCAGGCAAAGTGTTTTTAGAGCGCTGCTATCTGGTGTTAGCGCAACTCGAACAGGCGATCGCAGTAACCCAACAAATCGGGCGCGGCGAGGTGGGACAGTTAGCGATCAGCTTTGTTGGTACCGCAATGTTTACGTTACTCCCAGAGATTTTCAGGGTTTTTCGAGAACAGTTTCCGTCGGTAGAATTACGATTACATGAACTGACAACTGCCCAACAAATTCAAGCCCTGTATGACAAACAGGTTGATATCGGCATTGTTCGATCTGCCATCAATGAGCCAGGTTTAAGTGTAGAGTGCTTTTTGCCAGAATCATTAGTCCTAGCGTTGCCAGAAACCCATCCGTTGTCTGCCCAGACTCAAGTGGCTCTCTCCTCATTGGCTAATGAATCATTTATCCTATTTCCTGCCACAATGGGCCCCGTCTTCTATGAGCAGATTATTGGCAGTTGTCAACAAGCGGGATTTCGTCCGAAAGTGGCTCAAGAGGCAGTTCAGATGCAAACGATCGTCGGCTTGGTCGCAGCAGGGCTAGGCATTGCGATCGTTCCCGCCTCTTTGCAAAACTTTCCAAGAAGCGGAGTCATTTACAGACCCTTAAAGGAGGAGATTTCTAATACTGGACTTTATCTGACTTGGCGGCAGCATGATTCCTCACCAGTAGTCAGAGCATTTCTCAACTTGGCACGGAGGACGACACAAGGGGAGTCAACTTGTCAGCCCAATCAGCAATCGGCATAACGGTTCAAATCAGCGGCGGTAGATTAGTTTGAACTCAGCACCAGCAACTTTCAACTGTCCGCTGCATTTGAGTTGTTATGAGGCGCTACTGCAATGCACTTTTTCAACAACTTGACGAATTGCACCAACAACTAATTCTGGTTTATTGAGTTGAATAACATGTCCACTTTCGTGAGCAACAATATGAACACCTTGGGGTGACTCATTGGCTAGATCTGCATGTAATGCTTGTAGCTTCTCAAGTACCTCTTGAGTTATGTCGAACTCTGGCTTTCCTGCCGACAAAACAATGAGAGGAATATCAGGGAACGATTTTGTCTGGCGTGTCTGTTCGATCTGGTTCATGCTGACTGATACCGCAGCCGATTCTTGAGCAAAGGTTTTCCCAAACTGGGTTTGAGAATAGAGTGCTTTCGCAAGCGATCGCATTGAAGGTGGAAATTTTTGAAACAAACCAGCCGCCATCGGCAAAGAATCAAACGTGACAAGCAAACGAAGCAGACCAGTACGTCCCATGATTGGCACCACACGGGTTAATAGTCTTTCAAGTCGTTTGTTTAATTCAACCCATTCGACTGGTGTGTCTTCATACATTCGCTCATGAGCCACATCCACTAAAACCATCCCAGCGACTTCTTCTGGGTAATGATAAGCAAACAAGCGAGTGAATAAACCACCTAAAGACATTCCTACTAAAACATAAGGCGGTTCAATTGCAACCTCTCTCAAAAGTTGCCGCAATTCACCAACAACTTGCTCAGCCGTGCGTGGTTCTGAACTTGCATCGCTCCAACCATAGCCTGCTCGATCGTAAGTCAATATTCTTGTGGATTTGGCAATTTCAGGCTGCACTAATTGCCAATCTAGGTGAGTACCTCCGGTTCCACTCTCTACGATAACTGTTGGGCGACCTTCACCCATTATTTGATAGTGCCAATTTCTACCATTGATTTGAACTACTTTTCCAGGTGGCAAAAACCTTCGGCGATCGCGATTTGTGGCAAGTGTTTGATAAATTACGCCAAACCCAACTACTCCAATCACTACCCCAAGGGGTACAACAAGCCATAACATCCAGTTAATCCCCTAAACTTACATATGGTTACGATTGCTCACAAATGTTTTTTAACACACCTCAAGGGATAAAGCCGCATAACAACCTTATTAGAGAGAAAGTTTCCGCATATCTACCCCAAACGGGGATGATAGGCCGAAAGTTTCCGTATATCATCCCAGATTGAGTAGATCGCAAGAAACTTTCCGCATATTATGCCGATTTCAATAGATCACAAGAAACCTTCCACATATTTTCAGGCGGAGTCCTCATTCGCTCTACGGTTGACGGCGATCGCGTGCATCAGTACACTCATTCATTAAGCCGCTCAGCACTGTGCGGTTAATTTTGCAGAACTCGAAGATCTTAGCGCTGCCGGAAGGTGTTGGCTCCACCAACCGGCAGCTAACCCCGCGAATCTCAGAGGCAGATTGCGAGGCTAGGGAGATCGTACCCTAGTCACTCCAGTTTGCATGTCAACTGCGGGTGGCTAGGGTTTTCGCGTTCTGTTTTCCTCGCCCATCC
>PYER01000158.1 GCA_003017855.1 filamentous cyanobacterium CCT1
AGATGTGTATAAGAGACAGTGGTCAACCCGCATTTCAACCACCGAAAACGACGGCGGCACCTGCCCCGGCACGATCACATCTACCCCCAGGCTGGTGAGCTGGCTGGTTTGGGTAGGCGACATTTGGCCTAAAAAGGCTCCCTCTGGCGGCGGCGGTGGGCTGACAGCCGGAGCATCGAGAGGGGCTGACGTGTCGGCGGAAGACTGCCCCACCGGGCCGACTCGCGGACCGTCGCAGGCGGCAACGCCCGCTGCCAGCAGCAGCACTGTGGCTGCGATCGCCGTCTTGGTGGTCATGGTGCTTGGTTTACTCTGCGAACGGGTAATTGGGTCGCGGGCAATCGGGCCACGGGGCCGACGCTATCTTATCGCGATGCCCGAAGTCTGCCTGAGCCGGACCCACACCAAATAGCGCTGACGGGTCTAGCCTGGCCGCGCAAGCCGCCAATCGAGGGTAAACCTGTGGGATGATAAACCCCTGTTGCCCTGGAGCCTGATGCCGTTGCGTAAGCTGCCGCCTCTGCCTGTTTCGGTGAAAGTATCTTACGGCGTGGGCGAGCTGGCGGCGGCGGTGCCGGCCAGCCTGTCGGCGTTTTTTGTGCTGTATTTTTTTACCACCGTGGCGGGGCTGAGTCCGGCGTTGGCGGGTGCCGTGCTGCTGTTTGGCCGACTGTGGGATGCCATTAACGACCCGCTGATTGGCTGGCTGAGCGATCGCACGGTGTCGCCCCTGGGCCGTCGCTACCCCTGGATGCTGGGCGGCGTGATTCCGCTGGCGATCTGTTCGGTGCTGCTGTGGACGGTGCCGCCGCTGGCGAGCCAGATGGGGGTGTTTGCCTACTACATCGTGCTGTCGATCTTTGCCTTCGCGGCCTTTACGGCGGTGCAGCTGCCCTACACGGCCCTGGCGGCCGAACTGGCTGACGACTACGACGAACGCACCGACCTGATCGGCATGAAAGCGGCCTTTAGCATTGGCGGCAGCATTGCGGCCCTGCTGATGGCCCAGGTGGTTTTTGCGCGGGTGGCCGACCCGGCCCGCCAGTTCTTTATTTTGGGGGCGCTGTCGGCGAGCCTGGCGGTGGTGATCATTGGCCTCTGCGTGGCGGGCACCTATCGCCGCTACTGGCAGGTACAGCAGGGACGACCCCGACTGGCGACGGCGGCCAAACCCCCGGCGCTGCTGCCCCAGCTGCGCAGCGTGTTTAGCAACCAGGCGTTTCGCCAAATTTTGGGCCTCTACCTGTGCGGCTGGATGAGCGTGCAGGTGACCGCCGCCATGCTGCCCTACTTTGTCGGCGTCTGGATGGGGCTGCCCGCCACCCACTTTGCCCAGATGGCGCTGGCAGTGCAGGGTACCGCGATCGCCATGCTCTGGGGGTGGGATTGGGTGGCCAAGCGCACCGACAAACGCACGGTGTTTTTGCTGGGGGCACCGCTGGCGGCGATCGCCCTGGGCGGCCTGGCCACAGTGCAGCCGGGCCAGGTGGCGTGGATGTATACCCTGGGAGTCATTGCCGGCATTGGGGTAGCCACGCTCTACGTAATTCCCTTTGCCATGCTGCCCGACGTGGTTGACCTGGATGAGCTCAATACGGGCCTGCGGCGAGAGGGGCTGTACTTTAGCGCCCTGGTATTTTTGCAAAAGCTGGGTTTGGCCCTGGCGCTGTTTATCTCGGGGCAAATTTTGAGCGCTACGGGGTACCTGGCCAGCGCCACAACCCAGCCAGAGGCGGCACTCACCGCCATTCGGCTGCTGATTGGCCCGCTGCCTGCCCTGCTGCTGGGGGTGGGGCTGTGGTTTTGCTACCGCTACCCCATCACCCGCGATCGCCACCAGAACATTTTGCTGGCCCTGACGACCCAGCGCCAGCAGCGCCTCGATACTGAAGCTGCCGATGCGCCTGTCCAGGACGTTTAAGCCGATCTGAAGCCGTCTGAAGCCAGCTGAGGCTAGCCACAGGGCAGATATTTCTGCGGTTTAGGGAACAAACCTTTCACTCTTGGGGTGGAGGAAGGTTGCATGGCGCATTGTTAAGTTCTCTAAAGCGTGTTCATGCGCTGACTTCGCATGAATGTTTTTTATACCGTTTCGAGTGTAAGGACTTTTTTCCATGGCTATTAAGCGTTCCTCTCAAGCTAAGCGCTGGCTGGCTGGTTTTGCGAGTGTTGGTGCTGCCGCGCTGCTAGCAGCCTGTGGCGCAGAATCTGAGCCCACAGCTGTAGATACCGTTCCCGAAGAGCCCGTGGCAACCGAAGAGCCCGCTGCCGACTACTCCACCGCCACTGGTGAAGACACCGTAGCCGACCTAGCCACCAGCTCCGAAGAATTTAGCACCCTGGCCCAGGCTATTGAGGCTGCGGACCTGACCGAAGCTCTGTCTGCCAGTGGCCCGATTACGGTGTTTGCGCCGACCAACGAAGCCTTTGAAGCACTGCCCGAAGGCACCCTTGACGAGCTGCTGCTGCCCGAAAACCAGGATCTGCTGCGTCAGGTGCTGACCTACCACGTGGTGCAGGAAGAAGTGGCTGCCGCTGATGCCACCTCTGGCGAAGTGCCCACCGCCGCCGGTACTCCCCTGACCCTTGAAGTGGATGAGACCACTGGCGATATCATGGTCAACGAGGCCATGGTGGTTGAGCCCGACATTCAGGCCAGCAACGGCATTATCCACGGCATCGATCAGGTCATTCTGCCCCCTGACCTCGCCCTCTAGGCGGTGCCGATGGGGAGGTGCGGCTGCAATCTACCCGCCTCCCTAGTCTGACCAAAGTCTCGACTCCTGACAAAACCCAGGGCTGCAACCCTGGGTTTCTTTGTTGAAAGGGGTCTAGCTGCCGTGATTAGAGGTTTGCTGCCCCAAGCGGGGTTCGGTCCCGGCCAGCAGGCGATCGATGTTGCCCCGGTGGCGCAAAATGACGTAGGTTGCCCCCAGCGCTCCCAGTACGATGTAGGGCAGTGGCTGGCCGGTGACAACCATGAGCACAGCAGCGGCGATCGCAGCCGCAATCGACCCCAGCGAGACAATCCGGCTGAGGGCCAGGGTCAGGCCAAAGGCGATCGCGGCGCCCAGAGCCACGGGCCAGGCCAGCCCCAGCAGAACGCCCAGCCCCGAGGCCGCCGATTTGCCGCCGGTAAAGTTAATCCACACCGATTTGCTGTGGCCGACCAGGGCGATCAGCCCGGCCAGCATGGTAATCCAGGGCTGCCACTGGGCCGCTAAGGCCTCCGGCGCGGCCAGCGCGGCGATCTGAGGCCAGATCGCGATCGCCAGCCGCACCGCCAGCAGCCCCTTCAGTAGGTCGATGACGAGAACCGCGATCGCGGCCCCTTTGCCCACCGTTCTCAGCACGTTGGTAGCACCCGTGCCCCCCGAGCCATACTGTCGAATATCGATACCTTTCATCCAGCGGGCCACCAGATAGCCCGTGGGAATTGACCCCAGTAGGTAAGCTGCCACCAGCAGCAGCACAATCGCTAAAACCGCCAACGCCCTATGTCCTCGTGCGTAAAAAGTATTGTGTGATTTGGCCTCAAGCGCCGGGTTGCAGCCCTCAGAGCCGAGGTTGTGCGCCCTGCCACTTATCAGTCTAGGAGGATTGGGGCACCGGTTTGAGCCAGTGTTTAGCAATCCTTATTTAGAGCGATGGCTGGCCCTACCCCTGGTCTGACGAGACCATCTCCTAAAAGTCTGGCTTGGGCACTGCCTCGGCCGCACAGAGCCGCTCGATCACCTGCTCAGCGGTAATCAAACGCTTCAGCACCACCTGCCCAATCGGTTCGCTGGTAGTGCCTTCGGGCTTGACCTCAACCATCAGCACCGTTTCTTCCACCTGGTACAGCCACAGAGTTTCGCCCTGCTCTTGAATCGACAGGTTGAGCCGAACCATGTGGGGCTTGCGCTGCCAGCCGAGCTCGTTCCACAGGCCGCCAAATTCCCACACCCGGCCCGTTATCCAACCGTCAGAAAGAAAAAAGTACTTCACCGCTCACTCTGCCACACCGTGTATCAATGGCATTATGCACTGTGATGAACGATTGACCGCAGCCCCGCACCATTTAAATACTATCAAGGTTAATTCTGGCAAGCTTTGGCTCCGGTCAGAGTAATTCTGGTGGATCAGCTGGCGGCCAGGGCGCCACAGACACGCCGCAGCATAGGCTCAGCAGCCCACAGCGACGCTGCTGAGTGGAGGCGACAAGCCAGACTCCATGGCCGATCGCCCCGATTAGAGCCGCTGAGGTTTTGAGTCACCCCTGTATTCTGCCCTCCCCAAACCCGATTCTGTATCCTTGCCGTGATTCAAGTGCTTACCCTTGACCATTTAGTGCTGACCGTTGCCGATATTGCTCGCACCTGCGAGTTTTACCGGGCGGTGCTGGGCATGGAGGTGGTGACCTTCGGGGCCGGGCGCGTCGCCCTGCGCTACGGGCAGCAAAAGATCAATCTACACCCCGCCGAGAGCCCGTTTGCCCCCCATGCCCATGCTCCTGTGGTCGGGTCAGCGGATTTGTGCTTTTTAATCGCGCCTCCTCTGACGGCGGCTGTCGCCCACCTGAAGTCGCTGGGGGTTCCCATTGAGTCAGGGCCAGTGCCGCGCACGGGGGCAACCGGGCCGCTGGTTTCGATCTACATTCGCGACCCCGACGGCAACCTGCTAGAACTCAGCGTTCCGGCTAGTTGAGCAGCAGCTAAAGCGGATTGTTCCTGCATTCGCCTTGGCTAACCCCAGGTCGGGTTGGGGTGCTGCTGAACTCAGGTATGAATCAAAAATTCAACGCCTCTCGTGGGGGCAAACGGTCGTTTGCCATCACTCAAATTCATGTCTCAATTCAGCAATACCGGGCTGGGCAAATACCGCAAAGCGACCTAGCTTCGCCTATGCCCTGTGCAGGCCACCGTCTGGGATAGGGGTAACCGTCCCCTGAGCGGAGTCGTTGGCGCAGCCGCCCCAGAGGGGCTAGGGGACATCTCGGGTGGATTTTGGCTTCGACTTCGCTCAGCCAGCATAATTGCAGGGGCGCCTACAGGGTAGGGGTATGCGGTTCAAATTGAGTCGGATTCGGGATGAGCCAAAAACTTTGGCCAACCATCCGGATAGGGCTAGCTACCGGCGTAGTAAGGAAAGGTAGATGCACCCTGATTGTTAAGCCTTGAGATACCTGGAGGGATCTCAAGGCTTTTTTTTGCCTGCTTGCAATGACCTGGGGCAGCGCTGCGCGCCACCGCTCCTGTGATACCCTATCCGCAATTGGCGCGAAGGCAGAAAGTTTATGGCGACAGAAACGGGGTCGACAGTAACGGTAGGGCTGGTGTTTGGCGGCTGTTCGGGCGAGCACGAAGTATCGATTCGATCGGCGCAGGCGATCGCTCGCGCCCTGGCCAGCGGCACCAACGTCGCCAAATACACCGTGCTGCCGGTCTACATTGGCAAAGACGGCCAGTGGCAGGCAGGCCCCGAGGCGGCAGCGGTTTTGGCCGCTGGCGTGCCGCCCCAGGAGGCTGCTTCAGCGGCTACGCCCCGGCTGCGCCTGCCCCAGTTTGAACAAATCGATGCGATCGACATCTGGTTTCCGGTACTGCACGGCCCCAACGGCGAAGACGGCACCGTGCAGGGGCTGTTTACCCTCATGCAGCAGCCCTACGTGGGGTCTGGCGTGCTGGGTTCAGCGGTAGGCATGGATAAGATTGCGATGAAAATGGCCTTTGCCCAGGCCGGGCTGCCCCAGGTCAAGTACCTGGCGGTGAGCCGAGAGGAGGTCTGGTCGAACCCCTGCATTTTTCCGAAGCTGTGCGATCGCATTGAGGCCGAGCTGGGCTACCCCTGCTTTGTCAAACCCGCCAACCTGGGCTCATCGGTGGGCATTGCCAAGGCGACAACCCGCAAAGAACTGGAGGCCGCCCTCGACAGCGCCGCCAGCTACGATCGCCGCATCATTGTCGAAGCGGGGGTCGTGGCCCGCGAGGTGGAGTGCGCCATCCTGGGTAACGGCAATCCCAGAGCCTCAGTACCAGGCGAAATCACCTTCCAGAGCGACTTCTACGACTACGACACCAAATACACCAGCGGTCAATCGCAGCACATCATTCCGGCCCAGGTGCCGGAGGATGTTGCTCAGCGCGTTCGAGAGATGGCAGTGACGGCATTTGAAGCGGTAGACGCCGCCGGTATTGCGCGAGTCGACTTCTTCTACGTCGAGGCGACGGGAGAGGTGCTGATCAACGAAATCAACACGCTGCCGGGGTTTACCGCCACCAGCATGTACCCCATGATGTGGGAGGCCAGCGGCGTCAGCTTTGCAGAACTGGTGGATAGGCTGATTGAGCTGGGGTTTGAGCGCACGAGGCGATAGGAGGGTGGATGGGTGATGGTCCCTGAGCGGAGTCGTTTGTCCTGTGGACAGGCTTCGCCAACGCGTTAGCGTCTCCCGTAGGAAGAAAGGGGGTGGATGAGAGGTGAGGAGGGTGCATTCGCGGCCTGTAAACTTGCGGCACAGCTTACAAACGCTGGCCTTTGGGCCGCAATGCACCACTCATACTAAATCCTGCTTGAATACCCCCGATACCTCTGGGCGAATGCCATTCGCCCCTACGGTTTGGCCTTTTGGGAATCGGGGGTTTGTGATTCGGATTTGCTATCACTACCTAGCTTGGCTCGATTGGGGTCAAATAACGCTGGTAGAGCGGAGTTGCAGCCAGGCTCGCAGGGCCAGGAGGGTTACGCCTAGGGCCAGCCAGAGGAGGGCAGCGCGGCGGGTGAGGGCCAGGGCGGCAAGGATGCGATCGCTCGTAATGAGCACCGTGGCGTCCCCCAGCAGCGGCTTCTCTTTGACCTGACCTCTATATACGTTTTTGCCGCCCACCTGTACCCCCAAAGCGGCGGCGTAGGCACACTCGCTCCAGCCGGCGTTGGGGCTGGGGTCGGCGGGGGCGTCGCGGCGACAGAGGCGCAGTACATGGCGGGGGCGCCCCGACAGCAGCGCCACGGTAAGCACCGTCAGGCGGCAGGGCAACCAGGTGAGAACATCTTCAAACCGGGCGCTAAACCAGCCCAGGTGAGTGTAGGGCGCCTCGCGGTAGCCCACCATTGAGTCGAGGGTGCTGGCGGCTTTGTAGGCCAGGGCCACCGGCACGCTGCCCAGGGGCGAAAACGCCCCGACCAGAGCGTAGAAGAGGGGGGCCAGCACGCCGTCGGTGGCATTTTCGCTGACGGTCTCTAGCACTGCCCGCCGTATCCCGGGTTCATCCAGTCGCTCCGTGTCACGGCCGACGTAGAGGGCCAGGCGATTCCGCGCTTGGGGAATATCGCCAGCTTCCAGCGGAGCCAGCACATCCTCGGCAGCCTGTCGCAGACTGCGCCCGGCAAAACAGCTGGCCAGCAAAATCGCGTCGCAGCCCATACCGACAACGGGGTGCAACCTCAGGGCCAGGTGCACTATCCCCCAGCCCACCGCGCCACTGCCCACCATTATCCCTAGGCCTAGCAGTACCCCCAGGGCTCGCTCCCCTAGCGGCGGCAGCCGCAGGCGTAAGATGCCGTCTGCGGCCCGCTGAATGGTCCAGCCCATAGCCTGCACGGGGTGAGGCCAGCCCCAGGGGTCGCCAATCAAACGGTCCAGGCTAGCGGCCACCACTAGCCCTAAACCCCACCTAAACCACAGGGTGCTCAACCCAAGCAGGTTAAACCACAAAACTGACATCATCCCCCTGGGCCGCCTGCCAACTGCGGGCATCGAAGTACAGATCTTCCAGGGAAATACTATAGAGGGCTTCTTTGAGTTTTTGCGAGAGCCGGTTCCAGACGGCAAAGGTGACCCAGTCTTCGGCCTGATCGGCCTGGGGGCTGTGGCGGGGCAGCGGGTCTACCTGTTCACCCACCGCCTCTAAAATCTGGCCCAAAAAAATTTGGTTGGCGGGTTTGGCCAGGCGGTAGCCGCCGTGGGGGCCGCGCACCGACTCGACAATACCGGCCCGCCGCAGGTCGATCAGCAGCTTCTCCAGGTAGGGGGGCGGCAGTCCCTGGCGATCGGCAATGGTGTTGACCGAAACATGCTGTCGAGAGGGATGCAGGGTCAGGTCGAGCAGGGCTTTAACGCTATAGTGGCCGCGAGTAGTGAGCTTCATGGGGTTAATTGAGAAATTGGGTGAAGGATGTTCTGCCGGTGCCCTGGGCACTGGCTGGGCCTGCTGCTCCTTTAATAGGGGTTAAGGTCGGCTCAAAATCCTTTTTTATAAACGCCTGTAGCTTCTTGCAGGATAGGGGGTTTTAGGCAGATTTCGACCGTTGCGACCAGTAGTAGGACGTTGCAAACTACCGCTGCATCGGCTCAAAAGTTAGCCTTTGCTGACGCTGGCACGGGTCCAATTGGCAGGGCCTCTATGGGGCCGGTTGGCTGGGTCAGAACGGCTTAAGCAGGCGATTCCGGGACGAATCGCTTCGTAAATCGCGGCCATGGCTAAAGGGTCTGACCGATCGGTATCTGGATACAGGTTTTGGGCTGCCGTTAGCCCCAGGCTGCTTCTGGGCTGACGGCTCCATTGCACCGAACCGCAGGTTAAATCAGCGCCACGGGCAGCATTTTTAGTAGTTTTAAGTAGGGCAAAAGGGCACTTATTTTGACCTCAGAGGAGAAAACGTTAAGAGGTCAAAAAATAGCATGCAAAAATTATTTCACTGTAGTATGATTTTGCGTGTTGTCATCAAAGTGGAGCTAGGCGGATACAGTTTTACTATCCCTGCTCAAAAATGTCTGAAACAACCGTTGTAAAAGAGAATAGAGTTAATGGCTAACGCAACTCAAGTGAAACCACTGGTCGGCAAAGAGTTATTGCAGAAGGTCAAAGAGCTTGGCGATCTGAGCAAAGAAGACAAGGCAAAAGCCTGCGGGTATTACACCCTGACTAAGTCGGGCAACCCGCGGGTCAACATGATGAAATTTCTCAATGCGCTGATTGAAGCGGAGGGCATACAGCTTGACAGCAGCCAAAATGGCAACGGACGAGGTGGCCGTAGTGCCAGCTTTCGCATCACCGTGCAGTCGAACGGCAACCTGTTAATTGGGTCGACCTACACCAAGCAGATGGGACTGAGACCGGGTGACGAGTTCGAAATCACCCTGGGGCGCAAGCATATTCGGCTTAAGCAGTTAGGCGACAACGGCGCTTTGCTCGAAGACGAGGACGAATAAACGGCCTCACCCATAAGAAAATCAAATCGGGTTTTCGACCATTGATCCGTTTTTAGGTTGCTTGAGTACAATGGGCGAACCAAATCTTTGATAGCCCGGTACGCCCATTTATAATGCTCCCTGGCTCTTAGTCAGGGTGCTTTTAAGCTGTCTTTAACGCTTTGCTAAGGGCAGGGTAACTGCTTTATTGGGCTGAGTCGTGAGACCTCAGTCGAATGTCAGCCGAATATCTGATCCGAGCACCTGATATCAAAGGATTGAATTTTGAATTTTGAGGCGTGTTGCGGTTAGTCTATGAACTTTCCTATAGTTTTAGACATTGCCCTGGGGCTAGTCTTCATCTTTTTTGTTTTAAGTTTACTGGCCAGCGAGATTCAAGAGATTATCGGCACCCTTTTGCAATGGCGAGCCGAGCACCTAAAGCAGTCGATTGAGGTACTGCTAGCCGGTAACGAGCGCGAAAAAGAAGCGGCCGCTCAGGAACTGGCCGATGCCCTCTACGAAAGCCCGTGGATTCGCAGCTTGAATCAGGAGGCGAAGGGCACGATCGCGCGATCGTTTCGCCGGATTTCTCACGTCATTGGCCGTATCTACCGCACCCTGACCGGGCAGCGCAACGTGTTTGGGGTGGGCAAGACCAGCGGCCCGTCCTACATACCCTCCGAGGCGTTTGCCAACAGCCTGCTGGAGCGGATGCAGCTGGGCAACCTCTGGCAGGTGCTGGCCAACGATCGCATCTACGGTCTGGCCCGCGATCGCGTCCTGACTCCGGTCAGTAATATTCTCAGCGACCTGAAAGCCAGCACCGGCAACGAATTTTTGCTCAACGCCGAGCTGCAGCAGCTCGAGGCGGGCATCCGGCAGATCATCGACGACTTTAAGGCGGGCACGGTGTCGCTGCCCGAAAGCCTCGATCGCGTCGTCAACCGGCTCGAAGACTTTGGCCTGATGGCCGCCGATATTTTGCCCGACAACCACCCTCTCACCGAGACCTTTCTGCGCCGCCTGGAGTACATCAAGCGCGGTCTAGCCAGCACCCCAGTCGAAAGAGCGGCCCTGCTTAGCAAGCTGCGCCCCAACGTGGCCCAGCTGCTCGATATTTTTGACAGCAACAGTTCGGCCTACAGCGAGCTGACCCGCCTGGCCCAGGGGGGCAACCCCGAGGCCCGAGTGCTGCTTGAGCGGCTGGCCCTGGCCCCCATTACCCCGGCCCTGCGCAGCAGCCTGGCCGCGATCGCCCGTAAGGTCGAGGTCACGACCGATGCCACCCGCGACGACGTGAAGCTATTTGGCCGCGAACTGGAAAAGTGGTTCGATCGCGGCATGGAGCGGGCCACCGGAGTCTACAAGCGCAACGCCAAGGCCGTCGCCCTGATGATTGGCATCGCCACCGCCATCTCCATTAACGCCGACACGTTTCACATCGCCACCCGCCTGGCGGTAGACCCCATTCTACGAACCTCCATTACCCAAACCGCCGACCAGCTGGTGGCCGAGTCAACCGGCGACATTAGCCAGGATATTGAGCAGATGCAGACCGCCGTCAACCAGGCCCTGGACGACATTCCCTTCCCGCTGGGCTACAACGACGTTGTCGTGCAGCAGCAGCTCGCCGCCGAGGAGGCCTGGCCGGTTCCCCTCATCCCTCGCCGCCTACTGGGCTGGCTGGTGAGCGGGTTTGCCATTTCCATGGGGTCGACCTTCTGGTTTAACGTGCTAAAAAAAGTGATTAACGTGCGCAATACCGGCGGCAAGCCGGACGATGCGAGTTAGATGGGTTATGGGGCGGTGGATATGACGGCAACACAGACAGCATCGCCCGATCAAGAATACGTCTGCGGCAAGGCGCTCAACCTCTACAAAACCGCCGACCTGGAGGGGTTGGTGACCCAGGCGGCGGCGGGGCGGCACTTGCGGATTGACCCGACTCAGCCATCGGCAACGGCCTGGGCCGTGACGCTCTGTGAAGACGACTACCCCGGCTGGATTAGCGCCGTCGATCGCTCAACCTTGACCCCTGCCAATCGCCCCTACCAGCCCCCCAATTTAGATCGCGCCGCCATTGCACCACGCCTGCCTGAGGTGATTGCCTTTACCCGCCGGGCCATGGCCACCCCCAACACCTACCTGTGGGGCGGTACCATTGGCCCCAACTTCGACTGCTCGGGGCTGATGCAGGCGGCCTTTGCCTCAGTGGACATTCGCCTGCCCCGCGACTCCTATCAACAAGAGGCCTTTACCCAACCAATCGGTTGGGACGAGCTGGCACCGGGCGACCTGATCTTTTTTGGCACCCCCGAGCGCACCAAGCACGTCGCCCTATACCTGGGCGCAGGCCAGTACATTCACAGCTCAGGCATTGACCAGGGCCGCAACGGCATCGGCATCGACTCACTGATCGACCTATCGGACCCGGTCAGCGCGGCGTATTACAGTCAGCGGCGGCGGGCAGGGCGGGTTGTGGAGAGCTACCGGCCCCGAGCGTTGATGCAGTAGCCTGTGAACGCGCGCCACGATAGGCTTTCGGCTAAACTCAAGGGGCGCTTGCTGGCGTTCTTCGGTGATCTGCCCCATCATTTCTGGCTGCTATGACCCCTGCTGCTCAGCCCAAGCTGGCCTTCCCCCTGTCGGAGGCCGTTGTCCCGGTAGATATCTCGGTGGTGGTGCCGATCTACAACGAGTACGAGAGTCTGCCGACCCTGGTAGCCGCGATCGCCCAGGTGCTCGACGGTCTAGAGCGCACCTACGAAATCATTGCCGTTGACGACGGCTCCACCGATGGCTCCAGCGATCGCCTGCGCCAGCTGACCCAGCAGTACCCCCACCTGGTGGCAGTGCTGCTGCGCCGCAACTACGGCCAGACCGCCGCGATGGCCGCCGGATTCAAGTACGCTCGCGGCGGCATCGTGGTCACCCTCGACGGCGACCTGCAAAACGACCCTGCCGACATTCCCCGCCTGATCGATCGCCTCGACGAGGGCTATGACCTGGTCAGCGGCTGGCGCAAAGACCGCCAGGACAACACCCTGACCCGGCTGATTCCGTCGAAGATTGCCAACTGGCTGATTGCGGGCGTGACCGGCGTGGCGCTGCACGACTACGGCTGCTCGCTCAAGGCCTACCGGGCCGAGGTGATTCACGACCTCAACCTCTACGGCGAGCTGCACCGCTTTTTGCCCGCCCTGGCCTTTATCGAAGGGGCGCGCATTACCGAAATGCCGGTTACCCACCACGCCCGCCGCTTTGGCACCAGCAAGTACGGCCTGGGCCGGACCCTGCGGGTGGTGATGGACATGCTGACCGTCTACTTTATGAAAAAGTTTCTCACCCGGCCCATGCACATTTTTGGCAGTCTGGGGCTGACCTCAATGGCGGGGGGTATCGCCCTGGGCATTTACCTCACCCTGGTCAAGTTTTTGGCCGACCAGGATATTGGCGATCGCCCCCTCCTGGTGCTGGCGGTGGTGCTGCTGCTGGCGGGCATTCAGCTGTTTAGCTTTGGCCTGCTGGCCGAGCTGCTGATGCGTACCTACCACGAGTCGCAGCAGCGCCCAATCTACCGCGTGCGCGAAATTGTCGGCCCCACTGACCCCGAAGGGTAGCCGCCGTGAACGACCTGAACCACAGGCCAAGGGTAGCCGCCAGCCTTCCCCCAGCGGCGATCGCGATGGAGAACGTGTCGCGGGTGTTTGGCACGGGCGAGGCGGCGGTGCGGGCCTGCGATTGCATCAACCTCACCATTCAGCCCGGCGAATACTGCGCCATCATGGGCCAGTCGGGCTCAGGCAAATCGACGCTGATGAATATTATTGGCTGCCTCGATCGCCCCACCAGCGGGCGCTACTGGCTGGATGGCACCGATGTCTCAACGGTGGGCAAAACCCGGCTCACCCGGCTGCGCAACCGCAAGCTGGGCTTTGTGTTTCAGCGCTACGAGCTGCTGCCGAATCTGACCGCGCTCGAAAACGTAATTTTGCCCATGATGTACGCCGGGGTAGGGCGATCGGCGCGGCGGCGGCGGGCCGAGGCCGCCCTCACCCACATGGGCCTGGCCAACCGCATGGACAAGCGCCCGCCCCAGCTGTCGGGCGGTCAGCAGCAGCGGGTTGCGATCGCCCGCGCCATTGTCAACCAGCCGGTGCTGCTGCTGGCCGATGAGCCCACCGGAGCACTCGATTCGCAATCGGCGGCAGAGGTGTTGGGCATTTTTCAGGCCCTGCACCAGCGGGGTATTACCATCGTCATGGTGACTCACTCCCATGAGGTGGCCAGCCACAGCCAGCGGATTATTATGATGAGCGACGGCCAGGTCACCCACGCTCACCTAAGCCCCGCCGAACTGGGGCACCTGACGCCGCTATAGGTACGCGAGACGGCGATGGAGTGGTGACGAAACGACTTGTTTAGATGGTGCCCCGTGCTGCCCGACCCTCACCCCGATGCCTCTACCGCTCAACCCGATCTGCCCTCCTCTGATTCAGCCGTGGAGCAACCGTTGAGTCAGACCAATTCCGGGCAGACCGGCTCCGGGCAAACCAATCTGGGGCAGGTCAATGCAGCCGCCAACCCGCTCAGCCCTGGCCTCTTTGACGACGACCTGTACAACGACGACCCCGCGACTAAACCGCGCACCGGGCTGAAGTGGATTGTCGCCTCGGGTCTGGTGCTGGTGCTGGGCCTAGGCGGCTGGTGGGGCTACCGCACCTGGCAGCGCCGCAGCGTTGACCCAGTGGTGGTGACCACCGGCAACCCCAGCCGCGACACCCTCGAAAACCGCGTCGATGCCTCGGGGGTGATCAGCCTGGGCAATCAGCAAACCCTCAAAGCGCCGGGGGATGTCACTGTAGAATCGGTGCTGGTGCAGGAACGCCAGCGAGTGGCGCGGGGTACGGTGCTGCTGCGGCTGCGCGATCGCGACCTAGAGCAGCAGCTCGACGAGGCCCAAATTCGAACCGAAATCTTGCAATTGCAGCGCCAGCGCCAGACCGAGGTGCGCCAGGACCGCCAGCGCACGGTGCAGCGAGCCCAGGAGCGCCTGAGCGAGTCGCAGGCGCTGCTCGAACAGGGGTTTATTTCAGAAGATGACTATGACAGCGATCGCAACGATCTCGAAACCGCCCAGTCAGAGCTGCGCGGAGCCGAGGTCGAGCTGCAGCAGTCAGAGCTAGAAATTCGCCAAAACCAGGCTACCCTGGCCAACCTGCGCGCCCGCCTTGCCGACAATGCGATCGTCGCCCCCTTCGATGCCGTGGTGCTCAACATCGACGTGCAGCCAGGAGACGGCGTGCAGAGCGAGGGCAACCTGCTCACCATCGGCGACCCCGCCCAGGAAGTGGTGCTGTTCGACCTCATGACCCTCGACGCCAACAAGGTATCGGTCAACATGCCCGTGCGAGTCAGCGTCATTGGCCCCAATGCTGCCAGCTACGCCGGACGGGTGATCAGCATTGCCCCCCAGGCAATTACAGACAGCGAGGGCGGCGGCGGTGGCTCCCAAGCCATGGTCAAGGCCGTAGCCCGGCTCGACCGCCCCAGCGGTACGCTCATTCCCGGCAGCGCGGTCAGCGTCGAAGTCATTCTGGTACAGCGCGAAAACGCCCTCGCTCTACCCACCAACACCATTCAGCAAGACGACGGCGAAGCCTACGTATGGGTAGTCGACGGCCAGGGGCGTGCCCAAAAGCGTCCCGTTACCACCGGCCTCGACACCCTAGAAGCCGTCGAAATTCTCTCCGGACTACAGGAAACCGACACCGTCATTCTCAATGCCCCACCCGATCAGCCCCTAGTCGAAGGCATGACCGTCGAAACATCCTCCCCCAGTTCACCCCAAAGCGACAATCGCCC
>PYER01000159.1 GCA_003017855.1 filamentous cyanobacterium CCT1
AGATGTGTATAAGAGACAGGTCTACGTTACCCACGACCAGACCGAGGCCATGACCCTCTCGACCAAGGTAGCCGTGCTGAGCAACGGCTATCTGCAACAGCTGGGCCACCCCCATGACATCTACAAAACCCCGGCTAACCGATTCGTGGCCAGCTTTATCGGCAGCCCCCAGATGAACCTGTTTCCCCTCAGCCGCACCGGCAATGACGTCGCGATCGGCAATTTTCGTGTGCCGCTGCCCGCTGGGGTGCAGTCCTCCTCGGTTATTCTCGGCATTCGCCCCGAGCACCTGCGGCTGCCTCGCACTGGCGATGCGCTGACTGTTACTGGCGACGTGTTTTTGGTCGAAAACCTCGGCATGAGCGACCTGGTCAGCCTGCGAGTGCAGGGTGACCCCAGCCTAACCCTGCGGGCGCTGCTGCCCGCCGATGCCACCTGGAGCAAAGAAAACCTTACCCTGGCCCTGCCGCCAGAAACCATTCACTGGTTCGACGGCGAAACCGAACAACGGCTTAACGCATGATAGTTTTTGGCACTTTCCCTACACCAAACTTGGGGTAAGGTAAGGACTTTGATTCCCCTAGGTCTGCCCAATGCTGCCGACTCTGCAAAATGCCTTTCAGTATGCGCTGGACAACAGCGATCGCCTCACAACCGCCCTGCAACAGCACCTATTGCTAGTGGCGGTGCCGCTGGCGATTGGGCTGTTGGTGGGGCTGCCGCTGGGGCTGTGGAGTGCGCGATCGCGGGTTGTTTCTACTGTCATGCTCAACAGCTTCAACGCGCTGCGGGTGATACCCAGCCTGGCGGTGCTGTTTTTGGCGGTGCCGGTGCTGGGCCTGAGCTTTTCGTCGGCGGTGCTGGCCTTAACGCTACTGGTGATGCCGCCGATTTTAATCAGTACCGACGTAGCGTTTCGCAATATCAGCCCCGCCATTCGCGAGGCGGCGACAGGCATGGGCATGCCCCCCGGCGATATTCTCAAAACCGTTGAAATTCCCCTGGCGCTGCCGGTGATTATTGCGGGCATCAAAACCGCTACGGTGGAGGTGATCGCCAGTGCAACCTTGGCGGCCTTTGTAGGCGCGGGCGGGCTGGGAGCCTTTATTGTGCTGGGCTTTGCTGCCTACGACCCGGCCATTTTGCTGGTGGGGGCGGTGCCCGTGGCACTGCTGGCGCTGCTAGCGGAGTTGGGTTTGAGTGCCGTGCAGCGAGCCGCGCAGGCTCCAGGGGTGCGATCGGCGTAAGGTTGACGGTTGGATTGTGCTAAAGCCTTTTAATGTTGAAAGCTGACCTTTGGCACCGTGCATATTCGACTTTTAACGGCCATTCTTTAAAGCCTGCCCTAAAGCTTATTTTTGAGCGAATTGCAGTTGTGTAATTACAGGTTGATGGTCTGAGCCACCGCTTTCCCCCACGTAGGCTGTTATAGCTTGTAGCTCGTCGGTGTGCCATACATAATCGAGCCTTTGAAGTGGAAAAGGGATAGAACCAATTCGTAATGTATGCCCCAGCCCCCATGCAACTTCCTGAAAGCTGTCGGCAAGAACTGAGCGTAACTGTACATAGGTTTGGGACGTATCAGTCATGTTGCAGTCGCATACTACTACTGTAGGGTGGCGGCGGTTTTTAACCTTCTGTCTCAGGGTTTCTGCTTCAGCGGCACGGCGGGTGTAGCGATCTTTTGTCTCAGCGACAAACTGATTCAACGGAAAGAGCGGCATATTGTTAGGGGCTAAATGAGCAACAATAACCGACAGCAACTGGCCGTTGACGTCAACAACAACCTCAAGCCCTCGTTCTACAGGCGGGTCAGGTAAGGGCTGCGTAGAAACAATCGGAAATCGACTGATGAGGCCAACAGTGTGATAGAGATCGGCTTTTTGAAAGGTGTTGTAGGGGTAGTCGGGGAGGGCTGCAGTCAGTGCAGCGGTGTTGGGGGGACGAACTTCTTGAAAACCAACAATATCTGCTTCGGCGGCTGCGATCGCTTGCGCTATTCGATCATAATTCTCATTGCTCCACAACATGTTGAAGCTCATCACATTGAATGTGGCTTGCGGCGTTAACTCCGGCCTGGCAAAAGATGGCACCAACAACTCGCCAAAAAGACCTACGAATATAGCAATGGGAATCGCTAACCCCAAAACTAAGCGCCGCTGCCGAAACCCTATCGCGAGGGGAAGCAAAAAGACAACGGGCGCAAATAGATATAATGCCATTGTATTCAGCAGCGCCAACCACCAGAACTGATCGAAGAAAACCAGGCGCAAGCCAAGCCAAACTATGATTAAACCGATATAAAGCCAGCCCAGAAAATTTAGTGAATAAGAAAGGTTAGCCCTAAGCTTTCTACGAGATATAGGCATAACAAAAATAAGCTTGCTCTGATAATTTACCGCAAACGTCTATTGGGTCAGGACAAATTTACCGTAGGGGCATCGCACTGCAATGCTCCTGGCAAAGGATGCCGCATCAGGATGGCTCTTACATAAAAAATAACTTTTACAGTTTCTTGAGCCGTTGCTGGGGTTGGGCGTAGTGCTCCAGGGCCAGCAGCAGTCCGTTGATGACCAGAGCCAGAACGGCTACTGCGATCGCACCCGCCACAATTTTGTCATAGCGGTTGGTCTGAATGCCGTCGAACAGCAGCTTGCCCAGGCCGCCCGCGTTGAATTTGGCCCCGATAGTGGCGATCGCAATAGCCACAATCGCCGCGATCCGTACCCCCGCCAAAAATACCGGCAGCACCAGGGGCACCTGCACCCGCCACCAGCGCTGGCTCAGGCTCATGCCCATTCCCCGCGCCGCCTCCAGCACGGCGGGGTTGATGCCCACCAGGCCCACCGTCAGGTTGCGCACCAAAATGACCTGAGTGTAGAGCACCATCGCCACAATTACCGAGGTGGCATTGAGGCCAAACAGGGGTACCAAAAAGATAATTAGCGCCAGGCTGGGGACGGTGTAGAGCACGCCCAACCCGCCCAAAACGGGCACTGCCAGCCAGCGCAGCCGCATCACCAGTAGCGCCAGGGGAACGGCCAGGGCGATCGCAATGCCCAGCGAAATTCCCGTCATCCGCAGGTGTTGCAGCAGCAGGGTCAACACTTCCCCTGGCTGGCTCAGCAGGTAGCTCATCGCCCGTTCCCCGCTACCGCCGACTCGCGAATGTGGTCGAGGGTGAGCAGCCCTACCGGATTACCCTCCTCCAGCACGGTAAGCGCCGGGGCTCCGGTCTTGAGAATTAGCGACAGCGCATCGCGCAGGCTGTCCAGATGAGAAAGCGTGGGGTTGTGGCCGTTGCTGTAGTTAGGCGGCAGGGCCATCATCGCCGCGCCGACCCGCAGCAGACCAAGCTGGCGCACCATGTCGTCGGCCCCCAGCAGGTTGTAGACAAACTCATCGGCGGGCCGGGTCAGCAGGTTAAAGGGGGTGTCAAACTGCACCACTTCACCCAGCCGCATAACCAGAATGCGATCGGCTAGGCGCAGCGCCTCTTCCACATCGTGGGAGACAAACAAAATCGTCTTTTTGAGCTGGCCCTGGAGGCGCAAGATTTCGTCCTGCAGGGCGGTGCGGGTAATCGCATCGATCGCCCCAAACGGCTCATCCATCAGCATGATGCCGGGGTTACCCGCCAGCGCCCGAGCGATGCCCACCCGCTGCTGCTGTCCGCCGGAGAGCTGGGCGGGGTAGCGATTGCGAAATTCTCCCGGCGGCAGCTTCACCAGCTCCAGCAGCTCATCAATGCGGGCCTGAATCTGGGGTTTGCCCCAGCCCAGCAGCTTGGGCACCACCGCCACGTTGTCGGCCACGGTCATGTGCGGAAACAGGCCCGACTGCTGAATCACGTAGCCAATCTGCTGCCGCAGCTTGGTGGCCTTGATCTTGCGAATGTTGACGCCATCGAGAAAGATATTGCCCCCGGTTGGCTCGTAGAGGCGGTTGACCATCTTCAGCAGCGTGGTTTTGCCGCAGCCCGATGGCCCCAAAATCACCACAATTTCCCCTGAATTGACCTGGCAAGTCACCCGGTTGACCGCCGGACGCGCCCCCCCGGCAAACCGCAGCGAAACGTCGTCAAACTGAATGGTGCCCATGGGTAACTCTGGGGATTCCTCTAGATTGTTGGGGATCTGCCGGGGCTCGTTCAAACAAAGGGGCTACTCCGAAATTAGCCCCGCATCGACTAAAAATTCCTGGGCCACCTCTGCTGGTTCGCGCTGGTTGCCGCTCACCTCATAGTTGAGCTGACGCATCACCTCGTCGTTGAGCAGGGGCGATACCTGGTTGAGGGCATCGGCAATGCCAGGGTTGGCATCGAGCGCTGCCTGACTCACAATTGGCGCTACCTGGTAGGGGGGAAATAGCGCCTCGTCGTCTTCGAGCAGCACCAGGTTAAAAGCGCTGATTTCGCCGTCGGTGCCAAAGGCCACGGCTACATCGGCTTCGCCATCGACCAAGCCCTTATAGCGCAGGCCTGCATCGACGGGCTTGTAGCTCCCAAGGGTAAAGTCGCCATAGGCCTCTTTTAGCCCAATTAGCCCGTCTTCACGTACCTCAAACTCTGGCGGGCCAATCAGCGTCAGGTTGGTGGCCTGGGCGGCAAAGTCAGAAATGGTGCGAATGTCCAGCTCCTCGGCCCGCTCTTCGGTCATCGCCAGCGCCTGAGTATTGTTCATTGGCGATGGGTCGAGCCAGACCAGGTTGAACTGCTCCTGGTAGGCCTGCTTTACGGTGTCGTAAACGGCCTGCTGGTCGCTGCTGACGGGCTGCTTGAGCACCGTCAGCAGGGCCGTACCGGTGTACTCAGGGTAAAGATCAATCTCGCCGCTCTCGATCGCGGCCTGGGCCACCGGAGTACCGCCCAGATTCAGCTTGCGCTCAACGGTAAATCCGTTTTCTTCTAGCACCAGGGCGTACATTTCACCAATGATCAGCTGCTCGGTAAAATCTTTGGAGCCAACGCTAACCACGTCGTCGCTGCCGCCGCCGCCACCGCCACAGGCTGCTGCCACCAGCGCCGTCGCTACCCCCAGGCAGGCCTGGTTAAACCACCGTCGAGACAACTTCATAGGGTTAATAAAGACTGACATTGAGCAAAATTCTCAGCCACCAGGCTGTTCCCCTGAGAATATCACAGGATTTTTAGCCACGGGTTTTCCTTCCGGCAGGTTTTCGCAGGGCGTAGGACGCAGGATGCTGCTAACGCTATCTGAGGAGGACGGGCGATCGCAGCGCTATGATTGAGCCAGCTCTGGTAAACCCCTATGGCTGACTTCCAAATTATTGAGCGCGAAGGCTCGCGGCTGGTCAAAGTTGTCTTAAATAACGAGACTGTGCGCACCGAGTCGGGTGCCCTGCACTACATGCGCGGCCCGATTACTATGCAGAACCAAACCCCGTCGGCGGGCGGCTTCTTAAAGTCTCTGGCGACGGGCGAAAATATTTTTCGCCCCACCTACACCGGCACAGGCGAACTGTATCTGGCCCCATCGCTCTCGGGCTACCATATCCTCGAGTTAGCGGGCGAAGAGTGGATTTTAGATCGAGGAGCCTACTGGGCCAGCGATAGCAGCATTGAAATCTCGGTCGAGCGCAACAAGCTGTTGACGGGGTTGACGGGCGGTGAGGGCCTGTTTCAAACCAAGGTAAAGGGCCGTGGAAAGGTAGTGATCATAGCCCAAGGGCCGGTCGAGACCGTGGAACTGCGGGGAGAGCGACTGGTGGTGGACGGCAACTTTGCGATCGCCCGCACCGGAGCGCTCAGCTACAAAGTCGAGAAAGCCACTAAATCAGTAGTTGGCTCTATGACCTCCGGCGAGTTTGCAGTCAATGTCTTTGAGGGCAGTGGCACAGTGCTGATCGCCCCGATTCCCTACTGGCAGGTGCTGCTGCTGCGCCAGGTGGCCGCCTCCGCGTCCAGGACCTCTAGCTAAAACAGGCGCGGGGCTTCGTTCCCCCATAGCCAGTGTCATACTAGATAGGCAAAAACCCCACCCGGCTGCAATGACTGATTTTCTCGCCCTCCTCAATCCCGCCCAACGCCAGGCCGTCGAGCACTACTGTGGCCCGCTGCTGGTGGTGGCGGGGGCGGGGTCGGGCAAAACGCGCGCCCTCACCTACCGCATTGCCAACCTGGTCCTCACCCACAAAACCGACCCCGACAACATTTTGGCGGTGACGTTCACCAACAAAGCCGCCAAAGAAATGAAGGAGCGCATTGAGGTGCTGTTTGCCGAGCAGGATGCCCAGGCCCGCCACGGCAAATCGCTCTCGGCCCTGCCCCAGTACGAGCAGACCAAGCTTAAGTCTCAGGTTTACAAAAGCATCACCAAGCACCTGTGGATTGGCACCTTTCACGCCCTCTGCGCCCGCATTCTGCGGTTTGACATCGAGAAGTACCAGCACCCGGCGGGCTATCGGTGGACTAAGAGCTTCTCGATTTTTGACGAATCTGACGCCCAGAGCGTGGTCAAAACCATCGTTACCCAGACCCTGAATCTGGACGACAAGAAGTTCAATCCGCGATCGGTGCGCTTTGCGATCAGCAACGCCAAAAACCAGAAGCTCACCCCCGACGAACTCGAAAAAGAGCAGCCCAACTACCGGGGCCGGGTGATTGCCGATGTCTACCGCCACTACCAGAAGGCGCTAGCCGAGAACAACGCCCTCGATTTTGACGATCTGATTCTGATGCCGGTGTTCCTGTTTCAGCAGAATGAGCAGGTACTGGCCTACTGGCACAAGCGCTTTCGCCACATTCTGGTGGATGAATACCAGGACACCAACCGCACCCAGTACGAGCTGATTCGCCTGCTGGCGACGAATGGGGAATCTATCGCCACCTACAGCGACTGGAACCACCGCTCGGTTTTCGTTGTTGGTGACGCCGATCAAAGTATTTATTCCTTCCGCGCTGCCGATTTCACCATTCTGATGAACTTTCAGGATGACTTTGGCGACGGCTTGCCCGATGACGACACCCGCAGCATGGTGAAGCTGGAGGAAAACTATCGCTCCACCTCAAACATTCTTGAAGTCGCCAACCACCTGATCGAAAACAACACCGAACGCATCGACAAGGTGCTGCGCGCCACCCGAGGCGAGGGCGAGAGCATCTACTGCTACCGGGCCGACGACGAAACTGCCGAGGCCGACTTTGTGGTCAGCCAGATTCGCAACCTGGAAACCCAGCACCCGGAGCTGCACTGGGGCCACTTCGCCATTCTCTACCGCACCAACGCCCAGTCGCGCGCCTTTGAGGACGTGCTGACCCGCTACGGCATTCCCTACCAGGTAGTGGGGGGGCTACGCTTCTACGATCGCCGCGAAATTAAAGATGTGCTGGCCTATTTGCGGGCGATCGCCAACCCCTTCGATACCGTCAGCCTCAAGCGCATCATCAACGTTCCCCGGCGCGGCGTGGGCAAGGGCACCCTCGACAAGCTTGAGCAGGCCACCCAAACCCTGGGCGGCATTCCGCTCTGGGAAATTCTCAGCGATGAGACTTCGGTCAAGACCCTGGCGGGCCGCTCCGCTAAGGGCGTGCTGGAGTTTGCCGACATCATCAAAAAATACCGCCAAAATATCGATGAGCAAAAAGGCTCCGAGATCATTCAGGGCGTGCTGGAAGACAGCGGCTATCTGGCGGCTCTGAAAGCGGAGGGTACCGACGAAGCTGACGATCGCTTTGGCAACGTGCAGGAGCTTTACAACGCCGTCCTCCAGTTTGAAGAAGAGAACGAAGACCCCTCTCTGCTGGCCTTTTTGGCCAACGCCTCGCTGGCTTCTGATCTGGATGACACCCAGGAGGGCAACAAGGCCGTCTCGCTGATGACCCTGCACTCCTCAAAGGGGTTAGAGTTTCCGGTAGTGTTCCTGGTTGGCCTAGAGCAGGGCCTGTTCCCCAACCACCGATCGCTGGAAGACCCCGCCGCCACCGAAGAAGAGCGCCGCCTCTGCTACGTGGGCATCACCCGCGCCAAAGAGCGCCTGTTTATCTCCCACGCCCGCGAGCGCCGCCTCTACGGCAACCGCGAACCCGCCAGCCCGTCGCTGTTTTTGGCCGAGCTGCCCACCAATTTGATCAGCGGCAACAGCGCTTTGAGTCTGCCCCAAAAGTGGAGCACCCCCATTCGCGAAGCCCGCAAAAAGAGCGAAGCCGCCGCTCAGCCCGGCAGTGGTGCCCACGAGTCAGACTGGAGCGTAGGCGATGTGGTGGTGCACAAGGCTTATGGGGCTGGGGAAGTCACCCACATTTTTGGCGCGGGCAACAAGATTTGCCTGGCCGTGTATTTTCAGGGCCAGGGGCGCAAAATTATCGATCCTAAAATTTCGGCTCTGCAGCGGGCGGAGTAGGTGTGGTCCAAGTCACCTGGGTCAGAGGGCAAGTAGAGCCTGAAAACGTTCAAACGCTCGCCTGAGCAGATGTCCTCACCCAATTGGCGACAGCTGTATGCGTATTCCCTCTGGTCTGCTGTAGCGATCGCCGGAAGAAGGGTGACGTTCGTCAGACTGTTCCAGTCAATGTTTAGGGCCGCGCTATAAATACTCAGGTGGTTACGAAATCCTCACCTAAGGATAAGAAACTATATGGAGATCCTCCGTATATTCCCTTAGGTAAAGGCCTTTAGCCCCAATTACCCCATAAAAAGGGGGGTTAACCTCCGTTGTTTTGCGGTTTAGCCTCCGCAAGGTAGATGCGACTATAGCGGCATCAGCTCAGGGTGAATGGTTTAGCTATCAAACCGGGGCCAGGGTGAACCCCTACGACCCACGAGTTTGGGTTAGCCAGCTCGATAACTGCCACAGGTAGGATGAAGCCTCACCAGTCTAGATGGGATTCTATGGAAAAGGTTCCTGCGTAGACGGTAAGGGCACGGGGAGTAGATAACTCCTCCTACCCTGCTGGGTTAGTTTCACGGTTTATGAGCACACTACAGGGATACAGTCATGCACATCTACCGATCACAGCAACCCCTGGTTTGCCCGCTGCCGCAGGGGGAACAGCAAACCGAATTGGCCAGCCTTGCAGCGGCATCTGATCTATCCTCTGGGTACCCCGCTGCCGATACGTTGAGTCGGCAGGCGGCGGCGGCGGTTAAGCAGCAGCAGTACCCCCAGGCGCTGCATCTGCTGAACCAGCTGATCGAGCGCCAGCCCGACCGGGCTATGTACTATAGCAATCGTGGTCTGGTCTATCTATGGATGGGGCGGCCCAGTGCGGCGTTGATTGACTGCGATCGCGCCGTCACGCTGGGCCCAGACCTGGATCAGGCCTACAACAATCGCGCCTTGTGCCATGCGGCCCTGGGCGATTTGGCTGCCGCCCTTGACGACTACGAACAGGCCGTCGACCTCAACCCCTTCAACAGCCGCGCCCGCATTAATCTGGGGGCCACGCTGCGCCAACTGGGTGCCCTGGACCTGGCCCTAGACTGCTTTGACGAAGCGCTGATGTTTCACCAACTGCCCGAGTTTATCTACGCTGAGCGAGGTCGCACCTACCACCTGCGCGGCGACTGGAACTGCGCGATCGCCGACTACCGCCGCGCCCTGACGGCTGCCCAAGTCTCAGATACCTCTCCGCAATTAGTAGAGCGAGTTAAGTGCTGGGCCGCCGAACTGCTGCCCGAGCAGAGTTGGGCCTGAGCGCAATAGAGATGCAGGTTATCACGCCGAGCTGCAGTGCTTTGGCCTCGACTAGTCAATAGAAATGCTCTGAGGGCCACCGTTGCGGGAGCTGGCACGGCTGGCGGCGCTATCGGTAGCGGTCGGGGCAACGCCCTGATTTTGGAGCCAGCTTCTGACCGGGTCATCAGACAAACTGAGCCGCAGCAGGCCCGAGCTGAGCCCGCCCAAAAACGCCACAGGGTGAGCCGTCAGCTCTTGCACGAATGGGGTTAGCTCGTCTAGAAACATGGGGTTAGGAAGTTAGCAACGGCTTGATCCTAACCTGAAAGCTTTCTAAAAGGTATCTTCCCTCAGCTCGTGCAGATAAATCTGGTGCTATTGCCCACGGGAGAGTTAGTGGTCCCGGTAGGGATGATGCGATCAGCGATTATCTTTAGCGACGCGCCCTGGATGGGTCTATGCCTGTAAAACGGGTTCCTTGTCCAGGGCTAGAACGTCTGCTCTAAGGTTGTTTGCCGTTCGCCAAGGCTAGCTATCGTTGGTCAGCACCATATTTGGGAAGGCTGCGATTTAGCAGTTCTGCATCCTTGCTAGGCTAAAAATCTTTTGCCTAATTGACGGATCTCCTGGTCAGTCAATTGGGATTTTTTGTGGCCAAAATTCTTAAGTGCTGAGGCATCGAGAGATTGACTTTAATGAGATTGATGATTTGGCTTCATCACAGCCGATTGATCGGGTGATATTGCAAACGTCCACATTTAAGGCAGGGGTTTGGCGTAGGGGCACTACAGTGCAATGCCCTTGCTAGAGAATTTTGCCTGTTAATGTATCCCGACCAAATTGACTGCCGCAATAGATATTTCTAACTGAGGCCTATTTAAACATTGCAAAAACAGATCGGTCGAGCAAATTTTATGACTGTCAATAGTTAGAGGTAGCCGTTTCGGAAATAAACGCCAAGGCTGACAAGCATCTGTGACGGAGATCACGTAGAAGCGTGGGAGTGAACACAGGATTGCTGGGGAAAAACTAAGTGAATTCACTGTTTCTTTACTTAGAGACAAAGATTGCCCCCCAGGAGATACCCCCATGACTATGTTTGCCCCCAATCGTTCTAAGCAAATTCACTCCCTTGCTTCGCTAACCCTGTTGGCGACTAGTGCCAGTCTTCTCTCCCCTGCGATCGCGCAGGCTGTGCCTCAAGTTAGTACTGAGGGCGATGTTCGAGTTGAGAGAAATGCATTTACCTTGACAACTGGAGAGCTTGATAATACATCCAGTATCCCGCTGCCAGATGGGTTAATTCGTAATCCCCGAGAGGGTCAGGCTCAGCCTGTAGATAGAACCCGAGAGGCCCCCAATACGGTCAATATTAATGTCGATGCCAACAATATAAATGAGCAGCTTCAGCCCCTAGCGCCTGGTTTTGAACTTGACCCCAATTCGGTTTCGCTTTCCACAGAATTTAACCTGCGCTATGTGCCCCACGCTCACGCCTACGGCGAAGGCATTGAGGTGACTGTCTATGGCCCAGACGACTCTATAAAAAGCAAAAATACAGTTTTTGTGCGCGGCGATCAAGTCGTTACTGGCCCCAACGGTACGCTACCTAGCAATGCGAGCTTTGAAATTAACTATGGAATCGCAGACACCGTAGAACTGCGGGTGCTGCACCTGCAAACCAACAACGGTCAGCCTTACGAATCGGCTATTTACTTTACCCAAGATGGTCAATTTGCGGTAGAAGATTTGCCCCACGGTGGCGATCGCGACTTTAACGACGGCGACTATTTCGAGCTTTCAGGTGGTGAAGGCAGCGCCATTATCACAGACCAAACTCAAACCATTTCGGAAACCATCAGCTATCGCACCCAGGTGATCGAAACTCCCATCGATCCGCTGGTGCGTCAGGAGCAGGAGGTAGTTGAAATTCCGTTGGAAAGCGATACTCCTGTTACCCACACTGAAGAACAGCGCGATTACGGCCAGGTTGAACTCACTGGCTTAAGTGCCGCCGCTCTGGCCCACGGTTTGGGAGCCCGAGCCAGCAACGACGAGCAGCTGATCTACAACCGCTATGCCGGAGCCGCCCAGGTACGCCTGGGCAGCGATGGCGGCAGCCTGGTGGGTCAGCTTCCTCCCCTGGTTGACAATCCGGCGGTACCCCCAACCCTGGTGACAGGCACCCTGCGGTTTAACCCCGGCGCTGGGGTCAACCAGGCGGGGCTGAGCGGCACCATCAGCCTGACTCAGTTCTTGCACCCCACCCACCGCGAAGCAATTGACATGTACGGCCAGGTGGTCACCAACCCCGACCCCGATGGTCCCCGTCTGGTACAGCCAGCCGGGCTGCTGACCAACACGCGGCTGGTGGGCTACGTGCCCGGCACCCCCGACCAGGTGGTTACAGGTCGTGCTCTGACCTCAATCGACGGTATCTTTGAGCTGCCAGAGAACGAGGCTGTGGTCATCGCGCCTCCCAATCCCGACCAGGTTGGCCCCGGCCACGCCGCCTATACCCACAACGTCGGTGGCCTGGTGATTGAATACGCCGACGGTAGGGCCGAGTTTGTGCCCCAGTGGACCCGCCAGGGCCACGCCACCGAGTCCATTACCCTGGCCGCGGGCGAGGCACGCCGGGTAGTTTACGCTCTGGTGCCGCAGCAGGCTGACCAAGACCTGCAGCTTAATCAAACCTATCCTCTAATGGTCGATCCGGCTGCGGGCTACCGCATTGAGGCGGGGGGATGGCAGGTAATCGCCGCTGACTACCACCGCGACAACTTTTTACAGGAAGCGGCCGAAATCTATGCCGTGGAAGATACCTTGGCCCAGCAAAACGCTGTCACCGAGCAGTTTAATGGGGTGCGGGGGCTGTACCGTCAGGATGCCAGCGGTGACCTGGTGGCCACCCTGAGTTTGACCGACCCAGCCGATGTCGATGCTCGCGTTGGCACCCGGTTGGCCACTGCCGACACCACGATTCCGGGAGATCCGGGGCAGCCGGGCTACTACACCACTACCGTAGCGGGAGGGCTCTATGCTCGGGGGTCGCTCTCCCTGGGCCTGGGCAACCAGCAAGATGTGATCACGACGACCACAACGACCCAGCGCACTCAGGCTGACGGGCTACAGCGCCAAACGACGACCCGGTTTTTTGCCACCCCCAGAACCGAGGTCGAAACCCGCACCACCGAGGCAATTACTCGGGTGACCGAAACCACTCGGCGTTCGGGTATGGCGTCCTTTGACATCAACAACGACGGTCTGCTGCGCAATGTGCAGATTGACTTTGCGCCTGACCAGGTCGATCGCCAGGTGGTCACCTTTGACGGGGCTACGACCACCGCCGTTACCCTGCGTCACGGGGCCGAGGCTCTGATCGGTGAAGTCACTGAGACCGAGTTTATTTCTGAGGCAGGGGGCGATCGCGCTCCCCAGGTCGATCGCCAGGCAACTACCCGTACTGAGACCTATCCCAACGTCTCGCCGCTGTTGGGTGAACTGGCAGTGGGCAGCGTGCTCAACTTTGGCAACACCCCCTGGACTCCGGCGGCCAACACCCTGCGGGCCGAGCTGTTCACCCAGGGCCTGGCGCTAGGTCGCGGTAGCGGTGGTGAGACCGGCTGGCGGCTCGAGGCGGTGATCAATCCTTTTGGCGAAGAGCAACGCCCCGCCTACGGCTACGACCCCAGCGGCAGCCTCATTGCCCTGTACCAAACCGAGCCCCTGGTGGATGAGTTTGGCGAGCCCGTCATGGCTCTGGTGGCCGATGCCAGCGGCGGCAGCCTGCCGATTGTCACCCATCAATTTGTTACCGATGAAGCAGGCGATCGCATTCCTCTGACCGTTGGTACCGGACGCGCCATTGGCCCCGGCATCTACCTCCGCATCGAGGATACGTTTAGCGGTCAAACCAGTCCCTCCGTGATTGGCGGTCTGAAGTTCGACCTCTAGGGCCACTGCAATGGCTCATCATCACAGGTTTAGGGTTCAAGCACCTGCTTGCAACCCTAAACCCCAAAAATTGACTACTGCGTCTACCCTATCGCCCGATCGCCTTGACCAGACCAATACCGCCAAAGTAGAGAAACAGGACCGCCCCCGCCAGCAAACTCTGGGTGACCGGGTCGGTCGAGGGGGTCAGCACCGCCCCCAGCACCGCCGCCCCCAGCAGCACGTAGCGCCAGCCCTTAACCATTTGCTCAGAGTTGACAATGCCCAGCAGCCCCAGCAGCATCTGCAAAATCGGAATTTGAAAGGCTAGTCCGGTACTAAACAGCAGCAGCAGCACAAACTCAAAGTAGCGATCGATCGACCAAAGCTGCTCAACTACATCGGCCCCATAGCTGATAAAGAAATTGAGCGCTGCCGGAATCAGGGCCACATAGGCAAACAACAGCCCCGCAAAAAACAGCACGCTCGACCCCAGCACCAGCGGCCCAACCAACCGTCGCTCACGGCGAGTCAACCCCGGCAGCACAAACATAACTATCTGGTAAAGAATAAACGGGCTGGCTGCCACCAAGCCGCTATAACCTGCCACCTTAAACGAGACAAAAAAGTACTCCCCCGGTGAGAGCTGCAAAAACTTGACCCCCTGGGCCGGTACCTCCAGCAGAGCCACAATGGGCTTCACCTGCCAGAAACAGACCACAATGGCCAGCACCACCGCAATCAGGCTGTAAAAAATGCGCAGCCGGAGTTCTTCTAAGTGGTCAAACAGCGACATCTCGACGTCATAGGGTACCTCGTCGAGGTCAACCGCCGGGTTGGCAGCGGCACCGGGAGCCGGCTGGGTAGCGGCGGTGTCAAGCTCGGTGGGCGGTGTCATAGGTCGGGCGAATGAACGGTAGGAGGATCGCTTCTATTGTAGGCCCATAACTTTAGAGGTGTTCTGGCTAAGGCAACGCCTAGGGAGACTCAACCGTCTCCGTATCAGAGTCAGGGGTCAGGGTAAGCGTTCTGACCACGCCAGAGTCGCCCAACACCACCGCCCGATCGCCATTCACCGACAGCTCTACCCCACCCGCGTTGCCGGTTCTAAAGACTAGGCTGGTCTGAGCCGTCCAGGTTTCTTCAAAGCCGCTCTCGGCAATGCCCTCGTAGACGTTTTCGCCATCGGCGACCACGCTCAGCCAGGCGCGATCGCTCAGATTAGCGCTCACGACCACGGGGGCCTCTAGCGGTTCACTGAGGCTGTCGTCTGCTGTCTCCAAAGGGTCTGAGGCTTCAGCCGTATCAGCCTCGGTGCCCTCAGCCTCGGTGCCCTCAGCATCAAGAGCCGGGGCATCAGCAGTGGGTGCCGGCGCATCAATCGCGGGCTCATCCCCTAGATT
>PYER01000015.1 GCA_003017855.1 filamentous cyanobacterium CCT1
GCCCTGGGTGGCTTTGGCCACTAGGTTGGCGGGGGCGGGGTCGAGTCGATCTAAAAAGTCGGCGCGCATGGTAGCTACAATCTTGAGCTGCGGATCGGTGGCTCGTCTGGTGCTGAGTTTGGCTAAGCCTTCTAGGAAGCGATCGCGTTTTTCGGGAGCGCTAACGGTGAACAGCTCCTCAAATTGGTCTATGACAATCAGCCAGAATTCGTCGGGTTGTTTGAGGGTTCTGACCACCTGGCTCAGGGTGTCTACGTTGCCAGCTCTGGCTAGCTGCGCCTGCGACTGGCTAAAGCTCCGGCTGAGCAAACTGCCGTAGAACGACTCAAAGGGGTCTTGGTCTGGGGTGAAGATCAGGCTCAGGAACGATTTGCCCAGTTTTTCTGAAAGCAAGGGCACTAGCCCTGCCCGCACGACCGAAGATTTGCCGCTGCCGGATGCGCCCAGGAGCAAAATTAGGTTGGTTTGCTTTAGCTCGTTGACCAGCTCGGCTAAAAATTGATCGCGCCCAAAGAAGTAATCTTTGTCGGTCGATTCAAACTTTTTTAGCCCTTTGTAGGGAGATGTGGTGTTTAGCTGGCGAGTTTTGATCTCATCGACTGAGATCTGAATGATTTTGGTTTGGGTGAGGTTGATGATGTGGGCCTGAAGGGCGTTGAAGATGTTGTCGTTGCCCTGTATTTGCACGCTCTCGAAGAATTGGTGCTGGTTGGGGGGTGGGTCTTGATCAGGATTTGGCGGCTGGCGGTGGTTCATGGCAGACCTTTCCAGAGGTTGGCCCACTGTGTCACCAGGGGGAGATTGCTAGCCAGAGGCCAATTTGCGATCGGCGACTGGCTAGTAGGTGGGGCAGCCTGGTTCCAGACTTTTTGCTGACAGGTAGCTTTAGCCCGTTGGGCTACCTGGAGGAACTCGGGATCATCGGTAATGACTGTTTCTGGCTGGTTGAGTAGCGGGTGATATTGGAGCCTGTTGCAGGCCACCGTCAACCAATCCGCTCCAGAATCCCACAGCCGCAAGGTGGTATCGTCGCTGCCACTTACTATACGACTGCCATCTGGGCTAAATGCTACAGACCTTATTTTACCTTGATGACCAACTAGGGGTGGGTTGATAGGCTGGCCAATCTTGGCATCCCACAGCCGCAAAGTGTAGTCTTCACCACCACTAACTATACGACCGCCGTCTGGACTAAATGCTACCGAAGCAACCGCTGCTTGATGTCCCGTGAGAGGCTGACCAATGGGTTGTCCTGTTTTAGCGTTCCATATCTGTATGGTGCTGTCCCAACTGCCACTAACAATACGACTACTATCTGGGCTAAATGCTACCGATTGAACCTGCCCTTGATGTCCCGTGAGAGGCTGACCAATGGGTTGTCTTGTTTTGGCGTCCCATATCTGTACAGTGCTGTCCCAACTACCACTGACTATGCGATTGCCATCTGAGCTGAATGCCACTGACGTGACCGCATCTTGATGTCCTGTGAGAGGCTGACCAATGGGTTGCCCCGTTTTAACATCCCATATTCGTATAGTACCGTCCCAACTGCCACTGACAATGCGATTGCCATCTGGGCTGAAGGCTACTGACCACACTGCATCCTGATGTCCTGTGAGAGACTGACCAATGGGTTGTCCCGTTTTAACATCCCATATTCGCAAAGTGGTGTCGTAGCTGCCACTGACAATGCGACTGCCATCTGGGCTGAATGCCACTGACCACACTGACTCCTGATGGCCTGTGAGAGGCTGACCAATGGGTTGTCCCGTTTTAACATCCCATATTCGCAGTCTATGGTCACTACTTGCACTAACAATGCGATTACCATCCGGGCTAAAAACCACTGAATTGATCACGCTCTGATGCCCCATAAGGGGTAGGCCGATAGGATGCTCGATTTGGGCATCCCACAACCGTACGTAGTTTTCGGCACTGCCACTAATAATATGCTTGCCATCCGGGCTGAACGCCACCGAAGTAACTTTACCTTGATGTCCAGTGAGGGGTGGGCCTATGAGACGTCCTGTTTGGGCATCCCACAGCCGTAAGGTGTTGTCTTCACTGCCACTGACAATGCGACTACTATCTGGGCTGAACGCCACTGACCAAACCTGGCTTTGGTGTCCGGTAAGAGGTTGACCGATAGGCTGTCCCGTATTGGCATCCCACAACCGCAGAGTGTGGTCTTCACTGCCACTAACAATGCGATTACCATCCGGACTGAACGCCACTGAACTAATAACACTCTGATGTCCGGTAAGGGGTTGCCCAATAGGCTCCCCGGTTTTGACGTTCCACAGCCGTAGGGTGGTGTCGTAACTGCCGCTGACAATACGACTGCCATCTGGACTGAATGCCGCCGAAGTGACTGCATCCTGATGTCCGACGAGGGGTTGCCCAATAGGCTCCCCAGTTTTGATGTCCCACAGCCGTAGGGTGGTGTCCCAACTGCCGCTGACAATACGACTGCCATCCGGGCTAAACGCTACTGACCAGATCGCATCCTGATGGCCAATGAGAGGTTGACCAATAGGTTGACCGGTTTTGGCATCCCATATCCGTATAGTATTGTCGGCACTGCCACTAACAATACGACTGTTATCTGGGCTAAACGCTACTGACCAGATCACGCTCTGATGACCTGTGAGAGGCTGGCCAACGGGCTGCCCAGTTTTAGCATCCCATAACCGCACTGTATTATCAGCACTGCCGCTAGCTATACGATTACCGTCTGGGCTGAACGCCACCGACCAAGCCCATTTCTGATGTCCTTGAAGTCGGTTACTTTCCATTGCCTGTTGAACAGCTGTTAAGAGATTAGCTTGGATTGTGGGCACCACAACTGGGGCAGACTGCCTGCTCCTGTCTAGGGTATCAATAGCTAAAACAAGGGCTTCAGCCGCTTTAGAGGTTGGTAACCAGTTTAAAACTCTTGCAGCTTGTTCTTGCAACTGCGCAATGGTTGTCTGTTGCTGAGCCTTTTGCAATTGATAAAGAGCAAAGCCTGCTAAAGCCAAAGCTGTCATAGAAAATCCAGACAACCCCAGCAGCAATCTCTTTCGCTGACGATCGCGCAGCCCCACACTGGCATTGATAAACTGGCTCGCCTCATGATTAAAGCCCCCTAACACCTGGTTAAACACCGGGTCTCGCCGCAGCTCTACCACCCTCACCAACTTTGCTCCACTCCAGAGGTCAGCATCTGCCTTCTGGGTCTGCCACAGCGCCACATCATCATTCAGCCGATTTCGCAGGGCAATCGACTGCCGATTTTGCTTAATCCAGCCGTGCAGCGTCGTCCAAGATGTCAGCAAAATCTCATGGGCAATTTCAACCGTAGCCCCCTGCCCCGCTGCTTGCCGCTGTCCCACGGTCTCAACGGTTGCATCGCTCACCAGCAGATTGGCATTGATCAACTGAGTCAGCACCCGCTGTTCGGCCTCATCGGTAAATTCAGCGCGCGCCGCTCGTCGCCGCACCGGCTTCCACCCCATCCCCGCTGCTTCATCGCCCCCAATCTCTACCAACTTGAGAAAAATGCGCTGCGCCGCCAACTGCTCTGGCTCAGACAACCCCAGATAAATTTCATCCACCCGTTGCTGTAGGGCACCACGCACCCCACCCAGCCGCCGATACGCGCTGCTCCGCAACGTGCGATCTTGTAGACCGCCCTTCTGGGCCTCGCTTTCCCACAGCAGGTCTAGGGTGTACTGCAACAGCGGCAAATAGCCCGCCTGCCCCTGCACGTCTTTGATGATGTCTTCCACCAGCCCCGTTTCAAACACTACCCCATGGTGAGCGGCAGGTTGCTCGATCGCTAAGCGCAGCTCATCCGGGTGCATCTGGGTAATCAGCGGTCGGTGCTTCTCCGTCAGCCGCGCCAGCCGATTCGCCGGGGCCGGGTCGAGCTGGTCTAAAAAGTCAGCCCGCATGGTAGCTACAATTTTGAGCATTGCGTCGCTGGCCCGGTCTTTGCTCAGCTTCACCAGGCCGTGAATAAAGCTATCTCGCTTTTTGGCTTCACTCACCGTAAACAGCTCTTCAAACTGGTCGATAAAAATCAACCAGTACGCCTCGATTGGCTTCAGCGTGGTCACCACCTGGTTCAACGTGTCTGCTCTGTCTACCCTGGCCCCCTGCGCCTGCGCCTGGCTAAAGCCCCGACTCAGCAAACTGCCATAGAGTGACTCAAAGGGATCGCTATCGGGCGTTAGCACCAGACTGACAAACTGCTTGCCCCAGGTCTGCTGCAACCACGGCACCAGCCCCGCCCGAACCACGGAAGACTTGCCGCTGCCCGATGCCCCCAGCAGCAGCACAAAATTGGTCTGCTCCAGCTCATTCACCAGGCCACCAATAAACTGATCGCGCCCAAAAAAGCCATCGCTATCTTCGGGCTCAAACTTTTTCAGTCCCTTATAAGGCGAAGACGGAATCAGCTCACGGGTCTTAATCTCATTCACCGAGATCTGAATGATCTTGGTTTGCGTCAGCGTGACTACCTGAGCCTGAATCACATTCAACAGGTTGTCATCGCCCTGCACCTGCACATCTCCGAAGGATTGCTGCTGGTTGGCGGGCGGCTGTGACAATGGGTTTTGGGTATCGTCTGGGTTCATAGCAGACCTACCCAGGCTCTTGCTAATAGGGCGGCTACCTTCGTCACCGGTTCGGCCAGGGTCAAAACTCCGCTCAACCCCTGCTGTAGAACCTGCACCACTTCATTCACAAAGCCCTTATCGGGCTCTGGCTTCTGCAATTCTTCCTGGAGCATACCGATTTTAGACTCCGTATCCTTTTTGGCAAAAGTACTCAGGTCAGCCGTTGCCGCCACCTCCTGTCTCAGCTTTGCCAATAGGTCTAATGCAGCTTCTAAATCCGCATTGCCGCCGCTACTCTGGTTGCTCGTTTGGCTCAGGCTGACATCTCCTCCGGCCTGCACCACGTTAAAAGGGTTATGGCTACCGTTAATTGAAATCGCGCCAATGGTTTGAGACTGGGTAGGGCGTACAGGCGCTTCTACGGTGGGTTCTCTCTCTGACGCCAGTTCCAATGGCTGAGCGGTTTGATCCATAGACAGTGCACGATTAGGGCGCGGTCGGTATTTCAAGACCGGCTTTAAATACTCCGTACTGCCTGCCAAATCAATCGCACTACAGCCAATCTTGAAGGCCTGGTCGTAGGGGCTACCGGCCCCCAGCGCATCATAAAACCCCTCGGCAAACTGCACCGCCGCCTGGTCGCCAATCGGCTGATTCATGCCAATCACGCAATCTACCGACTGGTGAATTGCGGTAGCCTGCACCTCTGAATAACAGGCATTGAGCAAGACACACTCAATCTCCCCCGGCTCTAGAGCCGCAAATAATCGAGCCAGTGCCTCGGTGCTAACAAACTGCATTTTTCCGGCATCATTTTCCAGCACCAGACCATTCTCCCCAGCGCCATGGCCCGAAAAGTGGACAATTTGCGGACGATGATCGAGCAACGACCGCCGTAGATCTGTCGTCCCAATGGCGAGCTTGGCGATCACCTGAAAGCGATCGCGGTACTGCGATCGCTGAATCGCTTCCTCTATCCGCCGTACCTCGACATCTAAGCCCAAGGGGTTGGTACCGGAATTACTCGGATTCGCTGTCAAAATGAGAATCTTGATCGGATTCATACAGCATCCTATACAAATGAAGTACACCAGGAGCCTTATGAGCCAAGGGTTTTGAGCTTTGGCATGCACCACACCAGATGAAGAACCGCTACAAAAGCCTTCCGCAAAGTAGGTAGGGTTCATGAGTTGGCTGACGATACTGCTGCTTGCCTGTAGTATCCGATAATTTGGATAAACTAGCAGGATCGATTGGTAACAACTTTAGTAAAGTCAACACTTTATGCGATCGCCCAACTCAACCCTGTGTACCTAAAATTTGCGATCCAATAAACTGGTTTGGCCAATCGGTTTCCAAGCCAGGTTAATGCACCGCTGAGGCGCTTGGGGTAGTGGAAGTGGGTGAATTCGAGGTTGAAACCTCGGTTTTCGAGGGCTGAAAAGAAGGGACTCAATGCCCCACTTTAAGAGGTAATCGGCGGGTTCGGCTACTGAATCTCAAAGAGAACCCTTCAGCACATGAAGAAGGGTTCTCTTTGTTAATACCTTCTATGCCATTACCACCTCAAAGTCCAGCATGCGAATGCCAACAATTCGAGTGTCGTCCTTGGGGTTATTATCGTCGCTGATGTCGTCACCTCCAGTGTCACCAACAATTGCGAAGAATAAAACAGGGCCATCAGTAGAAACGACTGTCGAGACCTGATTACCTGAGAAACCAACCACTTTCAGCCCTTCAAGGAATGCTGACAATGATGCGTCAACACCCTTGGCAACTTGACCAGCCATTGGTACAAATTGCAAAATAGAGGTAATGCTGCCAGAAACCGCCTTGATAAGAGCTGTCACATCTTTCAAGTCTTCGCCAGGGAAAAGAATCTGGAAGCCCGCTCTAGGGCTAATAAATCTAACCTCAGAGCTTGCTGGGGATGCAAGCGAAAGAATACGTCGACCAGCAGGGGCGGTATAGACAATCTTTTCCCAAGTCGATTCAGTGGTTGACCAGTCAGGCTTGGTTTCGAATGCCAGGAAGTAAATCTTGGCGATCACATGACGGCCATCTGGGCTGACAACCAGTTTTAACCGGGCAGTAATGTCTGGGCCGTTGCCGTCGAACTCACGATCGCCTCGCAGCACAGCAGTTGGTACCAATGGTTCAGTGATGTCATTAGGGCGGACGAGTTGTCCCTCAGGAAACAAGAAACCTTCCTGCCGATATTTTTCCCAAGCGGGTGTCAAACTTCTGATGTCACCAGGTTTAGCCGTTGTCGCCGCGTGGTCTTGCACCGTTTGGTTCCAATAGCTCACCAATTCAGATTGGCCTGGTCCAGGGGTGCTGTATAAAAACCCTTCGAGTCGGTATCGAGTATAGCCTTCCCGAGAACGAGATCGCACCCACTTGGACCGAGTAGTTAGAAAGTTGTCTCCCGCAGCAGGATTCCAAAAGCTCCAGAGAGCCCTAGTACCCTTCGGTTGCGGTAAATCAGGACTAAACACTCGTCCTTCAACCCGCATAAGCTCATAGTCAACTCCGCTCACGCGACGGTCACCAACCACCCCAGCCCAATTGGGATCTGTAGTTGTGAAATGATCACCTCGGTTATGGCCGTACCAGGTATACAGCGGGGTAACTCGTTGAATTTCTGGTAGCAAATAGCCTTCAGTGCGGTACTGGCTCCAGTTACCATCGAATGAGTACAGTTCGTCGCCTATAGCTGTTGTAGCCAAATTGTCCTGAGTGCGAGCATTCCAGAAACTATTCAGAGGCAATCGATCCTCACCAGCAGAAGTGTAAAGATACCCTTCGAGTCGAAATCGGGTATACCCTTCACGCTGGGGCGATCGCACCCAGTGGGCTTGGGTGGTCAAGAAGTTATCACCCGCCGTGGGGTTCCAAAAATTCCATAGCGGCACCGTGCCTGGAGGTTGGGGAAAATCGGGGCTGAACACTCGCCCCTCAATGCGCATCAACTCGTAATCAGCGCCTGAGTTGCGAATCTGGCCAACCTGCCCTACCCAGGCGGGGTCAGAGGTTGTAAAGTGATCGCCCCGACTGGCAGAGTACCAGGTGTAAAGAAAGCAGGTTCCAAGCTTAGCGGTCATAACTTTATCTCCAAGAGTCGATTTATGCTCAACGTCAGCTTTATCTGACGCCTTGAAACCACTCTCGTTAGGGGATCTGCCCCATAGCTAATCGTTGACGTTTTTAGCTGAAAGCCTTGTTGAGTAACAACTAGAGCTAAAGAAACTGTGTAATAGTTTGGGGAATCCCTAAACTTTTAGGGGAAACAGCGTGCATCACCCATGGCCAGACCCAACTACGGTCCTCAAATCAAACAGCGAACCAAACGCCTGCTAGAGGCGCTGTTGCTCTATGCCAACGACGAGTGGGAAACCGATATTCGATTGCCCCTCCGCACCAATTGGCAAACGGAACGACAATTAGTTGTTAGAACCAAACTTCGCTTTTTGGTTGAGTTAACTGCCCAAGATGCCTACCCCAGCCAGCTCGCCCCTGAGCAAATTCGCGAAGTCTTGAAGCGGCTGCAAGATTTCGTCGGCATTCTGGACGATAACCGCCCCGCTACCCAGGGTTCTGAGGACTGGCACTTTACCCTCAAGCTGTGGCATCGACGGCAAGATGTGGCGGCTAATCTAGCCAAGCTCGACGCAGAATGGGAACGCCTTCGCCCACTCAAATCTCACCAGGCCACTCAGACCTTACCGCCGCCATCTCCTAGCTCAGAAGCATCTGTAGCCCGGCAAGACTGGGGGGATGCGCCAGAAATTCCTCCGATTTATGGGCGAGATGATGAGCTGAAGGAGCTGAAGGAATGGATTTTGAGGGATCACTGCCGCCTGGTGGGGTTGCTAGGCATGGGGGGCGTGGGCAAAACGACCCTGGCGGTGAAGCTGGCTGAGCAGCTGAGCGGTGAGTTTGAGGCTGTGATGTGGCGATCGCTTCGCAATGCCCCCCCCGCTGACCCACTGCTGGCCGACTTGATTCGATTTCTATCCGCCCGCCAAGACTTATCCTTAGACGACACTTGGGATGGTCAACTGTTGCAGCTGATTGGGTGTTTGCAAACATCTCGCTGTCTGATCGTTCTCGACAACGTTGAGTCCGTGCTTCAGGGACAGGATGGTACCGGGGCTTACCGACCTGGCTACGAAGCCTACGGTCAGATTCTGCGGTGCGTTGCCGAGAGCCGTCACCAGAGCTGTTTGGTGTTTACCAGCCGAGAGCAACCCCTGGGGTTATTTTCGAGGGAGGGGAGTGGGTTGCGATCGCTGCGCCTTCAAGGGCTGAGTTATCAACCGGGCCAGCAGCTTTTGGCGGCGAGGGGACTGACTCCATCGGCGCAGGAAGCCCAGGTTTTAGTGGAGCAGTACGGGGGCAACCCGCTGGCGTTACGGATTGTCTCGACTACAGTACAGGAGCTGTTTAATGCCAGCATTCAGCAGTTCTTAGCCTGCGGCACCCCCGTTTTTGGCGATGTCGCCAATCTGATTGATCAACAATTTAGCCGGTTGTCACCCTTAGAGCAGCGGGTGATGGAGTGGGTGGCGGTGCATCGCGAGTGGGTGCTGCCCCAAGAGATTCGAGCGGAGTTGATGCCGCCTACGTCCCAGTCAGAACTGCTGGAGGCGTTGCTGTCATTAGAGCGGCGATCGCTGATTGAAAAGTCCACTAGCTTACCCCTAGACGACCATCAGGTGCGGTTTTCTCAGCAGCCGGTGGTGATGGAATACGTGGTTAATTACCTGATTGACCGCATCTATCAAGAAATTTGCGCCCTTAAGGTTGACCTGCTCAACCATCAGTTTTTGCTCAATGCCCAGGCCAAAGACTATATTCGGGAGGCCCAAATTCGCCTGCTACTGAAGCCCTTGTCCACCAAGCTGCTAGAGACCTTTGGTAGCCGCAACTTTGCCCAAGCCCACTTCAGCCAGCTCTTGACTCAGCTCAAAGCAACCCTGAGGGATAAACCGGGCTATGCTGCCGGGAACCTGCTCAATCTGCTGTGGCAGATGGGCATTGACCTCAAAGGCTACGACTTTTCTCATCTGGCGGTGTGGCAGGTGTATTTGCAGGGTATGGCGCTGCACGAGGTCAACTTTGCCTATACCGACCTGACAAAATCAGTCTTCACCCAAGTTCTAGGCTGCATTCTGTCCGCCACCTTCAGCCCCGACGGAGCCTATCTGGCCGTGGGGGTCGATCAAGCCATTCTGCTGATCCAGGTGGCGGATGGTCGTCAGGTGTTGAGCTTTAAGGGGCATACGGCCTGGGTCACGGCGCTGTGCTTTAGCCCTGATGGTCAAACGTTGGCCAGTGGTAGCCATGACCAAACGGTGCGGCTGTGGGAGGTGAGCTCTGGAGCCTGCTTGCGCACATTGCCGGGTCACATCAGTTGGGTACAGACGGTGGATTTTAGCCTCGATGGGGGAACCATCGCTAGCGCTGGCAATGGGGCCAAGATTTGGCTTTGGGATGTTCAAACGGGAGCCTGTACCCGCACGTTGCCGGGACACAGCAACCGGGTGCTATCGCTGAAGTTTCATCCCACCCAGCCGGTATTAGTTAGCAGCGGGGACGATCGCACCGTTAATCTTTGGGATCTGCAATCGGGGGATTGTCTGCGATCGCTGGCGATTGACGTGGGTTGGGCGCTGGGGATGGCCCTGCATCCAACAGGCAGGGAAATTGCGGCCAGCCAAAGTACTACGGTCGTTGAGCGTTGGGATGTGGAAACGGGCGATCGCCTGGGCACGCTGCCCGACTATGCAATCAAGGTTTGGGCGGTAGACTACAGCCCCAATGGGGAACTGCTGGCCACCGCTGGGGAAGACCAGACCGTGCGGCTTTGGAGCACCCAAACGAACCAGTGCCTAAAGACGCTGGAGGGGCACTCGGCTAGAGTGTGGCTGGTTGAGCTTAGCCAGGATGGGCATACCCTGGTCAGCGCCAGTGATGATCAAACCCTCAAACTGTGGGATACCCGCACGGGGGATTGCTTGAAAACCATCAAGGCCCACAGTGATTGGATTGTGGCGGTGGCCGCTAGCCCGATCGCGCCGCTGCTGGCTTCGGGGGGTGAGGACCAGCTGGTGCGGCTGTGGAATTTGGAGACGGGAGGTTGCGATCGCACCCTGGCAGGCCATACCAATCTGATTTCTAGCGTTGCCTTTAGCCCGGACGGCACTTGGCTCGCCAGCGGTAGCGACGACTGTACGGTGCGCCTGTGGGACGCCCAAACGGGGGACTGTCGCCAGGTGTTGATGGGGCATACGGATTGGGTGCAATCAGTGTGCGTTAGCCCAAGTGGGCAGCAGGTGCTGAGCGGCAGCCATGACAAAACCCTTAAGCTGTGGGATGTGGCTACGGGGCAGTGTTTGCAGACATTGCAAGGCCACGAGGGCCGGGTTAAGGCGGTGGCGGTTAGCCCCCAAGGCGGGTTGATGGCCAGTGGGGGGGATGATCACGCTATAAAGCTTTGGAGTGTTGAAACGGGTGCTTGTCTAGCTACGCTGGCGGGGCACCAAGATTGGGTGCTATCGGTGGGATTTAGCCCCTGTGGTCAGTTTTTGGCCAGCGGCGGCGGCGATCGCCTGCTGAAGATTTGGGATGTGGCGACGGGCCAATGGCTGTGGTCTCAACAGGCTCATGAGGGGCGCATTCGGGCGGTGGCGTTTAGCCCGGATGGGCGCTGGGTGGCCAGTGGTGGCGAAGACTTTGTCGTTAAGGTTTGGGATGCGGTAACTGGGGATTGCTTGCGGGTATTAGAGGGCCATAGTCAGATTGTGTGGTCGATGACGTTTAGTGACGATGGGCAGGTGCTGGCGAGTTGTAGTGAAGATGGCACGATTAGAATCTGGAATACTGAAACGGGGGAGTGTTTAAGGGTATTAAGAAGTAACCGCCCCTACGAAGGGATGAATATTATGGGGGCTACGGGGTTAACCGCTGCCCAGGTTGGGGTTCTGAGGGCGTTGGGTGCAGTGGAAGTTGAGGGGTAGAGTAATTCACGCTAAGGATGTAGCCACTATGACAGAAGAGAATAAGGGAGTAGAAGGCTCGGAAGTAGTTAGGGATTTGATCATCCCAGATACTCAGCAAAGTGCCGAAGACAGTGGCGATCGCTCCCCTACTAAAACTGAGCGAGACCTGCTGTCAGAGTCTGAAAACGAAGTCAGTCAGCCCGCTCCTCAGCAATCTGGTACAGTTCGAGACTTGATAGATATCACTGCCTATGAAGAGTCATCATCTGATGATCGCTCTCCTACTAAAACGGAGCGATCTCCTGGCAAGACTGAAAAATAGACAGGTTGCCTAGAGGCAATTGTCAAAAAAATACCTGCACTGGTTCGCCGTCTACCTCTTCTCAAGGTTTAGCCCCTCTTTGAGATTCTCTGTATGAAAAAGAAAATTTTGATTTTAGCAGCGAACCCTCTAAACACACCCAGAGTACGTTTAGATGAAGAGGTGCGGGATATCGAGTTAAGTTTAAAGCAATCTCGTTTTCGTGATCAATTTGAAATTATTTCTAAACAGGCCGTTCGTACTAGTGATCTAAGGCAGGCTATGCTAGATCATGAGCCGCAGATCGTTCACTTTTGCGGTCACGGTGCTGGCGATAAAGGATTGATCCTAGAAAATAATATTGGTCAGCTAAAGCCCGTTAGTACAGAGTCATTGGCAAGGCTATTTAAGCTTTTCGAACAGCAGGTCGAGTGTGTGCTTCTGAATGCCTGCTACTCAGAGAAGCAGGCTTTGGCAATTCATCAACACATTAATCATGTAATTGGAATGGGGCAAGCCATTGGCGATCGCGCTGCGATTGAATTTGCCAAGGGCTTTTATGAAGCTTTGGGAGCCAACCGGAGTTATGCCATTGCTTTTGAATTTGGTCTATCTGCTATTGATTTGGAAGGGATTCCAGAAATAGCTACTCCAAAACTAAAACAGCGCGAGTCACCCCCCTCATCTGTAGACTTGAAGCCTGATGAGAATGTTCTCAAGTCGGATCTCACAAAGGGTTTGGAAACCCCAGGGTCTCGATCGCGCATTTTTATCAGCTATAAGCGTGGGATTTCTCCCGATGAAGATGTGGCCTTAGCGGTGTTCAAAGCCTTAAGTCAACATCATGATGTCTTTATCGATCAGACTATGGCGGTGGGCACACCCTGGGCTAAAAAGATTGAGGAAGAATTACAGCGATCAGTTTTTTTAATCTCTTTCCTCAGCCCAAATTCTGTTAGCAGCGAAATGGTGAGAGGGGAAATTGAGACGGCTCATCGGCTTGAGAAACAACAGGGAAAACCTAAGATTTTACCTGTCCGACTAAACTATCGAGAACCGTTTACCTACCCGCTCAGTGCCTATTTGAATAGCATCAACTGGGCTTTTTGGGATGATACAGCCGATACATCTAGGCTGATTGAAGAGTTAATGCGGGCGATCGGTGGGCAAGCGCTTCCCATCGATTCAGAGGCCAGCAAGCGAGATCTTATTACCGAGGGACCGCATTGTGACGGTGAGTCGGTCATTCCCGAGCCGCCACCTTATGCTCAACCGGTATCTTTAGAACCTGCTGAAGGAACAATGGATCCAGAATCCAAGTTCTATGTAGAGCGGCCCTCCGACTCTATTGCCTTCCATACCATCGATCAGCAAGGCACTACGTTGACCATTAAAGGGCCGCGCCAAATGGGCAAAAGCTCTTTGCTGATCCGAACCAAAGCCAGAGCTGAGGCCTTAGGAAAACGAGTTGCATATCTCGATTTTCAGTTATTTGACCGCTCAACTTTAGCAGATGGAGATTCCTTCTATCATCAGTTTTGTAACTGGTTAACCGAGGAGCTAGAGTTAGAGAATCGAGTTGCTGAGTATTGGGATCTGCTTTTAGGTAAAAATCAACGCTGCACCCGCTACATGAGCCGCCACCTGCTCAAGGTTCTTGGCAGTCCCTTGGTGTTGGCAATGGATGAGGTTGAGTCGGTGTTTGATACGGAATTTCGCTCTGACTTTTTTGGAATGTTGCGCAGTTGGCATAACAGCCGTGCCACTACACCTATCTGGAAGCAGCTTGATCTGGTATTAGTTACCTCAACTGAACCCTATCAACTCATTGAGAATTTGAACCAGTCGCCGTTTAATGTTGGACAGGTAATTGAGTTAGTTGATTTTAATGAGGAGCAGGTGGCCGACTTAAACCGACGACATGGCGCTCCTTTGAATTCAGCTCAGCTAAAACAATTGATGTTGTTGCTATCAGGCCATCCCTATCTCGTACGGCGAGCGTTATATCTTGTTGCTAGCCAGCAAATTTCGGTGCCGGAGTTATTTGCTCAGTCAGCCGCAGACCGAGGTCCCTTTGGAGATCACCTGCGCTACCATTTGTTTCGAATGAACGATAAGCCTGAGCTAGTGAAGGGGCTACTGGAAGCGATTCGACAACAGCGGTGTTTAGATGAGCGGGTGTTCTTCCGGCTTCGGGGGGCTGGGTTAGTGCAGCGAGAAGGCCAAAAAGTCTTACCTCGATGCCAACTGTATGCAGACTACTTTCGAGAGCATTTACATGGCTAATCAACGTATCTACACAACAGGCGGAAATGTACAGGCAGAAGGTGGTCTTTACCTTTCTCGGCAGGCGGATGCGGAGTTGCTGGCTCTTTGTCAGGAGGGGCAGTTTGTCTATATTTTGAGTCCCCGGCAAATAGGGAAGTCTAGTCTGATGGTACAGACTAGAGAGCGTCTTGCAGAGATCGGTATTCGTTCTGCCGAGATCGATTTGCAAGGCAAGGGTGTGCTTGCAACAGCAGAGCAATGGTATTTAGGTTTGCTTGTAGAGATTGCAGACGATTTAGACTTAGATACAAATGTGGTGCAGTGGTGGCAGGAGCGAAACTACCTGAGCATTACTGATCGGATGACACGTTTCTTTAAAGAAGTGCTGCTAGCTGAAGTTGCCGAGCAGGTTGTCATCTTTGTTGATGAAATCGACACCACACTCAGTCTTGATTTTACCGATGATTTTTATACAGCAATTCGCTCCCTTCACGAAGCACGATCAACTGAGCCAGTATTTCACCGTCTCTCTTTTGTACTGATTGGGGTAGCCACTCCAGCAGATCTCGTCCGTGATCCGAAGCGTACTCCATTTAATATTGGTCGGCGGGTAGATCTGACTGACTTTACTGAGGCAGAGGCACTGCCTTTGGCCACAGGGTTAGGGTTGCCTGATGAACTGGCCCAGCAAGTGCTCCGATGGGTATTGGCGTGGACAGGAGGACACCCATATCTAACGCAGCGGCTCTGTCAGGCGTTGGTCAGTGAACAGCCTGGGCAATGGTCTGAGGATGTGGTGGGCCAGGTGGCAATGAACATCTTTCTGGGACCGATGAGTGAGCAAGATAATAACTTGCAGTTTGTGCGAGATATGTTGACCCGTAGAGCACCGGATGTTTACCAAGTGCTGACTACTTATAGATATATTTGGCGAGGGCGGCAGGCTGTAAGTGATGAGGAGCAGTCAATCGTCAAGTCACACCTGAAGTTGGCAGGAGTAGTAAAGCGGGAAGCAGACAAGACCCTGCAGGTACGCAATGTCATCTATAAAGCTGTCTTTGATGAGGTTTGGATTCGAGAGAACCTGCCAATCAACTGGCGCAAGCGGATACGGCAATTGCAAGGGACGATTGCAGCCAGTCTATTGCTGCTAGGTATTACCTCTGGGTTAACGGTGTGGGCATTGGCGGAGCGATCACGAGCAGGGAAAGCTTTGGAAAACGTGGAGGAGCAGAGGGATGCTGCTCGCAAGGCTGAGGAAGAAGCCATTAGACAAGCAGATATAGCCAAAGCTCAAAGAAAACTTGCAGACCAACGTCTTGAGGAGTCACAAGCTGCGCAACAGCTAGCGGACGAGCAGCGCCAGCAGGCAGAAACGGCCAAGCAGGAGGCGGTAGAAGCACAGCAAGCAGAATTAGAACAACGCGAGATCGCTGAACAACGTAGGACAGCAGCAGAAGCAGCAAGACAAGCAGAGACGGAGCAAAGACAGTGGGCTGAGAAGCAGACTGCCCTAGCCCAAGAACGGCAGCAGATTGCTTTGGCTAGGCAGTTGGCAGCTCAGGCCGAGTCGGCTTTTCAATTGGGAGGGAACTTTTGGCCCACAAGTATTTTGCTGGCAGCAGAGTCTATGAACCAGCTTTCTGGGATAAGTGAACAGGTTAATAGAGGAGATACTGATGCTGCGCTCCGAGCATACACCCAACTTGCCCTCGAATTGGCTCGGCTCGACCACAATGACGCTGTTGATGCTGTAAGCTTTAATCCTAATGGTAGCCAAATCGCTACTGCAAGTTTGGACAAAACAGCCCGGCTATGGGACGCTAAAACAGGACGCGAATTGGCTCGGCTCGACCACGATGAGGCTGTTAATGCTGTAAGCTTTAGCCCCAATGGCAGTCAGATTGCTACCGCCAGCGGTGACACAGTTTGGCTATGGGATGCCAAAACAGGACGCAAACTAGATCGGCTTGGCCACGAGGGGTATGTCCCTGCTGTAAGCTTTAGCCCCGATGGTAGCCAAATTGCTACTGCCAGCAGCGGCACAGTTTGGCTATGGGATGCCGAAACAGGACGTAAACTAGCTCTGCTCAACTACAACTACTATTATGATTTCTATGGTGCTCCTGTTGTAAGCTTCAGCCCCGATGGTAGTCAGATCGCTAACGCCAGCGGCGGCACAGTTTGGCTATGGGATGCCAAAACAGGACACGAACTAGCTCAACTTGACCATGGTGGGAACGTCTCTGCTGTAAGTGTCAGCCTTGATGGCAGCCAAATCGCTACCGCAAGTTCGGATAAAACAGTCCGGCTATGGGATACGAGAACAGGACGCGAACTGGCTCGGCTTGACCACGATGGGAACGTCTCTGCTGTAAGCATCAGTCCCGATGGCAGCCAAATTGCTACTGCTAGCGAGGATAGTACAGCCCGATTATGGGATACGAGAACAGGGCACGAACTAGCTCTGCTTGACCACAATGGTGTCAATGATGTAAGTTTCAGCCCCGATGGCAGCCAAATCGCTACCGCTAGTGAGGATAGTACAGCCCGACTATGGGATACGAGAACAGGGCACGAACTAGCTCTGCTTGACCACAATGGTGTCAATGATGTAAGTTTTAGCCCCGATGGCAGCCAAATCGCTACCGCCAGCGAGGATAGTACAGCCCGACTATGGGATGCCAAAACAGGGCGCGAACTAGCTCTGCTTAACCACATTGAGGCTGTCTCTGCTGTAAGCTTTAGTCCCAATGGCAGTCAAATCGCTACCGCCAGCGGTAACATAGTCTGGCTATGGGATCCTAAAACAGGACGCGAGCTGGCTCGGCTTGACCACAATGGGTACGTCTATACTGCAAACTTTAGTCCTGATGGCAGCAAAATCGTTACCACCAGTTCAGATACAACAGCCCGGCTATGGGATACAAGAACAGGACGTGAACTGGCTCAACTCGACTACGATGGTGGTGTCATGGCTGTAAGCTTTAGCCCCGATGATACCCACATCATTACTGCTAGTTCGTATACTGTCAGCGGTCCAATTTTGCTACGAGATGCCGAAACAGGACGCGAACTGGCTCGGCTCTCTTTTAGCCTTGAGTTCTTCAATTACATCTTCATCAATGATGTAAGCTTTAGCCCAGATGGCACCCAAATCGCCGCCAGTTCAGATACAACAATCCAGATATGGGATACCAATACAGGACGCGAACTGGCTCTGCTTGTCCACGATGGTGGTATCAGGGCCCTAAGCTTTAGCCCCGATGGCAGCCGAATTGCTACCGCCAGCGAGGACGGTACAGCCCGACTATGGGATGCCAAAACAGGACGCGAACTGGCTCGGCTTGTCCACGATGGTGGTGTCATGGCTGTAAGCTTTAGCCCCAATGGCAGCCAAATTGCTACCGCTAGCGAGGACGGTACAGTGCGAATTCAATATACATCTACTGAGGATGTGTTAGTTCAGGCTTGTAATCGATTAACCCAAAACCTCACCGTAACTGAGTGGCGGAGTTACCTTGGCGACGTGCCCTACCGGCGCACCTGTCCCAACCTTCCCTATCCTCAAGGTTATGAGGAGTACCAGAGACATCTGCAAATGCAAGGCGCTAGCGAAAGTATTAGCGAGATTAGACCAGCCCTAGAAGGTGCTTATCAGGCATTAGCAACAAACCTATAATTTAGCTGAAAATAGGATAGGAGGGACAGGGCTCAACTGATTACCCCTTAATCCTCAGCCATCAGCATACGCTTAGCAGAAATACTCCTAAGATGGCGTTTCACCGTATTGACGCTAATAAACAGCTTCGCCGCAATTTCCTTATAGCTACAATTCGCGTGCCGCAGTAGCCAAACATCCTTTTCCCGAGGCGTCAGCTTATACCGCACTGCTTCCAGCAGCGCTGTCGCCTGCGCCGACCTCGACTGGTCTTCCAACAGCACCAGCAGATAAGCCTCCGAGCCAGGCGAAAAATCTAACCACTGCACCTTAACCCGAACTAGCTGATTTTTAGCTCCTGTAAGCGTCTGAGTGGGTACCAAAGCCTCATCTGCAAATAGACTACGGCTTTCGATCATGTGCCTACACATGAGCCATACACCCAGAGGCACAGCATCAGTAGAGTGCTGGCCTTCCTTCAATACCTGGCAGAGCCTCCGCCCCTCCTGATTGCTATAGAGACAGCTTCCGTCTTGGGTCAGCAATAACACACCATCCGCAAACTCCTCAAAAAGGCGGCTCAGCATAGCCAGCTCTGCTCTTTTGGGCTGCTCCTGGCTTTCAGAAAACTTGGCTGGGCGGACATCTGCAACGGTGGGCAATAAACTCAAAGTCACCATGGGGGCACCTGCGTAACTCATAGGGAGGTTTGCTTTGAGCCCAGTTTCACCAAGCCATCTGCCCCAAAGCCAATATCCGTATGCGATCGCTCAAAGCCCCGCCACACTTAAATAACCAGGCTCAGATCATGCCCCCGCCTTGGGGATTCCCCAAACTCTCTTTCCGTTAGCAATCAAAAATCATTGAATCATCTCTTAGTCCGGCTTGATTCAACCACCCTACGGTCAATCAACACATCGAATCCTTTTCTCCTGAGAAGAGTTTCCAAATTTATTTCTCTCTACATGTTTTCGAACTAACGCATAAAAAGCGATCGCCCCTCTGCGTAGAGAGGCGATCGAAAAATCATGTAGTCAGATTTTAGATGAGTTGAACAGGCTCAGTTAACACAAAGTCGCTGCTGCTTAAGGTTGGAGTTCCTATCAAAGTCGCAAAATGCCCGCCTTGAACGGTGGCTCCGTCAAACCCTGCGGTAGTACCGTTAGGGTTATAGAACAGATTGCCATTGGCAGAGTTATATACAACATCGGCCCTGCTAAGGGCAGCCGCCGTGTCGTTGGTAACGATCGAGAACTCTGAAAGGTCACTAAACCCAACAGTGCCTGCTTCACTACCGCGACTAGCCAGCGTGATAAACGTGGGTTTATACAGTTGAATTTTGTCTAAGCCTCGCTCAAAGGAAGTGATGGTATCAACGCCAAGGTCTCCACGCATAAACACCCTGCTAGACTCAAAGACAAAACGATCTGCCCCTGAACCGCTGAGAAGGAGATCGTCTCCGGCCCCTCCAAATAAGCGATCTCTGCCAGCATCACCAATCAATGTATCATTCTCTGCTTGCCCAGATAACCAATCATCGCCGCTACCGCCGTATAAATAGTCACGGCCAGTGCCGCCATATAAGAAATCAGAATCGTCTCCCCCAAAGAGCAAATCGTTTTCACCTCCTCCGAAAATGGAATCATTACCCTTTCCGCCGGTCAAAATATTTCTGCCGACGTTACCTCTGATAGTGTTAGCAAGATCGTTTCCTGTACCATTTAGGTTCGCAGTGCCGAGCAGAGTCAACCTTTCTACGTTGTTTCCCAATGTGTAATTAATAAACGATTCAACGGTGTCAAAAGTGCCCTGATTAAAGAGCTCAACAACGCGATCGCCCACATTGTCTACAACATACGTATCTGAGTCCTGGCCTCCTTCCATAAAGTCAGCGCCATCTCCACCGTCAAGGCGATCGTAACCATCACCTCCGTAGAGCTGGTCATTAGCTCCTCGGCCTTCAAGAATGTCATCTCCGGCAAATCCTTGGATGATATCAATTCCGTCATTAATGTTGATGAAGAGAAAATCTTCTCTGTCTCGACCTACGAGCTTTGGGCGAAATGCTCCGTTGTCGCTGAACCCTGTTCCATTAATTCTGTTCGGCATGATTTAAGGCCTCGCTTATGTGGCAGCAGATGTGCTATGAATTTAATTTCACGCAACCAGCTACCCCGAAGCTAGTGTTGCCTCACAAACTCTATAAGCCTTGCTAGCACTACCATAGAGAGCCTAAGCTAAGTAGCTTACTTTGGGGATTCCCCCAACTTTTCAGCCTCAGTTACTCCCCAATCCCCTAAAGATTTCTTATCAAGACACCTACAGAAGCTAACTCTTAGGCCCAGAAGTCGGAAACTTGCACTTCACCTCGATCGCAAAGTCTGACTCTGCTTTGCCGCTGGCGAGCATAGGCAGCCCCCCCTCCGCAGTGATTTTGAGATTAAAGCGAAGGGTGATTTCTTCAACTTCTGCGATCGCCAAGTCCTTAAATGCCCCAATGGCATACTGCGTATAACCTTGGATCGTGCGGTGCACGTCTGCCAGCTTGACCCTCAGCTCAGGTGTAATTTGAGGCTGAAGGGTTCCTGGAAGGCCTCCTCTAGGTGTATCTGGATCGTAAGAATCGAAATCCTCATCAACGCGGCGTACAGGAGATGCTGAGGTTGACTCAACCAGAACGCTGTAGGTATTTGTTTCATCTTCGAGAATAAGCCTTTGCATCATCGATCATCTCCCTGCACTGGATGCCCGTGAATAAGTGTGTGAAAGCCTTGAAAACTTGTAGGTTCCGGCAAAAAGATTAACCGTCATGGAATACTGAGAATACTGAAATTTGCTTCAGCTCAGGGGCTGCACCATTTCAGCTGCCATCTGTTTTTATGATCAAGTGCTGTCGTTGCTAAGTCAATGACGAGCCGTATCTTTGCTTTAGCAGGTCTTGGAGCATTCCAGTGCCAGTTACCGTCAGTGCCAAACTCCCTCTGTGAGTGCTCCCTAAACCCTGAGACCTGCTGCTTGCTAACCAAGGCCCAGATCCGCTGGGTTAGACACTGGTCTCTTGAAAGGTGATGAAGCCCTAAAACCTTTACGTGGCAATGGTTCGAGCCACTTGGAGCAAAAATCCTGAAAGTGCTTGTCTAGATAGGTTTTCAGCCGTTCATCTCCCATTAGCAGACCAATGCCCTGGGTTAGCCAAGTTGGTTATCAGTCTTGCCAAAGCTGCCCAATAACACCATGCCCATATCCACAAGCAAGGAGCTGTTCAGCCCAGTCTCCCCATCCTTAAACCATTTTGGCCAAAGCAATTTTTGCTGGGCTAGAGCCTCTCTAAGCAACCTCCAAAACGAGGGGGTAGAGATCAGCGCTTTAAGGCCGTTTAGAGAGTGATTGCTCCGCCAACTCCGGCAATGATTCAAAACTTCAAGGCTCCGCAGCTACTTCAGTCGCCTATCTCCAGCCCATAGCTATGATGTTTCGTACCTGTAGATGGGGTTCGGTGTGGACTAGCGATGGTCACGATGTGCTGGGCAAATGCGATCGCCTCTTTCTTGCCCTGGCGATCGTGAATCTGCCTCACCACTTCACTCCCCGCCACCAGCATTAGTGCCACTTCCTTAGCCGAGCGCCCATCCTCTAACGCCCGCTGCGCCACCCGCAGCTCCAAACTCCCTGATGGCAACCCCGCCGAATACTGTTCCCACTGCGCCAAAAGCTGCCTCCTCGTGTTCAAGGCTTTTGGTTCAGGGGAATTTATCCCTTGCTGTTCTCGTCCAGCCGTCCTTCCAACCGCTCTAGTGACGCGATTAACTGCTGCTGTAAGGCCAACTCGGTCTTGAGCTGCCCGTTCCAACTGCTCAAGGCCGCAATCAATAGCCGCAACTGCTCCTGCAATGTCGCCTGCGCATCGGAGGATGTCTCGTCGCTGACGATATGCTGCAATTGCGCGACCAAGAGCTCCAAGCTCTGGTTCCAGCGCTGCGGCCACATCGCCAAATCCTCGCCCAAAGTCTGGACATGGTCTTCGAGGTGAAGCACCCGCTGCGTATTCACGCAGATCTCGGCCCGTAGCGGCTCTAAGCTGCTCTGCAACACGCTCGCCAATGCGCTCTCCCACTGCTCTGGGGTCAAAGCCGGGGATGGATTCTGGTTGCCGTTGTTCATGCTGTCCATAGGTCATCACCTGTTGATTTAAGGGCATGTAGTCACTCACGTTCTCCTTGGCCCGCGACACCTGAGCCAGACGCACCAAGTCAGCCTGGCTGGTGGTGTACAAGGTCACCGCCCGCTTGGCTCTGGATATCGCCACATAAAAGGCTTCTCGATTCGTCGTTTCGCCCAGCAGCGCCAGAACCCGCTCTGCTGTTTTGCCCTGGCTGCTGTATGTGGTGCTTACCCAGGCGTAGTCAATGTACTGATTCCCGCTGAGGCTGATGGTGGAGGTTTGCCCGGCCCCATCGCGAACAGTCGCTGTCCCATCCGCTTCCAGCCCCGTCACCAAAAACCCTTGCCCATTGCGGATGCCAGCTTTGGGGTTATTGCGTGTCCACCTAAGCTTGTCGCCCACCGCCACCGAAATTGCTTGCGTCGCGTACACCGTCTTGTGAGGACACAAGGATGGATTGATCGATAGCACTGACCCACTCGGCGTCTCCAGCACCACCTGCTGAGCCTCGGGATTCACTGCGATAACTCGGTATTGCTCCCCTCTGATCAACCCCTGCTTCCGATAATCCTGAATCGGTACCAGTACATCGCCCATGGCATAGGCTTTGAGGTAGCTGGCCTGAGCCGTAGTCAAATCCTTACGGCGCAAGCTTTGCATCACAAAGCCGTCCGCGCCCAAAGTTCCCTCATCCTGTAACCCGGATCGCATCGCCTGAGTCAGAGCCAACCGCTCCATATTCGTTCCTGCCAGCACCAACGTAGACTCCCGCTCCTCTGTTGCCAGCACCAAATAATCAGCGGCCACCTGCTGAATCCGTTCCTGGGCTTGAGCCCCTTCTTTGACACATCCAGCCTGTGCCAAAATTTCAATCCCTTCACTGACCTGTCCTTGAGCTACCAGCTCCACGGCAGATCGCAGCACTCCGTTCTGCTGCCGCCGATGGGTCTCCAGATAAGCCGTCGTCATTCCGCCCGCCTGCAAGCTCTTGAAGGGATTGCCCGCTTCCACAGCCGAAAGCTGTCGGGTATCGCCGACCAGCAGAACTCGTGCTTGCTCCAGTGCAGCCCGCCGCAACAGGGCATGAGCATCTTTCATACTCAACAGCCCCGCCTCATCCACGATCCAGAGTGTGGGTTGTGGTGCTTGATCAGGGGTATCAGAAACCAATAGGCCCGCTACGGTCGTGGTTTCAATCCCCAGCGACTCTCCCAAAACATGGGCGGCTTCAGCACTAGGAGCCAACCCTCGGATCACATAACCTTGCACCTGAGCCAGATCCTTCAAAACGCTCAGAGCATAGGTCTTGCCCGCTCCGGCTACTCCTTGCCACGCCATCACCGCATCCGGTGTGGTCACTGCCATTTCCACCGCGTTTTGCTGCTCCGGGTTTAAGGTGTGGCTCACCAGATTGTCCAACTGGGCACCGTTGGGGACAATTGCCGCCACCTGCCCCCGTCCCTGTTGCATCAGACAAATGGTTTTGAGTTCGAGATTGAGCGCCGTCTGGGTGGTGAACTTGCCGTCGGCAACTCGAATGAGTTCAGGGCTGTGGGCAATGGCCCCCTCAATCGCCTCAAACCCCTGCGCCCCCAACTCATGCGCAAAGACAAACCGCTCCAGCGTCGTCCGCCGAAACACCGACTCCCGTTCCCCACAGTGTTGGATCGCCGCGTCAATTACAGAGGTAGCCGATGGCTGATCGCCTGCTGCTTGGATATTGCCGTCGGGCAACTCTGGCAGCTCCAATCCCTTGAGCTGAATCAGCGCATTCCATCCCCGCTGCAATAGCCCCTCATCCACCTCCTTGGGTTTCCGCTTCCGCGATACCAGGGTCGCCGTCTCTCGCATCGCTCGGTTATTCTCAGAGCCCATCGCCTCCCATTCCTCGATCAGCTTGAGGATTTGCTGCCTGCGGGTCGAGAATGCCTTGAGCAGATCCGGTGAATACCCCACTAACTCAAACTGCCCATGGGCCTTGGGTTCAATCTGATAGCCCTGCTGCTTCAACGCCACCGCTAGCTCATTTTGATAGATCTGGCCCAGGAGCTTTTGGTTAGCGATCGCCGCCTCATTGCTCAAACTAAACCACCGCCCATCCGCCAACTGCGTCGCATTCATCACCACACAATGGCTGTGGAGCTGCGGCTCCGCCTCCCGACTGGTGGAATGGGTAAACACCGCCGCCGCAGTATTCCCCGTCGTCACCTTCGTTCGCCCAGCTTCGGTTGAAATTCTGGTTTGGGCATAGCGCTCTTCCAATACCTCCAGTGCCTTGGACACCGCCTGATGATGGGCTTCCAGCACGCGCTCGTCCTGCTGCACCAGCGCCGCAATGCTGACGCTCTTCGGAGCACTAAAGGTAAAGTCTGTCGCGGCTCGCCGCTTTTCTGGCTCAACCACTTTCCCCATCAGCGATCGCCCGTCCGGAGTCTGCCCCGAGAGCATGTGGCTAAAACTTTCCTGACTCACTGTCCCAACCAAACCCAACGACGCAGCCCCCTTGCCTACCCATTTGGTCGGGTGAGCGGCTTCTTCAGCCGAGTAATAATCCTCTTTCGTGTAATAGGTCTCCGCCTGAGCAGCAGAGAGGTTACTCGTGGAAAGCATGGAGAAGCTGGGTTAAAAACATGACGCCACCCTGAGGCGAAAGCAGTAGCGTCTTCAAAAACGGTAGAAACCCTGAGGGGAGGGCCGTTACCCGGTTTTTGCCAAAACCTTGGCGTACTGTGTGGCCTCTCCGCGAAGCCCCCGATAGGGGCGCAGCATCCTGATACACCCAATCATATTCCACTAATTCAGCATTTACCAGCACTCAATCCAAATAGTCACGATCACCTTGGATAGATTCAGCTCATTTCGTAAAGTTTCACAAAATTGCACGGATATAGCTGACTATATGCTGATATTTGGAGCAGTTATCAGGAGATGTTCCTATGAATTCTCATGTTCCAACGCTTTTATTGGCCTGTGACCTGGGTAAGTCTGGCGGCAAGTTCTTCTACAAGCTGCACCAGGGCCAGACTTATGCCCTTTGGATGGATGCAGAAGTGGCCCAACGCGAAGCCTCAGGGGTCGAATCGATTAGCCCTGGGGGCCGTCCGCAAGATTGTGCCTGGTTCCGTAATGGTGACGTGCTGACGTTCGTGGGCAAATCGGCCCAGAGGTTTCTCGACTACAACAGCTTTAAGGAGGACAAAAGCTTGAAGGCTCCTGAGCGGATTGTTGGGGCATTGGGGGCGATCGCGAAAACCGAGGGACTGCCCAGCCGCTTTGATGCAGTGGTTTGGGTGCTGCTGCCGATTAATGAATTGGCCACCCGTCAGCAGATCGCGTCTCGGTTAACGACCTTGGCTCAAGGTTTTCGGTTTCAAGATGAGGTGGAATACCGGGCCAATCTGACACTCAGCTTTCGGCCTGAGGGATACGGTATCTACGTTCAGCGTAAGGCTCAGCTTCAGCAGGCAGGCGTGGCTATCGCCCAGCGCACGACCTGGATTGAGATGCTGGGTCACCGCAACGGTACTCAACTGGCCTTTGAAACCGGCACCCTGAACTCAGCCAAATCGACCTCCAAGTTTCCCGGCTTCTGGGAATCGTTCGAGAAAGCAGCGAATGCGGCGGGGGTGTCGGTGACAGAGTATGACGTGCTACTGAGGGCGCTGGAGACGGGGCAGGCTCAGCAGTACTCGGTGGCTAAGGGAACGGCGGTTGATTTCTCGGCGGCGATCGCCCAAGTCGAAGCAGCATGTTTGGCCAGTCTGGAATCCCACTTTACCGATCACCTGCTGCCGAGCCTAGCCACTGGCAAGGGAGATGTGGTGTTGGCGGGTGGAGCCGCTTACTTGATGCAGGAGCCGTTGCGGCAGTTCTTTGAGGAGCGGGGGTTTGCGTCTCGTCTGTCATTTGCATGGGAGCACCAGGAGGCGTTGACCCAGTTGGTCAATGCCCAACTACCGGAAGCGGTTGAAATGCCGTCTCTACCAATGCGGATGACCGACGGCTTTGGTCTGTTCCAGGCGTTACTCGGAGATGTCAACCGGATGCGGGTGGCGTCATGAGTCAAGATGGTCACGCCCAATCAGAGCGGGTCAAGTTTATCTACAACGCCCAGTTCCCGGCGGCGACAGCGGTGGTGCTGAATTACCTCCTGAACAATCCGCATTTCACCGGTCGCCAGGGCCGACAGCAGGGGATGGATGCCATGATGGCGTTCTATCGCCCTTTGGCAGAGGAGTTCCACGGCGAGCTATCGATCTCGGAGATTCAGGAAATGGCGCGGCATTGTGTGGAGCGCTTGGTAAAGCAGATTGCTGATTTGTGCGATCGCTACCATATTGCCAATCCAGTCATGGCTAATGTCGGTACTTCGGCTCCACTGGGCAGTATCACTCGCCTGGAGTCAATCCTAGAGGAGTTAGTGGTGGCAGTTAGAGGGGCAGGGGCGATGGCCCTTTCAGACCGGTCTTTGACCAACGTGCCCCAAGCTCCGGCACCAGTACCTGTGGACATCGAACAGGGGGTGGTGATGGATGGCGATGAGCTAGGCGACCTCGGAGACATCCTCAACGATTAACGGCAGGCTAATGCGGGATTAGCGGTTGAGTGCTGACCCCGCATTCCTCTCATGCCTATATCGCCAAACCATACCAATATAGCCAACTGCCTTTGTCAGACCGCCATGATGCTGAATTAAGATTAAGTATTGTTAATTACTCAGCATTAAATCGGCCGATACGCTGCTACCTCTCTTAGAATGACCCTATCAGGACGGCGCAAGCTACGGGCTGCGCCACGATGCTCTACCAACTCTGATTTGGGCTTTGCCCCTGTTGTTAACCCAGGAGTTGGGTGCCATGCTTCTCTTTGTCAGTAAACGAAAAGCCTCGGAATGCCTTAACCTTAGTGACTCAACGCTGAAAAAGTATCGGCTGAAGGGCGATTGGATTGAGGGCATCCACTGGGTGCGGATCAATAGCCGCTGTGTGCGCTACAACTTGGAGTTGATTCAAGACTGGCTCCACAATCGAGGCAACCCAAATGCCCACCTGAAGGCCATCCAGATCTATCAGCGAGGTCTTCTGAGCAACCAGCGGCGAAAACGACAGTAGTTTTCAGGACTTGGCCTAGATGCCTGGTTCCGGCAAGGCCGCGGAGCCTTGGATAAATCCATAACTCAAGAATGAATGAACCCGAAGTGGATAGCAGTACACTTGTTCAGCACCATGAGCTAGTGCGTTATGATTCACGTCATTCGCCAGAGAGCGGAGCCTGAGCAGATGCGTCAGATGCTGGAGGCGCTGGGAATTTACATTAAACTGGCGGTAGATGTTGAGCGCCGCATTCTGGCTGGAGGAGGCGAGTTGCACGCGGACTGTGAGTTAGTTCTGCTGGACGATGGCAGCCAACAACGCAAGGTTTGGGGTGCAGATTGGTATCCGCTGAGTCAAACGGTGGGCTACGAATCGCTGATCAACATTCGCCCTACCGCCAACAACCGTTCGATGACGATCCAAAATCCAACGATGCGGGACGATATCCGCCAGCTTGTGCAGTCTCTGTTGGGCGACGTTCAATGGCAATAAACTGGGACATTCTCAAGGCGCAGTACCTCCAGGCCAACCAGGCGACACAGCTCGACAGTCTGGCGCTGAACTTGACGCGCATTCATGTACTAGCTCGTAGTGGCACTGATGAGTTGGTGGCCCAGCACCTAGTCAGGGAAAGTCAGTTTTTCATCGAATGGGCAGTGCTCGGCATTAATCTAGAGACAGACATAACGTTTGCCAGTGACTTAGTTGACTTGCAACGGTTGCTGAGCCGGTGGAAGCTGGGGTGGGCAGAGCTGTGGGCCAATGAGGCTAAGCGTCAGGAGATGGCGGCACTAGCTCAGAAGTGGTGCGATCGCATTCATGGACAAGGAGAGTTGTTGGCGAGTTGAGGGCGATCGCTAAAGCACCGGCTCTTTGAGGCTTTAGAACTCCATTTGAGGCCTTAGAACTCCATTGAAGGGGTGGTTATGGCCGGGTCTAAGAGGGTTTAGGTCTACCGGCATCGTTGAGAAGTCCGCCCAGAAAGCCTGGCCTATGGCCCCATTGCCCCAAATCGCTTTCAAGTTTGGCCCTTTGAGTGTAATTGGCACGAGTCACCATTACCCAACCATCCACCGGAATGCCCAGCACTAGAGCGCTAATGCCAGGGCTCAGGGGTGGAGCATCGACCACGATTAGGTCAAAACTCTCTCGGGCTGTGATCAAAAACTGCCCTACGGCGTCAAGCATGGCGGCGGCACTAGTTTGGGGGCCGGGGCCGGGGAGAATGAACAGATTCTCGACCTCAGGCACGGACTGGATGGGGTCGCCCGATCGCCCTTCATAATAGCTCTGCAGCTCTGGCCCTAAGATGGGCTGCACCCCTAAGCGATAGCTCTGGGAGACGTAACGCCAGTCCACCTCTAGCAGCAGGGTGCGCTGACCGGCGCGCGCTGCGGCAATGCCCAGGTTAAAGGCGGTGGTGGTTTTGCCCTCGCCCTCACCGCTGCTAGTAATCAAAACTACTTTAGAGAAGCGATCGGCCTCGGTTCTCCCCAGTCCTGACCTCAGACTGCTCCACAGATTCTCGTAGGCCTGTAGGGCGATCGCCCCCAGCATTGACTGGGTATCGGGTTCCAGGGTGGGCAGTGAGCTCAACAGCGGCACGCCCTGCTTCGTTAGCACAGCGTCGAGGTCGTCGCGGGTGCGGATGGTGCTGTCGACCATGGCGAGCAGCTGGGCCAGGGTGCCCGCCAAAATTAGCCCTAGCAGACTACCGACGGCGATCGCCAGCTTGGGGCTGAGCGCGGTTTGAGGCAGCAGCGCAGTAGTGGGGGCCTCGGCGATCGCCAGACTGCTGAGGGTCTCAGCTTTGGCGGTCTGGGCCTCAATGCGCTTAGCCTGGATTTGGTCATAGAGGGCGCGATTGAGCTCGATCTGCTGCACCTTGCGCGAGCGCTCTAGTTGTAGGTCTGGCAGTTGACCGTAGTCGCTGGTGAGCTGGGTGGTTGACTGTGCCAGCACCTGCTGCTGCCGCAGCAGCGCCTCACGCTCGTTGTTAAGGGCGACAAGCTGGCTAGCCAGCTCGGCTCGGGCCGGGTCGAGGGCGCTCTGCTGGCGAATTTGGCTGACGTTGGCAAAGGCCACCAAACCGTTGCCGCCGATCACTTCCTCAGCCCGTTCCTCCAGGAGTTTATCGTAGGCCACCAGGGTGGTGTTGAGGTCTTGGAGGGTGGGATGGGCTTCTCGCAGGGTGGGCGACAGCAGCTCTAGTTGGGTTTCGGCTTCGAGAATCTGCGATCGCAGCTGGGCAATCACCGGGTCGGTGCTCAAGGCCGAGGCGGTCAACGCCTCCTGGGGCGAGAGGCCGAGCTGCTGTTGCAGACTTTGCATCTGCGACTGAATGGCGGCCAGGGCGATGTCATTTTGCCGCTGCTGCTCCTGTCCGTTGGCGATCGCCGTCAGCAGGTTGCCCTCTTGGGCCGCCTGAAGCGCCAGCCCCTGGGCGCGATCGTAGTTTTTCAGGTCTTCTTCGGCGGCGAGCAGGGTGCTCTCCACTGCCGGCAGCTGGCGCTCCAGGGCCTCGATAATGGTTTGCAGCTTAGCCTGGTTGGCCTCTAGGCTGAGGTCGACGATCGCCTCAAACATGCGATCGAGAATCACCTGGGCCTGGTCAACGTCAGGCCAGGTAAACGCTACCGAAATCTGCTGCCCCTGCTCGGCGCTGTTCTCTAGCGTCACTTGCGTGTGGTCGCGCAGGGTCTGAGGGGTGATCGCGATCGGGATAGTGGCCAGATCTTGAGCCACCGTTTGCAGCAGCCGCTCCGACAGCAGGGCGTTCTCAGAGACAACGCTTGGGGCCTGAGACTGCGTTGATTCCTCGTCATCAGCAGGGGCGGAGTTGGTGGTCACCAGTACCCCCTCGGCCCGGTACTGGGGCAGGGGGGGTGGCTGGAGGGCTACCGCCGTAGACAGGCCCACCACTGCCAAAAAACTGGTCAGACAGGGCCACTTGTAGCGGTTTAAGGCTGAGCCATAGCGCTTTAAGAACGGTGAAACCATGACGAATTGCGCTTCCTATGCGTGAGTTGATGGTTAGAAAACTGCGTCTCCAAAGGTGGGCATTGCCCACCCCACAGCGTCTGGAGTTGCTGGCTGAAGCTGGGATTCTCTTATGGATTGCTGAGGAAAATTGTCAAAACAACTCGCCGGTGCTCTCGCCAAACGAGTCGAAAAAGAGCAAAAACCCCAGCACATCTTTGAACGGCTGGGTTACGGTGCTGAGAAAATTGGTGATGCTGGCCAGGGTGTTGCGATCGACCACCAGCACATCATTTTCTTGCAGCGGAATGTTTTGGCTGGCATTGCCATTGATGGCCGCATTGGCATCGATCACCACGGTTTCGGCAGACTCCGTCTCGGGGTTAAAGCGCACCACGCCGATGCGGTGATAGGCGGCCAGATCGGGGTTGACCCCAGCCTGGGCCAACGCATCTAAAAAGCGACTGCCGTTGGGCAGAGTAATCGCCCCAAATCGCGATTCTGTCCCCCGTCCGCCTGTGGCGCGGTTCATGATCCGCACGGTAATTTCGGGTTTGGCCATAGTCGAGATCGCCACCAGGGTGCGATCGTATTCGGCTAACCCAGCGGCGGTGAGCTGCGGTACCGACACCACATCGCCGTTCTGTAACCTCACCTGAGGAATCGAGTCACCCTGGTGCAGGGGGGTAAACAGATCGACCGTGTGCTCGACCACTTCGCCATTGCTGAGGGGCCGCCGCACCTGCACCGCTCGCAGATCGGCCAGGGTTGTGGTTCCCCCCGCCGTCACCAGCGCCGCCGACAGGTTGGGTTGCTCTAGGGGGTATACCCCAGGGCGGGGCACTGCACCCACAATGGTGACTTCGACCGGGCGCTGAGTCGTTAGGGTAAGCGAGATTTTTGGCTCGACCACGTACTGGTCGTAGGCGGTGTAGAGCCTGTCCTGGGCCTGCTCGGGGGTCAACCCAGTGAGGTTTATGGTGCCCGCCAGGGGCACGGTGACGTTGCCTTGCAGATCGAGGGTGGCCTGAAAGTTTAGATCGGCAAACCGCTGCACCTCCACCGCAATGCCATCGCCGGGGCCGAGGCGATAGGTCTCAAAACTTGAGCCTTGGGGCATAAGTCTTTGCAGAATGCGGGGCCAGGAACCCGCCTCAGACTGGGAAACTAGTTCCAGCCGTTCGGTTCCCGGCAGCTCAGTTGAGCCCGATGCCGCTTCGCCCTCCAGCACAGAAGGCTCGGGCTGTGCAGAAGCGTCTGGAACATTGGTGTCGAGAGAATCGAGGGTGCCAGCAGCACCGCTATCGTTTAACTCAACGGATTCTGGAAGTTCAGCATCTTGGGCATGTAAGGGCGTGGTGCTCGCCGCCAGCGTCAGTAAACCGACTCCCCAGCAAAGGCTCAGTAATCCGCAACCTCGACCCAAAGATGGCAGTGTTTTTTGGCACAGTTCAGGTAATCGCACAACAGTCCCTCCTGCAGAAATAGCCTTTGCCAACGCCTGAGGCCTGAAACCGTTGTTAAGACAGTCAGGTTTACGCCGCAGCGTGCTAGTCGATTGGCTACCTCTAACTAGTTCTGCAATGGCTGAAGATTATGCAGTCTTGAATGGAGTTGATTAATTTTGGCGACAGCTTGATCAGCCCTGGCACAGTGGTCAAAAACTGGCCCTGGGCCAGCGCACAGTGCCTTGGTCGTAGCTAAAGACTGCTTGTAGTAGCTCAATGCCTGGGAGAGTTGGTTGAGCGCCTCGTGGTTGAGGCCTAGATAGTAGAGGGCCTTTGCTTCTCCGGGGCGATCGCCGATCTGCCCAAAGCGTTCTAGCGCCTTTTGAAATATCGAGATCGACAGGGCAAAATGGCCTTGTCTACACAGTTGTAGGCCCTGCAAAAATAACCCGTTAGGGGACGATAGATGTCTCATATTATTGCCGGGGGCGCACAAAGGTGATGCTGACCCGCTTGAGCATCCAGCCATCAGATAGCGCTGTTTGCTCGCCTTGAGTGCTGGTTATGCGGGTAATACCCCAATCAATTAGCTCTCCAAAGATGGCAAAGACTGGAGAGATGCATCGAGAGGTAGTAAAGGTTTGATTGTTGCCCAGGGGAAATCCCTCTTGCTCTAGTAGGGTGGCATCGAAAGGGTGGGGGGAAGCGATCGCCATGAAAATATCTGTACATTCGATAACGCCTTCTTCCCAAAGAGGGCGGGGAACAATGCCGTATAGAGGGGCCTTATCGTGTGCCCAAGCAGTCTTTTTTGGGCGTAGCTCCACACAATCGCCGACGATGTTGGAGGTAATGGAAAAGTCTTCGCTCAGGCACACTAGGGCGCAGTACAGTTTTTGATCAGTTTTATTGGTAAGGTTAACCCTGAAGGCGGGCTCTTGGTTGGGTGCGGGATAGGTCAGCCGTAGGGCTGGGTCGGCGATTTCCTTAGGGTTGTCTGCGTCTCCATCGCCCTCCCAAAAGCGCAGCTCAATGGCACTTTCGTCAATTTGGCGGTTAGCTAGGGGCTTGAGTCGGGCAATCAATGTCCATCGAGCTATGTGCTCTAACCGCCTGACCACCTCAGCGGCACTGTCCTCTGAGTATCCCTCAACCGGCGCAACGATGGGGTTGCCATCTCTAACGGCGATCGCCCGATGACGCGGCGTATCTGGCGCATGGCTTTCACCCACGCGATAGAGGTGGTACCCGTTGTCGCGGGCCACCAGACGAAAGTCTGGCTTATCGAGTCGCTTGGCCAGCCGAATGTATGGAGATGGGCCAGCGTGAATGGCGGCTTTGATGAAAACCAACGGCTCGGGATCGCCGTCGTAGGCCACGGCAAAGGTAGGCTGGGGTAGCTTCTCAACCAGGGCTTTGTAGATCCTGTTGTGGTCTAGCCCAGCGCCTTCGATAAGCTCTAGGCGGCTGAGATGGGGCAAGACTTCGCTAACGCTAGCCCTGGCCATAGCATTGTCTACAGTCAAGGGTTGGGCGACATCAACGTTGTGGGGGAAAAGGGCCAGGGTAGTGGTCGCCTCACCCTCGGGTTGAGGAATGCCGTGGATGGCCCCGCCATTCATAACCCAGGTGTTATCGGCAAAGCGCACCGTATAGTAGGGCGGGTACTGCACCACAGGCCCTCCTAAAAAAGGTTGATTGATGTTCTCTTGCAGGGCTTCAAGCTGCGGAGTCTGATAGCTTACCTTGCTGACCACCAGAGACTTGGCTTCATTAAAGAGATCGCGGTATGTGAGGCTGCCCTTGGCTTTCATCAGGGTCTCTTGCAGAAAGTAAGAAAACACTCCTCGGACAACGGGCTGCCCCGTGCTGGAATCGGTCAAACGTACTTCTTGGGCAAGTTCGCGATCGCGACAGGCCGCCAGCAAAATATGCCGTCTATTAGGAGAAATCCACTGGGGTAGAACTTCGCTCTGGGTAGCGGCGCGGAGGATGCTCGGCGGTGCCAAATAGGTAAAAAGGGGGCGCTTACGCTGATCTTCTTCGAGATTGCGATTGTCGCCGATGGCAAAGTGGTTATCGTTGTCGCCATCATGCAAGCCTCGCAATTGGTGGCCCGAGTGGCAGCAGTCGAGAATGGCGACGAAATGGGGGTTGTGGGTCAACTGGGCGATTAAAAAGGCGAGCTCGCGATCGAGCAGATCCCAGCTATCGGTGCGGCTGTCGTAGCAGACCAGGGTTTCGTTGAGGCCGTCGGGCTCGTGGTGGGCTAGGGCGTTGTCAACTAATGCTTTGTCGGCCAGTGCTTGAGACCAACGTTTTTGCGAGCCGTGCCCCGCGTAATAAAACAGAGCTACGTCGTTGGCCTGGGCCTGGCTGAGGTAGTCAGTAAAGCCGCTGATAACGGCTGCACGGGTGGCCTGATGGTTGAGCAAAACGTGAGGCGTTTGCAGTTCAAAGCCGTTTTGGTTGGCGACTCGGTGCTGTAGGTAGGTCTGAAAACCTTTAATGTCTTCTACACAGCCCTGCAGCGGACTGGTACCGGGGGGATAGTCGTTAATCCCAACCAGAAACGGGTAGAGTTTACGAGGGGTTGAAGTTTGAGAATTATTCATGGTGGTTTGCAAGATAGTGGAGTTGGGTTTGTCATAGCTGGTTTTCCCAAATCAATGCATCGTTCGGGTATAGACGCTGATACAACAAATCTAGAAAGGCCCTGGCCCGGCCCTGCTCAGCAATCACCAGAGCAGCTTCGGTTTTTCCCTGCCAAATGAGCACCTGCTGAAGCAGGTTATAGGTGACTGTTTGCAATTCAAAGAGGGCCACCTTATCGGCATCTTCTAGGGCGGAGTCGAGCAGAGCTTTGAGCAGGTCAATAGCTTCAAATAACGCCAACTCAGACAATGCCAACTGAACCTTTGAAGCCTGTTCCAGGTGGATCAAAACGAACCCTTTGAAGTGCAACATCTTAGCGAGCAGGGCCGGATAGCCAGTCTCTCTGATTTTGGCGATCGCATTCTCAACCAAACTCAATGCCCTGTGTGGATCACCCAGGAACTCGAGCTGGCCTAAATGAAATAGAACTCGACTTCCTAATTCAGCACTTTTAATTTTCTGGGCAACTTGCAGCGCTAAGTCATACTGTTGCTTAGCCTGTTCAATCTGTCCTAAGGCTCCGTAAACCTCACCCATTGTGAGCAGAGTCTCCCCATACTCAAAGCAAGGGCTAATTTGGCTAAACAACTGCTGTTCATGCACAGCCTTAGCCTGTTCGAGTTGATCCAGCGCCTCTGGAAATTCTTCTTTTTGGAGATGAATTCGGCCCAGTTGGGTGAGGCCAATCGCCTGCATAAACGTAGTTTTACCTGCAGCCGGTGCCTCAAGTAATTGGGCGAAGGCTTGCGCCGCTCGATCGAATTGCCCCAGGCTGACATCAAGTTCTGCGATCTTAAGCTGAGTCATTAGACTGTTGATGCGGTTGATGGTTCGAGCCCTCAGCCCCTTAAAAACTGCGAAGGTAGTGGAAAAAATAAGGGCCATCGACGTCGGAAAAGGCCCAATAAAACCAAAGATAATGAACAGGATGGTAATTGAAACCGCAGCTAGGCTTTTTTCCCTAGTGTGGCGATGCCCATAGCGCATGAACTCTTCGACGAATCCAATCAACAAGGCTAAGGGGAGGGTTAGGTACAGAAAAACTGTGAGACAGGCAGGCCTGCCCGTCCGTAGGGCATCGGTGTAGTATTGCTGGGCGCGGCTATAATGCCCCCGGCGCTCGTTTAACAATCCCAAATTGTTAAAAGTTTGCCAGCTTGAGAATTTAATAAATTCGTGATTTTTTCCGATTTCAAGCGCTTTGGTAAAACTCTTCTCTGCTGCTCCGTGGGAACCACAGTTTAGCTGCCGCTGCCCCGTCCGATTGAGCTGAAATACCTTGCAAACATCTGCAATTTTACGGCGATACAACCCACAGACAATTGCCAAGAAAGCTAGTTGAATCTGTACCGCCTGAAGCGCTCGATCAGGAGATTCGCTCAGCTCTTGGGAAACTATCGCCAGTGCTCCTACTAAAACGATTAGTGGTACGAATGAAAGATCAACTCTGAAATCCATAACTAACTTTCCGGTTAAGGGAAAAATGCTTCAGAAAATTTTTGGACTAGGGGAGTGAGAACGCTCCATTAGGATCGCTTCGGCTTGTATCTGAGACTGATTCTGTTGTAATAGGTCGTAGTAAATCAAGGCTCGAAGCGACTGCCAAAATGGAATACCCAAAATGCCAATAACGATCAAATGGGAATGAAGCAATGCAATGCTCAGGGCTAGATTAAGCGTGGAGTCAGCATCAGATGAATTTATCAACCAGCTGTCTCTGATTTGAACAGCTACGGTGCAAATAAAGAGTATGGGTGGAAAAATGACCAGCCCCAGCCCAACTATGGCTCGGAGGATGCGTTTGGCCTGGCCTCTAGTCAATTGCCAGGCCGTTTCAAAGGATGCGATCGCATTGGAGTTTTCTTGGGTGGCCAAGGGCAGATCGGTAATGGCAAGACGAGCCACAAGCCAGAGGAATGCCATGCCTAGCAAGAGCAGCGGGATTATTCCTAGAGCTATGACTTCAAACCCCAGTTCAAAGGGCTCGGCAAACACCAATCGTGTTAAGGAGAGAAGAATATAGCCGGCCAGGATTGTGCACAGCCGTTGGCCTAGATTGATCAACAAGAAGCCTCCTTTGCGCCTGGCCGTAAATCGCCTGGCCTGCACCATTGAAAGCGGCGCATGGGTGAGACGGGCAAAGGCCATCTTGCCAATGGCCGTGGCTAGGGCAAAGGATTTGGCCATGCTGAACCCAATCAGCGCCAGAGAGAAGGGCTGCACGAAAAAGGCGAAGTTTGAACCCTGGTCAGCCAATTTGAGCAAAAGGTCATTTAGAACCGCGACGACCAGCAGGCACCCTGGAAACCACAGCACCGCCAGCACCGCCGTAGGGAGAAACTGCCGCAGACCGGTCAGATAGAGCCAAATCGCGCCATTAACTAGCTGAGGAACAGTCGGCCTAGCAATGGCGGCGGCAGAGCAAAATGAGGGCTGTGGCAAAGACGGAGGAGAGTACATAGGTAGAATTTGGGGCAGTTAGCTCAGGTTGATAGGCTGCGTAGGCAGAGCCGAGTCCTTAGCGCTATGCATCCTGTATCTGGAGCAGAATTAGGGGAAACCTTCTAAAATCTGGCCTCAGGCTTCGCCGATGAGAATGAAGCCTGCCCAACTGCGGTAGTCAGGGGTGTCGTCTTGGGTCTCTAGCATGGCCCGGCGGAGGGCTTGGGCATGGTTAAGGGTGCGGCGGTGCTCATAAAACCGGGTCATGAGGTGGCTGGTGGCCTGGTCGGGCACGGGCCACAGGCTGACCACAGTACTGGGCACCCCAGCGGCAATCAAGGCGCGTGCCAGGCCAATGACGCCATCGCCGGTGATGATTCCCAGACCGGTGTTGCAACAGCTCAGCACCACCAGCCTGGCCTGAAGGTTGAGGTTGAGCAGTTCACTAGTGGTAAGTAGGCCGTCGTAGGGGGCACCGGTGCCATCGGAAGTCAGGGCAATGGCCCCCGGTATGGGCAGCCCCACAATCTCATTGAGAATGCCGTGGGTGGCCAAATGCACTAGCTCCGCTTGGGGCAGGCGCTCAAGCACCGCTGCTTTGCGGGCAGCTGGGCCAAGCAGCGGCATAGTGTCGAGCAGGGCGGCGACTTTTTTGGCCTCTTCTTCGGCACCAGGAAGGGGGGTTAGCGGCTGGGACTCTGGCAATTTTGAGGGAGTAGCACTGTCTGTCTGGGAGGGTTTTGGCGGTTTGAGCATCACCTTAGGCATGGTGGGGTTGCCCACCACGAGGCGCAGGCCGGGCTGCTGCCGATGGGCTAGCTTCTGGTATCGGTTGTAAGTAAGCCCCAGCAATTGAATGGAGGGGGCCACCTGCACGGTGTAATGTTCGACCAGGGAGGTGTTAGTGTCGGGGTTGACCAGTCCCGCAAAGGGCACGGTGAACAGGTGACGGTGGGGAATAAAAATCAGGGCGGGTGGATGGTCTGAGGCCCGATCTTGGGGCGCGGGTAGCCACTGGGCGATGGGCTGAATCAGCAGTCGGTAGTAGTCTTTGAGGTAGTTGCAAGAGGAGGTTTCGCCCTCCCGAGCTAGGGCAACTTTGCGAACCAGTTCGGCAAACACCGCCTCGATGGCGCTGGTGTCGGCCTCGGCATGACGGGTTGGAGCAGCCTGGCGCACCCCCTGGTAGGTAGCCTGCAAGGCCACTAGGTCTTGATCGATGATTTTCTTTGCTTCAATGGTCTCGAAGTGGATGTCGCCCTGGGGCGAAATAACCCAGGCGTAAATGGTTTTAGCGTCAATAACGGAATATTCCACCAGGGTGCTCTGGTGCTGCTGGGCGATCGCCTTAATGCCAGCTACCGAGGGAGTAGGGAGAGTGGTGAGTGGGGTAGTCATGGCTCAAGGAGTGTAGAGGATGTACGCTGCATCACAAGCTCAGCTAATGCTCGCCCCCCCGGGTTCTGCCCCCACTGGAGCAGAGCTTGAAGGATTTGTGGTGTGTTGTTCTATCTGTAACGCATTGCAGCGAGCGCTAAGTTGGTGAGGTCAGTTTTTGGGTAGAAGGGCAAGTAGAAGTTTTACCAAGTCTGCTGAAGGCTCTTGGACAGAAAAGGCTTCCATCAGCACGTCTGACCACAGCCCCTGCTCGGCAAAACATATTGCCCTTGCCAGAGCCATTTCCTCAGGGCTGGCCTTCTCGGACTGTAAAGCGGCGGCTTGCTCAGCTAACGCACTGGTAATACGATCGCGCTTCTCAGCCGCTAATACCTGAAACGAGACCAGGTGGGCTACTGCATTAGACCCATCGCACAGCATCCACTCATAGCTATGCCCTGGTTGCAACGGTGCCCCTCCGTAGGCCACCCATCTATCCTCCGGCGATACCGACTGACTCCAGAGCAGCTCTTCCGTTTCTGCATCGGTTACCTCAACCCGCGCGATCGCACCTTCCCAAATTAGCAAGGGCCCATCGCGCCAGATCACATTCAAGCCTTCAATATCGCTGGGGGCGATCGCATACACCTCATCTCCCCTAGAGCCTTTGGGTTTTAGCGGATTGGGAGATGGGGGCATGATCATCGCCATAATTGTGCGTTCCGCCATAGGGCTAGGCTCTAACAGAGCCTCGTAGGCTGGATGCGCCGAGGCTAAAACCGCGATCGCAGACCCCAATACCACTGGCCAACGTTGCTGAGTCATACCATTCTCCTAGGAGGACAAATGCAACCCTGTCGTTGCTGTCAATAGATAGTCCTCACACGGGTAACGATTATGCAGGAGCGGCGAAAGACTTGGGTTTGTTGGGCTTCCAGCGGTTAACCATGGGCAGAGCGTAGATCCAAACCGTGGCTGAGGGCAGCAGCCAGGGCACCAAAACAGCCGCAGAAATGTAGAGCTGTAAACTCAGCAAGCCGTAGGCTGCCGTAGCCCCCACCAGTAGTCCATAACCCTGGCGACGACTCAGGGAACGCCGTTGCAGCGCTAAAACTGCCCCCTGACCGACAAGGATGGCTACCCCAATCGCCCACAGGTCGGGGATGGGCACCACCAGGTGCTGGGTCAGCAGGTGGTGCACCGTATAGGCGTGAATTTCGCCGCCAGTGATAGTGCTGGGGGCAGGAGCAGACGGAGCTTGCCAAAAGCGCCAGTGGCGTACCGCAGCGGGGATTGGCCAGTTATCTTGACCGGGCAGTACCCCCGCTTCGCCATAGCCGCCGGGCACGAGCATAACAATGTGATTTTGCCAGCTGCGATTGCCTGCAGCAGCTCCCTCCAACAGCTGCCAGGCAGGCACGGTCTGATAAACCTGATCCGGCGGCATCGAGAAATCAACAATGGGCTGGAGCCAATATTGCTTGACCCAGTAGCCAAGCAAAGTGATCGGGTGATAGCGCGATCGCGCCGAAGACCACGCCGTGTGGGATGTGCCGTCGGCCTCCAGATAGTCCACCGCCTGGGAGATCAGCGGCGACGAATTCTCAAAGCTGGGGCGAGGGGCCACAGCAGCAGGGTCGGCCTCTAGCTTCGCCGCCAGGGCCAGCAGATAGGCAAAGGGCAGCGGTGTCTGCGCTGGGTCAGCCCAAGGGTTGACCAACGAAACATAGACCTCAGATGCTCGAATGTCGCCCGGTAAGGCCCAATGGGGCAGCGGCGATGGAAATTTTTCGTCGGGCAGGATTGGCGACCAGGCATCGTAGTCGGTGGGGATGGTCGCTAGAGTAAACCAGGTGCCCTGGGCCACCGATCTTTGTAGGGCGGCTGCGATCGCCTGGTCATCTGAACCGTCTGGGGCGGGGCGATCGAGCACGTAGTCCACCCCGACCACCCTGGCCCCCCGCTGGTTAATCTGGTCAATCAGCGCGGCCAGGTAAGCGCGATCCATTGGGTTGGGCGATGAGATGCCCGCCTTGACCAACGAGGCTTCGTCAATTTGCACCAGAGTAATGGGGCGTGGTGAAACTGGCCCAGTAACTTGGCTGCTTAGCCGTCGGTAAATTGCCTGGCTCCAGCTTCGTTGTTCTAACAACCGGCTTTGCACAGGCAGCAGCAGACTGAGACCAACTACCCCGGCCAGGGCCAATGCCTGCCGCCGGGTGGGTCGCAGCTGCCGCAGCCATTCCCGCCAGCCAAACTTGCGAAAGCGAAACAGCGGTTGCCCCGGACGGCAAAACAATGAGGGCACCAGAGCCGAGGAGGGAAAGGTGAGATTTTTTTCCAGCTTGAGCGCCTGGCTCGCAGCGATCAATGCCTCATGAACATCTTTGTCCTGGGCCATAGCGCGCAGAAACTGCACCAAAAACTCCTGAGCCACCCGATTGTGGATCGGCTCGCGCAGAATGGCCACCTGGTTAAAGCCAAAGTCGATCAATGACTTGGCGATATCTAAGCCGCTGCACGAGTTGAACAGAGCGAACTGCAAACCCTGCTGCTGGGCCACCGCTAGAGCGGGGGCTAGCTCATTAACCGACAGGGCTAGGTTGGGGGCGATCGCCAGCTCGCCGCCACTTGTCATCGCTTCGTTGCTGTGCCCGGCAAACAGCAGCAGATCCCAGCCGCGAGGGTCGGTAACAGCCGCCGTAACTTGGGTTAACAGCGCAGCGGAGTCCTGGCCTGGCTGCCAGCCCATAAAGTGGATGTCGGCGATCGCCCCCAGGCCCTGCACCGCCTCGCGATCGGCTTTGAAGTCGAGCCCGGTGTCGTCGCCCAAAATCACCAGCACCCGGTTGCGCCCCTGGCGCTTGGCCTTGACCGGCTGGGCGCGAATTTGGTCAGGGGCCCGCGCTACACGAATCGCCGTCACGGTACCCAGCTCTTGACCAATTTCCCAAGCTTCCCAGGGCAGGCGCTCTAGCTCGATCGGGTGGCAGGTGAGAAAAATGGTCAGGCTGGCGGGCTCGGGGGTGATTTGGAGCGATCGCGCCTTGGCCAGTTGCGCAATTTGTCCGCGCAGGTCGCTGAGCTTGGGGCTACGCAACCACTGGTGAAACTCGCTCAGCAGATCGGCCTCGGCTTTGACCAACTGGGCGCGGCGATCGTCTACCTCTGACAGGCTGCCCACGCCCACCACCCGCCCGCGAAAGGTGCGGTAGAAATTTAGATAAGCTCGCTGCCACTGCTCATAGGCCCCTAGCACCAGGGTCGGTAGTGGCAGCGGAATCGGCGGCAGCTGCTGCCCCTCGCCCCAGGTCAACCGAAATTCGCAGCAGTGGGGCTGTTGGCGTATATCTAACCGCACCGTCATGCCAGCTCACTCCGGGAAAAGGTAAAGGGCGGTAGGGACAGAGTTTCCCCGGTTTCAGCAGTGAGAGTGACTTGAAAGGTCTCATCCCAGCTGCCGACCACCTGGGCAAAGATCGAGTTGCGATCGCCCTCAGGTGTGAGCCGGTGCTCGACTAGCAGAGCGGTTTGGTCTTTCACCGTCACCGCAACGGTGCAATGGGGGCTGCTTGGGGCGAGATACTTGAGCACCAGCAGCAGCACCCATTCCACCGGCTGGCCAGCCTCGTCCCGCAGCAGCCAGGTCATGGCATAAAGCCCTAGGGACTGGTCGTCTAGGGTCAGCGCCTTATAGACACAACGAGCATCGGTGGGAATGGCAGTGCCCTCTCGCCCCAGTTGTTTGCGAATCAGCTCTAGGTCTTCAACCACGGGCTGAACGGTACTGGGATGCTCTGAGGGGTGAAGTTTGGTGGAATCTGCCCCTCGCAGTTCTGCCAGCGGCGGCAGCAGCAGCCAGCCTAGGCTCTGGTTCAGCTCATCGAGTTCGTTGCGCAACCAGGCCCCAGCATTGAGCACGGGCTGTAGCAGCGACTCAGCGGGTTCGGGTTCGAGCACCAGGGAACGCTGCCCGGTTTGTACCTCATAGAGCCAGTCCACCAGGGCTGGAGCGGTGAGCAGTTGCGCTCCCTCTTCCCACGTGAGCAGTTGCCACAGAGGCGTTTCTACCGACTCGGCCTGGGCCAAACGTTCAGTCAGGTCTTGCTGAAGCTCGGCCCAGCTTGGTACCTCAGTAGACTTGTCGGTGTGCTGAACAGCGTCTTCCATACACTGGAATTGCAGCAGCAGTCGATGGAGATTTTGGTCAAACCACTGGACCGGCACCCGGTAGCTCCAGTCTGGTTCGGCATGGAGGGGGTTGGCCTGCTGATGGGCCAGCCACTGGTCGTGGCGCAGAAAGCTGAGCACCTGCACCTGGCCCTGTTCTTCTAAAACCCGCACAACGATGTACAGGTGCGCTCTAAAGTTGGCCAGATCTACCACCGCTCTGGGCAGCTTAACCAGGGCATCGATCGCCCCACCGGTAGAGATGAGGCACAGCTTGACATCGTTGACACGCAGACCGTAGGCGACTTCGATCAGGTTAGCGTAGGGCGGCTGAAACAGAGAGCAATGCCGCCAAGCGAGGGCTAAGTCGGGGGCCTGTTCGGCAAACCATGCTTGAAAGCCAAACAGGGCCAGGGCGTTGAGGTAAGTTTGCCACTGACGCGGCTCGCTGACCACGCGATCGCTGATGGCGACAGCCTGATCAAAATGTTGCTGGCTCAGGGCCACAGCCTGGATGGGCAGGGGTTCAAAATCCATCGGTCGATTGTCTGAGTTGGCTAGAGGCCCTTTCATCGCATGTCTTCCTGTTGTTAGTCTGGCATAGGTGTTGAGTCGGCCATAGGGTGAGCAGATGTCCTCGGCACAGACATCTGCAGAGCGGGCATTAGATCCGTTGAATGACGCTGCAAAGGCGCTGGCTGAAGAATTCATTGCCCGCCGCATTGGCCCTGGGTTTTTCGACAATGGCGGCAAGGCAGGTCTCGTCTAGGGTTTGCAGCCGATCGGCGCCAACATAGCCATGGGATAATTGCTCCGTTTGCATTAAGGCTAAAAGGTTAGTCTGGAGCTGCTGGAGAAGCTGGCGGCGAATGTTGGCTAAAAGGTCGTCGATCTTGAGCAGACGAGTCACCTGATACTGGGCCTCTAGACCCACAGCCGCCGCAATTTCAGCCATGGTTCTCTGCTCGCAACAGTACAGCTTCAGCGCCAGGCGATAGGCTTTGGCTTTGTCCGCAGACTGCTTTTGCAGATAGGTTAAGCGCTGGTCAATGGCGGTGTTGATCGCCTGATCCAGGCAGGTGTTGACGAGGTCGTAGAGCTGCTGAGTGCTGTCGCGATCGCCCAGGGTTCCAGCCATATCCGCCTGGCTCACCTGCGCCTCGATCGCCGGCCCCAGCGCTTCGTCATCTATCGAGCTAGCGGGCAGCACGCCCTTGCTCAACAGCCGCTGCTGGCGCAGGTAGTCGGCCAGCTCCACCAGCTTGGCCAGCACCGCCGCTGGGGTCAGCGCCAGGCCCGATCGCCGCTGAATTTCAGCTAGCTGTGGCTCGGTGGGGGGCTTGCATTTACCGCGACTGCCCCTGCGATCGCGGCGATACACCGCATGGTAGCTGCCCAGGAGCTGGCAGGCCTGTTCAATCTCAAAGCCCGGCAGATTGTATGTATCTGCAAGTATGCGCCGCAGATCGTCGGGGCTTTTCTCATTCAGCAGAGCCCAGCTGCTCTGCTGCAAAATACCGTGTTCTAGCAGAAAGTCGTTTAGCTCAGGGTGCTGCCGGGTGAGCATGCTGGCCCAGGTCGAGAGGCTGCCCACCTGGGGTTTAAAGGTCGTGAGAATCTCGGCGGCAAACGGTCGATAGGCGTCCTCCTTTGCGGTGGGAAAGGGCTGTGTGAGATCGACATCGTTGAGCACAAACCCCAGCAGATCGTTGAGGGCAAACCCGTGGTCTTGGCCAAATTTGGCCTGTAGGTCGATGCACACCTGCAAAATCTGATGAGAGATATAGCAGCGCAGGCATTGTTCGGCCTGGGATGGCTCGGGTTTAGTCTCTGGCCCCGGCGGTGCCGCTACATCCTCCAGCCAGCCCATCAACTGACGCTGAATGAGTTTGTCGTCTCCAGATTCGAGGCGAGTCGGGCTGGCCAAATCTGGAAACTGCTGCTGAAAGCCTAGGCGGGCGGCGGCGATCGCTTGGGTCGCATAGCCCCCAGAGGGTTTGAGTTGAATTAGGGTCCAGTACCACGATGGGCTGGCCATAGCGTTTCCTGCGGGTATGGTTGGCCGGAGGTATCAGGCAAGCTTGCGCTGATGGTAGGTAGTGCGATCGGCAAGGAAGTTTATGCAGCGATCGGTATAGGCAGTAGTCTGTAGGGGAGACCGGCTACGGGTTCACAACCCGGCACAGCGTCGCTCAGGCAGCTGACTCTGAAACTTTGCCAGCCCGTGGGAGGGATCTTCAACCGAAAAAGCCGTCTGCACGGCATCTGTCCACAGATGCTGCTCTGCAAAGTAAAGCGCCTTTTCAGCGGCAATCTCTTCGGCTGTCGCGCCATGGTTGGCCATGGTTTCTTCCAGTGCGATCAGTTTAGCGGTGATGGCCTGCTGCTTGGCTAAGGGCATGACCTGAAAGACCCCTGACTCAAGCGGACGCTGGCGGCGGTCGAGGGTCACCCACTGGTAGGTTTGCCCCGGTTGCAAGGCTTCGCCATTGTAGGCCAGCTGCTCCAGTCTCCAGGCCGATGACGTTGTGGTGGTTGAGGCTTCACCATCGGTCACCCGCTGACTCCAAACCACAGTTTGGCTGTTAGGCAAAACCACCGCAATCTGATCAACGCTGCCCCTAACGTCGGGGTCTAAAAACTTCTCGGCCCAGACAAACTGGGGGCTATTGCTCCAGACGGTGCTAACGCTACCATCGGTGCTGCTGGGGGTAAGCAGACAGAGCAGACCCTCGCGCGAGCCAGCGGGTTTTGGCTCGTCCGGGGGCGGGGGCAGGGGAATATTGAACCAAGCTACGGTTTCAGTCGATGCCCCAAGACCCGAGTACACCAGGTGGGAGGTAGTCAGGGAATTGTGGCTAATGCCTTTAAACCCGCTGAGCAGCAGCACGAGGGTGGTGGCACCCATAAAAGCGGTAGGGGCTTTGTAGGTAAACGTCATGTCTTGTCTCCTGAGGTGATGGGCGATCGCTCGGACGATGGTCAGGATGTGATCTCGCCAGATCAGGGCGTGGGACCTTACGGTGCAGACTACGAAATAGAAAAAGCTGTGCATGGCCATAACCCAACCGCTATAGTGCTTCGCTTGCACCTAGCCCGGAGCCTTGCCCGTTTATGCGCAGCGCCTAATTTGGGGTTATTTGGCCTGCCCCATCAGGGTAAAGGCAGCCCAGTCTTGGGGGTCAGGATGGGTTTGCAGCGTTGTGAGCATGGCCTGCCGCAGCGCCTGGGCTTTGTCGAGGGTGGGCGCAGTTGGCTGGGTCGGCAAGCTGAGACCTATAACCAGCACCAAGACCACCGTGAGCATGGTGATGACTGTGAACCGGTGATTGCGGGACCCAAAGCCGGGGCCATACAGGCGGCGCAGCGGCTGGTACAGACATCCGACACCGAACAATCCCATAGCCGTAAACAGGCCCATTGCATTCGCCCGGTTGGGGATGGCTGGTCGCCATTGCTGGTAGAACGCCTGCATCAGGTCGGCGGTGGAGGCATCGGCCACGGGCCAGAGCGACATCAACACGCTGGGCACCCCGGCGGTCATCATCGAGCGGGCCAGACCCACCGCGCCATCGCTGTTGATAATGTCGCTGACGCCGGTGCTGCATCCGCTCAGCACCACCAGTTCTGCCCGCAGCTGCATGGCTGAAATTTCGGGGGTGGTGAGGTTGCTAAAGCCCTTAGCGGGGTCAGCAAAGACGATCAGCCCGCCGTAACTGTCGTCTAGCTGATTGGGGACGGCGTGGGTGGCGAAGTGAATCAGGTCAGCCTGGGGCATTTGCTTAACCACTGCAGCTTTGGTGGCCTGCTTACCCAGTAGGGGGTTGGTGTTAAACAGGCGGGCAATGGTTTTGGCCTCTTTTTCGGCGGCGGGCAGGTCGTCGGTGGGGTTGCCCACGACTAGAGCTGACTTCACAGCCTGGGGCCGCTGTTGCTGCTGGGTCAGCTGCAACACCTGAATCGAGGGGGCCATACGCAGCGTGTGGTGCTCAACTAGGTAGCTGCGATCGGGGGCTTGCAGGGCGGCAAAGGGCGCTAAAAATAGGCTGCCTTGGGGTAAAACTACTACTTGGTCATCGGGACTGGCAGGCAGCAGGTCTTGAATGGGGCTGATCAGAACTTGGTAGAGCTGCTTGAGGCTATCAGCGGGGTTAGGCGTGCTCTTGACCAAGCGTGGATTGGTGGCGCTGATGAGCTGCCCCCGGCTGTCGGTCAGCCCGCTGAGGTCTACCGAGCGAAACGCAATGCTGCCGGCGGGAGAAACCACCCAGATGTAGAGGCGATCGCCCCCTTCCACCGCCCCTTGAGGCCGGTCTTTGACCATCGCATACTCAACCAATGTGGCCTCTTGCTCGCGGGCCACCTGCTGAATTTCCATCAGGGCGATCGGTTTGGCCGTGGTTCCCTGTCGCTGGGCCAGGCGGTCGACCAGGGCGCGGGCACGACCCTGTTCAGCAATCTCTAGGGCGTTGGTGGTTTTGCCCTGGTCGACTAAAACATTTTGCAGAATGTTGTAAGGGTTGGTCAGAGTTTCAAAGAGGGAGAGTTTTTCGGCATCGAGCAGGGTGGGGCGTAGCGACTCAAACAGGTCAATGGACTGGCGCAGGTAAGTTTCGGCCTCGGCCAGTTGGCCGCTGCCGTAGAGAGCGTAGCCCAGATTGTTGAGGGCCAGGGTTTCGCCGCGGCGATTGTCTGTGGCTTGAGTGAGCTGTACGGCCTCTCGAGCGTATTTAATGGCCTGAGGATAATTTTGGAGCTCTCCGTAAGCGCTGGCCAGGTTGATCAGCGAACAGGCCTCGCCCTGGCGCTCGCCCAGGTCGCGGGTCAGTTGCAATGACTGTTCAGAATAGTCGATCGCCTTACCATATTGCCCCAGCGACCAGTAGGCACTGCCCAGATTGATCAGGGCGTAGGCTTCGCTCTGGCCTAGCGCAGGGCTCGTGCCGCTGGCTGCCTCCAGCGATCGCACAATTTGCAGCGATTGCTCAGAGGCCTCAACAGCCTGGGCGTGCTGCCCCACCGACTGGTAGGCATTGCCGAGGTTGATGAGCGAGTAGGCCTCGGCCTGGCGATCGCCCAAACTTTGGGCTAATTCCAACGACTGCTGGGCCTGGTCAATCGCGCTGAAGTACTGCCCTAGGGCACCGTAGGCGCTGGCGAGGTTGATCAGGGCGTAGGTTTCAGCGGTGCGATCGCCTATCGCTTGGGCCTGCTCCACTGCCTTGGTGCAGGTGGCTACCAGGGGCGAGTAGTCGGCCTGCTGCAAAAGTTGAAAACAGGTTTTGGTGAGGCGATCGACCTCGCTGGTTTGCACTGAGCTGGGGGGCGTCTGGGCGATCGCCCCAGAGTGAGACATCAGCGGCAAAAACAATCCGCCCCAAACACAAACCAGGCTAATCGCGGCGATCATCTGACGACGAAACGTCTGCCGTCGCAGAGCAATTTTTTTGAACCGGAGCAGCCGTTGAATAACCATAGATGCAGTCCTCCGTGGGGGCCGGGAGCAAACTAATCGATTGCGCGCTTGAAAGGAGTACACCGGCCCCTCGCGATTGGATTTAAACAATAGAATTTTGTTGGAGCTGGAGGCTAAAATCTGTGCATTGGCCCCGCCAGCCCAGGGATAGACCCCGATAGAAACAACGGCTATGCAGGATAAGCCTATCTCTACTGCACTTGATTTAAGGATTCACGTAAAGGGGCGAGCGCTCTAGCGCTGGTCGCTATGGCGACAATTGATGCTTTGATGAGAGCGATCGCAATCGGGGGGCGTGCTATTTTATACAGGCTCAGCTGACATCATTGGCATAGAGAAGCATTGAGAAACCTTAATGCACTAAACCAGTATCTTTCTAAAGGGTTAAGCCTATTTAATTGATCAGGCGATACCATACAGACGACATCGCAGATGTCGATAAACCCTTGGCCCCAAATGCTTTCCAGCGACCCTAGCTAATGGAGCGAATCGGCGCTACCACCCCCGATGACGAACTGGTTCGCAGCCTCCGGGCCGGACATCAGGATGCCCTTGGCATTTTGTACGACCGCTACGGCAACCTAGTCTTTACCGTCGCCAACCGCATTTTGAATCGCACCCATGAAGCCGAAGACCTCACCCAGGAAGTGTTCTTGATTTTTTGGAAAAAAGAGAACTTTCAGCCCGAGCGCGCTGCCCTGGGCACCTATTTGAGCGTGCTGACTCGCTCCCGCGCCCTCAACAAGCTTCGCAGTCGCAGCACCCAGCAGCGCTCGGTGGAGCGCCTACAGCAGGCGACCTACAATCAATTTTCTCACCCCTGCCCACTAGAGCAGGCTACATTACAAGAGCAGCGACAGCTGGTGCAGCAGGCCATTACCCAACTGCCCAACAGTCAACAGCAAGTGCTAACGATGAACTACCTGGAAGGGTTTAGCCACAGCGAAATTGCCCAGCAGCTCAACATGCCCCTGGGTACGGTTAAGACCAACGTTCGCCAAGGGCTGCGGCGGCTGCGGCAAACCCTAGGCGAGGCCGTCGGCTAGGAGACACCATGAGCAACCCCAGCGCACTATCCGAAGACGACCTCATCCTGGTAGAAGACTATGTCTTGGGTGAGCTCAGCCCTGAGGCCGCCGCTGCCCTAGAGCGCCGAGTCCGCAGCGATCCAGCGCTTCGCCAAGAACTGTGCGCGCTGCAGGCTACCCTCAGGCTGCTGCCCCAGGCTATGCCCGTCTTAGAAGCCCCTCCTGAGCTGCGCGATCGCATTTTGACTACCCACACGCTGCGCAGCAAAATTCTCACCGCCGACACCCCACTACCAGCCACCCCTCGCCGCTCCAGGTCCGCCCGCCGCTCCAGGCCCGCTGGCGCGACCATTCCCTGGGGCAAGATCGCCGTTGGCATCGCCGCTGCCCTGGCCCTACTGCTGGGAGCAGACAACCTGCGGCTGCGCCAGGCCCTCGGCGATGCCGACCAGAGCAACCGTGAGCTGCTGGCCCAGCTCGACCAAAATAACGAGCGCGATGGGGAAGTGGTTGCCAACCTGTTGCAGCGGCCCACCAGTCGGCTGGTGACCTTAGAAGGAGAGAGCAACGAAACCGCCAATGCGGCAGGTACGCTGCTGTTTACGCCGGGTCGGTGGCAGCAGGTTGTAGTATCCCTTGGCAATCTCGACCCGCTGCCGCCCGATGAGATCTACCGCATGTGGCTGACCCTGGAAAACGGCCAAACTATTTTCTGCGGCGAATTCAACACCGATGAGCAGGGCAACGTCTTTGTGGAGCTGCGCCCCGATGAAACGGTGCCCCAGGGGGTAAAAGCTACCGGCATCTTTGTCACCGTCGAGTCGGCCACTGCGCCGCCAGAGCCCAGCGGCGAACGGGTGATGGCGGGCAGCATCTAGGGTTGGGTTGGGGCGCGATCGCACCCTAGAGCCGGTCTCAGACCCTTGCAGAAAAATGGCATTGCTGAATTGAAGCGTGAATTTGGCTCAGGGCAAACGACCGTTTGCCCCTACGAAAGGCGTTGCGTTTTTGATTCATACCTATATCCAGCAATCCCGAGAAAAATTGTACGCCAGGTTTAAATCCAGTTTTCTTTGGCCTGTGTACTCTGCACAAGCACACCATTGAGCTGGCTGTATGAGTCCGTTGACCCTGTGCATATTCGGTAATGTTCTAGACCTGTGGAACAGGCAAAATAGTATGGGAATGTCTATCCTCAGGTTTTCCTATGGTCCTAGAACCCATCTGTTGCCCCCGGTGTCACACCACCGATGTGGTCAAACATGGCAAAAGTGCTGAAGGCAAACAGCGCTATCGCTGCCGCAATGCCAAGTG
>PYER01000487.1 GCA_003017855.1 filamentous cyanobacterium CCT1
AGATGTGTATAAGAGACAGACATTAAGCCGTTAAAACAGTCATCAAACCCACTCAAGCACCTATAGAAAAAAATTAATGATCGACTGCTAACGGTGTCTTTAGATGCCGTTAGCCCTTAGAAAAATAATCGCTGTTCTCGAAGCTGAAGTCCTTGCGCAGATAATTTGGGCTCAGGCAATGCTGCCGCGCTTGCGGGCTTCTTTGTAGGAGGTGCCAACGTTCTTGAGGCCAGCGCGAATCATCTCCTGTTCAAGCAGGGCAAAAAAGCGGCTGCGATCGCCCCCCCGCACCACCGCCTGATTGTGGGCTTCGGCCAGCGCCACCGGGTAGCCGTAGCCCTTCTGCACCTGGGTCAGCACCATGCTGAGCGCCATCTCGCACAGAGCCTCGTCGGCCATCACCCACTGGGGTACCTCCACCCGCGCCACTTCGGGGCCAACATTGAGGTAGCAAAAATAGACGCGATGCTCTGCGTACAGCTCCAGAATGCTGGCGGTGCTGCGCCAGAAGGGGCTGCGCTGTCCAGGGGCTAGCTCGGTGGCCCAAAAGGTGGCATCGCGCAGGGGCAAAAAACTGCCGCAGGGAGCCCGTTCGCCTCCGGCAGCAGGAGTTTGCCCATCGCGGCTGGAACTGCCGCAGTAGGTTTGACAGTCGGGCTGCAGAAACGGGCAGGCGGCAAACCGCAAAAAGTTCATCGCCTCGCCGCTGCGGCTGGCACTGAGGTAGCCCACCAGGGGAATGTTTTGCCGTCGCAGGCGCTCCCAGGCGTCGAGAATGGGGGGCAGAATTCGATCGCGAGCCTCCCCCGGCAGCGCCTCCAAGAACCAGTAGATCAGCGATCCATCGACCAGGGCCAGCACCGGCACTGGTTCTGGTCCAGAGCCGGAAGCCATTAAGCTGTCGTGAACCGCCTCCCCCAGTTCCGCCAGCACGATCGCCTCGGCGACGGTGCGGCGATGGCCCATCCACTCTTCGGTGCTAATGCCCCACTGCCGCGACAGGTAGAGGTCTTCGGCCCGGTACACCACCTCCGGCAGGCTATCGAGCAGCGGGAAGCGGCTCTGGCCGTAGTGCAGCACCACCCGGCCCACGTTAATTAGATAGCAGTAGGCAATCTCGTGGTGGCTAGGGGAGATCTGTGACCCATCGGTAGCTAGCACCGTATGGGCCTCAGGGGCGGCGGCTACAGCGGTGCGCAGATGCAGCGGTTCGGTGGGCTGAGCGGCGGTAAAGGGGGCGCGATCGCCCCAGGTTTCGGCATTAGCCACTAGCTCGCCCTGGCGGGGGGCCGCGATCGCCAGCAGCCGTCGAGCCGCCGAGACTCGTTCCTGGGCGGCGGCGGCTTCCTGGCTGAGGTGCTGGCTAATGCCCTGCATCTGCCGGGCCAGCTTCATCAGATCGAGCATGGCGTGAAAGTTTGGTACGCCCATACTATCATCCCTGACGAAAAAATTTCGTTAGAATCAGCGGCCTACGGATGCCACTTTGTCCCCCATCGGTATACTGTCGGGTGGCTTGTGTCTTGGTTGTGTTCTGGTCGTGCTTATGGAGTCGAGATGGCTCACCTCAGCAGTTACCTCAGGCGTTTTGGCAACTCTGGGGGCACTGGTCGTAGCGGCCCCAGTCAGGGCCGCAACCCTTCAGTACTGGTGGTTTGATGCCCAAACCAATCAGCTGGTGTTTACGACCGATGGCGAGGTGCAGCCCCGGGCGCAGCTGCTGGTCAACCCCACCCGCATTGTGATTGACCTGCCCAATACTCGGCTGGGCAGCACCAATACCAGTCAGGCCGTCGGCGGTGCCATTCGTGAAGTGCGGGCCGGTCAGTTCGATCGTCAAACGGCCCGTTTAGTGATTGAAATCGCCCCCGGCTACAGCCTCAACCCTCAAGATGTGAGGGTGCAGGGCATTCGGCCCAACCAGTGGGCGGTGCAGCTGCCTGCCCCCAGTCAGGGAGCGGCTCCCCCCACCGGTGCCATTCCAGCCCCGACGGCGACGGCCAATCGGGTAGAAGGCAATACCGGCACCGGAGCGGCGGCTACCCTCACGGGCGTCGTCACCACGGGCGATGGCTTTTTAATTAGAATGAGCGGCACCGCCCCGACCCCCACGGTGCAGTTCACCAATGACAATGCTGACAACCGCTTTGCCATCATCGACTTGCCCAACACGACCGTTGCCAGCGACCTCGGGGCCGACGACCTGCCCAACTACCGCTACAGCATCATCGCCTGGGATATCGCCCAGCAGCCCAGCAGCCCTCCTTCCACTCGCATTACCCTCAAGCTTGGCCCTACCAGCCCCGACTGGCGCGCCCTGCGCAACAACAGCGGGGTAATTGTGCTGCCCCCCAGCGGCGTACCCATCAGCAGCGTGTCGGATGAGCCACCGCCCCTGGCTACCGCCC
>PYER01000160.1 GCA_003017855.1 filamentous cyanobacterium CCT1
GGTAGGTGGGTGAGGGGAAGGGGGAGAGGGTGGCAAGGAATTGCGGGTGCGATCGAGGGGGCTAGACCAGGAAACCTAAAATCATGCCGATGAGGAGCACAAAGCCGAGCTGAACGTTTTGCTTGAAGATTTGCCCGTAGAGCTGAAGGGGGGGCTTGTAGCGGCTGAGCAGGTATGACTGGCGCGACCACACTAGCAGAGCGGCACCTAACCCCAGCCAGTAGGGAAAGGCCAGAAAAAGCAGCAGGCCCAGCCAAATCAAGAGTAGCCATGTACCAAAGAAGCAAAAGCTAATGAACTGGGGAGCATAGTCGCCAAAAAACAGGGCTGACGAGTTAATGCCTAGGCGGCGATCGTCGTCGCGATCGGGGATGGCGTAGACGGTATCAAAGCCCAAGGTCCACAGCACGACGGCTAGCCACAAAATCCACACGGGCAGATCCAAGTTGTTAGCCACAGCAGCCCAGGGGATCAGCACTGCAAAACCCCAGGCCAGCGACAGCACCAGCTGCGGCACCGGAAACACCCGCTTAGCCAGGGGATAGAACAGAATGAACGGCACCGCTAGTACGCACAGCCAAAAGCTGAGCGCGTTGAGGTAGAGCGAAAGCCCGTAGGCACACAGCAGCGACACTAGCAGTACCCCAATGCCGACCTGTACCGAGAGATCGCGGGCGGCCAGAGGGCGGGTGCGGGTGCGAGCTACGTGGGGATCAATATTGCGATCCCACAGGTCATTGACGACGCAGCCAGCGGCGCTGGTGGCGAGCGTACCTAGAATGATGACCCCTACCAAGGGCAGGGGAGGTCGTCCCTGGGCCGCCAGCACCACCGACCACAGGGCTGGCAGCATTAAAATCAACCGTCCGGTCGGTTTATCCCAGCGCAGCAGGCGAACAATGGCATCCAGCGTGGAGGGTTGGGGACGGGTAGACGGATTGGCCATAGTCGCCGGCGATCGCTCATAGGTACAGTCCTTAGCATAGCGGCCCTAGGCTCGGGCCAAAAGCGCTGGCCCCAAGGCACTGAGTTAGTTAAAAGACCGATCAGGACGATGCTTCTGACCTATAGATTCTCATGCCATGGGCCGAGAGGAAATCGAGGTTAAGGGGTTCGACGCTCTCGCCTCGGTTGCGTAGTAGAACCGTAAAGCCCCCGGCACCCAAGCCCGACTGGGGCCAAAGGCGGTAGCAGGGAAAGGAGACCAAAGGTGAAGCATGATCTCTCAGCGCTGGCACCTCCACCGCCTCAAACTGAGGTTTTTTTTTCATCAGCCAAGCGGCTACCTGCTCGTTTTCTTCAAGGGAAAAGGTGCAGGTCATATAGGCCAAGTAGCCTTCAGCAGCCACAGTTTGAGCCGCATTGGCCAGAATGCGCTTTTGGCGGCTAGCGTTTTTTTTAATGTTGACAGGGTGAAAACAGCCCAGGGCAGCGTCGCCTTTGGCTAGCAGCGACTGCCCGCTGCAGGGGGCGTCGACAACGACCACTGAGGCGGTATGGGGAAGCTGTTCAGCGAAGAGTTGGGGATCGAGGTTAAACACCAGAGCTTCTGTAGCCCTGCAGCGCTTGAGGTTAGAAATTAAAATTCTGACCCGCTTGCGAATTACTTCATTACACCAAAGGTAATTGGGGTGTAGGGCCTGCCGCACCAGCAGGCTCTTGCCGCCGGGGGCAGCGCATAGATCCAGTACGGCCTCAACGGGTGTAGGGATGGCGCTAAAAACGGCAGCGGAGAACACTGACGCCATATCCAGACAATAGTAAGCTCCAGTCTGGTGGAGCGAGTGCTGACCAGGCCGCTGATCGGGGGTGAGGCGATCGACCCAGGCGGGCTGCCAGGGAAGAGCAGGAGCGATCGCAAAGGGAACCTGCTCCGGGCGCGGCTGCATCCACATAATGGCCGAGGGAAAGGGCTGAGGGTTGGTTAGAGCCTCGACAAAAGCGTCGCGATCGCGCTCCTCGACAAACAGCCGACGACTCAGTTTTAGCAGTAGCTTAGACGGTTGATCCATAGGGCAGGATTATGCCACGGCACGCGGCCCCATGGCATGAGCACAAGCAGCGTTTAGTCTCAAACACTATTCTCAGCGCCTACGGTACCCAGTTCACCCAACTTCAGATCAGGTATAACCAAAGAAGGATGCGGTTTAGAATGCTCGATTTGCGGGCAATACAATACCTGCAAAGTGAGCTTTGGTTATTTTTTATCCAGGGCAAGATCTACAAATTCAATATATCCCTCCCCAGTCAAGGGGGATATCACCCTTGTTTTGCCTGATCCCCAGCAAGTTTACGATCGTTAAAGTTTTTAGACTTAATCGTTCACTTAATTGTGAATGGGCTTAAAGCAAATATAAAGAAATCATGAATGCAGTTATTAATTTTTAAGAGCTGAAGCCTTGAGAAACTCAAGTGTTTGAGCCTTGAGGCAGATGATCCCCATTTTTTCAAGAGTGAAAATGTAGGGGTTATGTGCAGCTTTAGGAAGCCATTATGAAATCAGCGCAGTGCCAGGTATCCTCTTGCAGCCGCTGCCGTTTTTATGCCCCAGAGGGTCGCCGGGGAGGGCAGTGTAGCCAACTTGGAGTGCATGTAGAGAGCCGTTGGGCACCCTGTTCTTTGGCTGTACCAGTATTTTCAAAACCGTTGGTGGAGATGAAGCCCCTCGACTTTTTGCCCCAGCCGATGGAGCTAACGTTTCCCGACGTTCTGCTGGAGACGGCGTTGCTAGAAGCAGCACTCGATGTGCCGACTGTGCCCGGACGTCAAATCAAAACTACCTATCCAACCCCAGCCCCAGCTCGCATACGACGCTGAAGACATCAGTATGAAGCCCTAAAATGCTAGGGCGCGTAGGTTAAATTTAAATCCAACTTTCAATGATCTGTCAGCCTGTTTGGGTAGCCAAACTTTGTATATTGGGCAACATTCAACCTGTAATGGCCCAATGACATCGCGACGCTACGCCATTATTGGTACCGGGGCCGTTGGCGGCTACTACGGAGCTTGTCTGCAGCGAGGCGGGGCCGAGGTGCACTTCTTGCTGCACAGCGACTACGACCATGTGTCTCAGCACGGCTTAGTAGTTGAGTCGGTGGCCGGTGATTTTGCGCTCCCTCAGGTGCAGGCCCACCGCAGCACTGCCACCATGCCCCCCGTTGACGTGGTTGTTGTTGCTCTAAAAACAACCCACAATGGGCTGTTGCCTGAGCTGTTGCCGTCCATTTTGGGGCCAAAAACAGCGATTTTGACGCTGCAAAACGGCTTTGGCATTGAAGATGAGCTGGCCGCGTGGACGAGTGCGACAGGAACCGATCGCGCCATCTTTGGCGGTCTGTGCATTATTTGCGCCAACAAAGTTGGCCTTGGCACCATTCGCCATATCGACTACGGCAATGTGCTGCTAGGGCAGTACAGGCGCGATCGCCAGCCCGCTGGAATTTCGCCGCAGCTCGAAGCCATTGGACAAGATTTCCGGGCGGGACAGGTGGCTGTGGAGCTAGTGAACGACCTACGCCTGGCTCGCTGGCGCAAACTAATGTGGAACATTCCGTTTAATGGCCTCTCGGTAGTGATGAATGCCACCACCACCGAAATGATGGCTGACCCCGATATACGTCAGCTAGCCGAGCAGCTCATGGTCGAAGTACTAGAGGCGGCGCAGCGGGATGGAGAACTACTTTCCCCTGGTCAAGGCAGGCACCTACCCCAAGCGATAGTCGCTCACATGCTGACCCACACCGAGCAGATGGCTCCCTACCGCACCAGCATGAAAATTGACTTTGACGAGGGGCGACCCCTGGAGGTCGAAGCGATCTACGGCAACCCCATGCGGGCCGCGCAGGCCGCCGGGGCGGCGGTACCCAAAATCGAAATGTTGTACCACCAACTCAAGGCGATCGATCGCTGCCAGAGCAAGAGCCTAAGCTGATCTGGCTTACTCTGGCAACCACGCCGTATTGAGTACGCCATAGCGAGCCGCTATTCTGCCGCTTCGCCTGATTCAGCGGCTTTGGGGGCGGTGGCGACTGACTCGTTAATGGTTTCGGCGGCGGCTTCGGCGGCTTTTTGGCGCTCTTCGCGTTTTTTGCGATCGGCAGCCAGCATATCTTTCATCACTTCCTGGGCCTGGGCAAATTTCTCCAGGTTGCTGCGGTAGAGTTCGACATCTTTTTGCAGCTTGTCGGTGGAGATGTTGAGTTTTGCGCTCAGGTCTTTGAACAGGGCCTCAACGGCGTCTTTTTCTTTGAGCGCGTCTTCGGAAGCGGCAGTTTCTACCAGGGTGTAAAGCCCAACGCCAAAGGGGCGGCTGTACTTAAATTTTTCTTTGTTGGCCACGGCGGCCAGAGTGCCGCGCAGGCCGTCGCCACCCTCAGAAAGGTTCTCAAACTGCCCCTTCAGGTCGTCGAGAGACATGCCGTTGACCGAGGCTTTGAGCGCTTCAGCGTCGCCGCGATAGTGCTCGGGGGTGCTGTTGATGGAGCGGCACAGGGCGTTGAAGATAGAGGCTTTGTCGTTTTCGGGCTGGTACCCCTGCATAAAGCGATCGAAGGTGGTGACAATGCCCAGGGCGTAGATCGGGTCGTAGGCAAAGTCTACATTGACCGAGAGCAGATGCATTTCTACCATCAGCTCGTCTACCACGCGCCGGTAGATGGAGTTGATAGGGCGGGTGTGGTGGGTATAAAAGTCGCGCTTGGCGTCAGATACCGTGCGTACAGGAGCGTTATTCACAGCCTAGGGTTCAAAATATTACAGTTCTTATATTGTCTCGCGTGACTGTGCCTTTGCCAACCTACCCACCCAAGGTGGGGATCAACGGCCTTTGAGCTTTTTGCGAATTTTAGCGGTAGTGCGCTGCAGCCAAAGACTGGTCAGACGAGCTTTGGTGAGATCGGGGATGTCAGCGCTGTGTTTGGCTCGGTAGTCAAAGAAGTGGTTAATCTCGGCCAAAATTACCTCCAGCCGGGGCAGCAGGGCATCGGTGCGGTAGGGTTTTAGCTCCTCTGGGGTCATGGCTATCGGGTTAGTCGTTTGCAGGGCGGCGAGAATGCGATCGCAGTCATACCCCACCGAATGCACTCCTATTTTGTAGCAGTTAAAGCCCGGATCCAGGTAATCGGCTAGCGCCCCGTTGACGCTGGTAAACACCTGACAGCCACAGGCCATCGCCTCCATAGGCGGCAGGCCAAACCCCTCGCTCACGCGGCTCAGCGCCCAGTATTCAGCTGAGTCGTAAAGAAAAATTTTGCTGCGGCTAAACAAAATCGATAGATCATTCACAAACCCCTCCAGCTTAACCAGATTGCAGTGAGGTTCTAAGGCCGGAACAAGCTGATTGAGCAGGTAGCTCGACGACTTGCGCACCTGCACCAGCACGTCGATGTCTCTGGGCTGTTGTCGATTGGTGAATTCCGGCGAAATGTGGTTTGGCAGGTGAAAAATCAGCCCAGTAGGCCGCTTTTGCCCCCAGTAGCCCATGGAGTTTCGACTGACGGTGATAATCGGAATATCCCCCGGCAGGCTAAATCCGTAGCCGCTGCTGTGGGCATGATAGACCACCGGGTAGCCCCGCAGTCGCTTGACTAAACGGGGAATATGAAAACCCCAGCTGATTACAAAAATGCTGTTGTCCAGGTTGACCTGCTGGAGCAAGTCATCTAAAAAGAGGGTGTCGGGTTCGCGCTGGTCGTAGGTGACGACCTCAGCGGAACAAATCTGCTGGGCCAGCCTCAGGGTCTTGAGTTCGGCAAATAGCCCGCCGCAGTGGAAACGCTTGCCGGTGCCAGGGACAAGAAAATAGAGGTGGCGCATCTGGTTCACAGGAATGACTTTTGGGCTTACGCAGCTAATAGAGGAACGCCAAGTGCATAAAGGTCAGTAGTTTCAACATTTTGAGAGTAGTTGTCTAGGGTAATCGCAACAACTTTACCTTCAGTGTCATAGTCGAGAACTAAGTCATCGGTTATGGCATCGGTATTGGCTACTGATTTTGTTGTCAACTCAATGGCTAGGGTATCTGTCTCAGGAAAATACTGAATTTTCATCCGGGTTCTTCTCCTCGCTGTTGTCGTTTGTAAAAGTTGCGATCAAAGAAGGCATTGTGAACAGTTTCACCGTCTTCTAAAGTGATCACTCTTAGAACGCGATTTTCGGCATCTGGAATGTTGCCCCAGTAAGACACGCGAACATTGGGTTGTCTTACTATTTTTACAGGGTTTAACAGTACGGCCTGAATCCACTGGCGCTGTACTTCTGAATGCTTTTGTGAGGCAAAATCATCAAAATAAGCCGTGGTCTTGAGCATAGTCGCAGATATCGACTGCTCAACATTCTAAACAGCTTTGATGCAGCTAAACTCACCCACCTCCCGCAGGGCGTCTAAAAAGGCGTAGAGCGCTGGGGTGTGCAGGGCGTCTTTGAGAATGGTGGCCCCAATCGGTCGCGAGATCGGGAACGGTAGTGAGCAGATCTGCACCTCAGGCGGTACGGGCTGAGCCGCCAGGCGAGGAAGAATGGCAAGGCCCAATCCCTGCTGCACCATGGCCACCATGGATGAATCGTGACGAATGCAGTAGGCAATCTCTAATGGATGCTCTTGGGCACCCAGCACAGTGCGAATGCGCAGGCCGCAGCTGCTGTGGCTGGAGCCGATGATGGGCATTTTACGCATTTCATCGACGCTCAGGGTGCCGGTGATGGGGCGATATCCGGGGGGCAGCAGAGCCACGTAGTCGTCGTCAAAAATGGGCAGGGTTTCTACATCATCGTCATCGATGGTTTCGGCGACGCAGAGGTCAACTTCGCCTTTAACCAGCGCCTGCTTGAGCTGATGCACTTCATCCATTTCGTGCACGCTGATGGCGATCGCAGGATATCTCCGGTGCAGCCGCGCGATCGCCCCCGGCAGCACGTGGGTCGCCACGCTGCGAAACGATGCAATTCGCAGGGTGCCGCCCTGCACGCCACGGGCCTGGTTGGCCTCGCTGGCGATAGTGTCAAGCAGGCCCAGCATGTCGCGGGCGTGGGCGGTAATTCGATCGCCCACCGGGGTCAACCGCGCCCCGTGGCGACCGCGCTGCAGAAGGGTAATACCCAGCTCGTCTTCTAGGGTGGCGATGGCGTGGCTGACGGTGGACTGGGTGATATCGAGCTGTAGGGCGGCTTCGCTAAAATTGCCGCAGTCGGCGATCGCAACCAGGGCACGCAGCTGAGAAAGCTTGACTTTGGTGAGGTTCATGGCTGGTTGAGACCCCTAAACGCTGACTCTAAGGCTAAGGGCTGACTTTAGCTCCAGCCTATCGATTTTTTGCATAGAACCTATTCACGTCATGCTTTGTTACATTCTGACGGCTCGAATAGATTGGGTATATCGACGACAGCAGCCCAGTTACCGCTGCTCTTATAGCCAGGGTTGAGAACCCGGCTTAGCCTCAGCACTGTAACCTTTACAGCTCGTTATGGCCCCTGGCGGGTCACAGAGCTTGCTGCCTGAGCGTCGTCTGCTCCAATTCTGGAGCCCCATTCTAATTCTAGGGAGGCAAAACCATGGACACAACTCGTAAACCCAACCGCGACCTGCAACAACAGCGTCAGCGCCTAGAAGCCCTGGTGCAACCTGCCCTGAGCACTCGTTCCGTTCACACCAGTCCCACTCACGGCCCCCTTCATGGCTTAGGGCAGGTCCTCAAACAGTTAGGAGATCGAACCATGAGATTCTTTACCGGCCAAAACGAATTGCGCATTTGGCAGCGCACCCGCAACGGTCAACCGCTCTGGTTTGCCCACGACCCGGTGACCAACCGCACCCGCTCGTTCTACTCTGAGCAAGACGTGCGCACCTGGCTCGATCAGCGCTACTACGACTAATTAGCGCTGAGGTTCGCGATCGCTGTATAGAGCATTAGCCGCAGCGATTGTGATCCCCACTCTTTCCACACCCCACAGGGCAGCAGGCTAAACTTGCTGCCCTTTTTACTGATCCCTTTTGAGTTCAACCCTGAGTCCAAATTTCAGATTCCCGACTCAAACCGGATCTTCCGTAGGGGGCAAACGGCGTTTGCCCTTGCCAATCGGAAGTTATGCGACCAAGACTTGTGATCGGTTTTGCCCCAGGCAAACTAGGCGAAATCGTGGGAGAGAATGGCCTGGCCGCGGCGGTAGAGTTCTTCGGCGTAGCCCGTCCAGGTGCCCTGGCCCCAGTAGCGAAAGCAGCTGGTTTGCAGCAGCAGGTTATGGATCAGGGCGTTACGGTAGCGATACTGCCGCTCTAGCGCATCGCCCTGCTCGCTCTGGCGCTGCATGGTTTGGTGAAATTGGGCAGACAGGCGCTGCATGGGGTCGAGCACGTTGTCGTAGCCTGTAACCCAGCTGCGATCGCCCGTCCAGGAGCCGCCTTCCATCGAGAAACCCTGGTCTTCGGCGTGGATAGAGGCGATCGCGTCTTTCACCGCCTCGGGTCCCATCGCGTCGCCCATTGCTGCCCACAGCCGGCTCTGCCCTACCGCCTGACAGGTGGGGAAAGTCTCCGGGCCACACCCCGCCGCTGCCAGCAGTTCCAGGTATTCGGTGCCGTTAAAGCCAACCACGCCCCGGCGACCGCCGCCGTTGTCGCGCATTTCGTACCACGATCGCATAAAGGCGCTGGGGAACTCGTTCATCATCACGCCGCCGTTTTCGCCGTCGCTGATCTGACTGACCAGGGGCGGCACCGTGGCATTCCCAAACGCTACCTGGCTCAAGGTTTTGGCCTCCCAGTAGGGCTGCATTTGGCCCACCAGCTTGGTGTCAGACCCCTGGGTTTTGACCAGCACAACGATCTCTTCGACCTCGCCCTGGGAATTACGCGCCACTAGGCGGTGAGGTAGATGGGGCTGCGACAGACCGTGCCCTTCTGGTGATTCCACCGTGTGCTCCTGCACCAGCATCCAACGGTAGCCACAGTCTTTGAGTGCCTTCACAAAGGCGTAGAGCACGTCGGGGTGGTTGGGCAGGTGCATCTCCGGCGGCGAAAAGCCCCGCACTCGGGCTAGGGCCTCGGGGCCAAACAGGGCGGCAAAGTGGTGCTGCCAGGCGCGAATGTGCAGCCTGAGGTCGGGCACGGGCGTAGAGGGTACGACCGCGTGGCCCCAGCAGGTGCCCAGCCATTCTACATAGGGCTGGTAGGTGGGGTCGCAGGCCAAACGGCGCAGCTTGGCCAAAATATCCTGCCGGTCCATCTGCTGCAGGCCCCAGAGCAGGGTACCCGAATAGTCGAGCATGACGCGGGGGTTGCAGCCCTGGCTGACCAGCTCAGGGATAAAGTCACCCAGGCGGGCGTAGCAGTAGGCAAACGTACCCGCGTTGTGGTTGTCGCCGTCGTAGGGGTGCTCAAACATGTACTGGAGGTGGTTGATCACCTCACCCGTGGCCCCAGCCGGAATGCTGGGCTGGTGCATGTGGAGGGCGATCGCAAAGCCCGCCGCAATATCCGCCAAATTCAGATTGGTGCTCGCCAAAAAGACTGGCTCATCGCTAGCCATCACGGCGGCAATATCCGCCTCGCGACCCGACAGCGGCGGTAGCCCATCTTCTAAGGCAGGCCAATCTACAGGGGAGAGCACAGCACCAGTCATGAACAACCTCCAGGGATCGGCTTCACCCACTTATACACAGGCTTGCCTAGGGTCATTACTTAGTTTGCATTGGCCAGAGCACTTCCACCACAGCTAGTAACATTTCGTGGTTTGGTTAAGGTCCATTTTTAGCGCAGGGATAACCCTACCGATGGCGCTAGCGTTGCCAAGGTCTCTGCCTCTTTAGTTCGAATTTCGAACTGTAAGCGGCACCAATACCTCGTTGCAAGCAAAGGAATATCAATGTAGGGAGCGCGACTGGCGAGTTTGCTGCCCCAGTAAAACGCTGCCCAGCACCACGATCACGCCTACCAGCTGCACCGGAGTTAAGGTTTGCCGCAAAAAGAGGTAGCCAATCAGGGTCGCAACCACCGGGCTCAATAACCCCAGAGCAGCAACAGACGAGGTTTTGAGCCGTTGAATGCCGCGAAACCAGAGAGCATAGGCCAGCGCCGTGCCGATGACGCCCAGGTAAACAAAGCCCCAAAGGTTGGTTTTAGACAGTTCAGTGATTGGTCCCTCGACCATTAAAGCAATGGGCAGCAGCAGCAGTCCACCGATCGCGAGCTGCCAGGCGGTAAACACAATCAGCGAGACGGGGGGCCGCCACCGCTTGGTCAGCACGGTGCCCAGACCCATGGCCACAGCTCCGGCGATCGCCGCCATCAGCCCCACCGCGTCTAGCCGGGCGCTGGGGCCAAGCACCAGCAGACCGACGCCGATGAAACCGGCGATCGCCGCCAAGACCGATCGCCGCCCCGGCTTTTCGCTCAAGATCAGCCAGGAGAAGCACACCACCAGCAGGGGCTGAATTGCTCCGGCGGTGGCGGCCACCCCGCCCGGCAGCCGGTAGGCCGCCACAAACAGCAGCGCCTGAAACACGCCAATATTGAGGCCGCCCAGCACCAGCATGCGCCACCACCAGATGCCCCTGGGCAGCTTGCGCAGGCCCACAATCAGCAAAAAACCGATAGGCAGCGATCGCAGCGAAGCCACCAGCAGCGGATGACCAGGGGGCAAAAATTCAGTCGCGACCGCATAGGTGGTGCCCCAAGAAATTGGGGCCAAAGCGGTCAGCAATATATTGGAGAAAGCGCCGGTCGGAGCCAGGGCAGCGGGAGCGACTTCCTCAGCACGGGGTAGAACCATGGGATACTCGCACTGGTAAGGTGAACAGCGCTACGCTACCGCTGATGGCGGGTCGAGATCTTTCCCAAACCGCCGATCGCTGGTCAATTCGTACGGCCAATGTGAAACCGGTTTTGGGCAAACGCCGTTTGCCCCTACAGAGCGGCCTGTTGCTGAACTGAGGTGTGAAATTGGTGTGAAATTGCTCTAAAAATAGCCGTCCCTTCGACTTCGCTCAGGGAACGGCTACGGCTGTTTTTATTGTTGGGGGTGCCGCGCTAGCAGCATGAACGATTGGTGTGAAATTGGTGTGAAATTCAAGGTTGGGGCTACAGCTGCTGACGGTAGGCTTTGGGGGTGGTGCCGGTCTGCTTTTTGAAGACTTTAGTTAAATGGCTCTGGTTGGCGAAGCCGCACTCCAGGGCAATATCGGTGATTGAGCGCTGGGGCGATCGCAGCAACCGCTTGGCTTTTTCTATTCGCTGCTGGCTGACGTACTGGTGGGGGGCCACCCCCATGGCCTGCTTAAACTGATTGGCAAAGTGGCTGCGGCTCAGCCCCACCTGGGCCGCCATCGCGTCCAGACTGAGGGCATCACTCAGCTGGGCCTGAATGTACTCCAGCACCCGCTTCAGTTGGTAGGGTGCCAGGCCAGCGACGTAGGGACGATTGAAAGGCGTGAGGTTGCAGTACTGGCGCAGCAAGTGAATGCCCAGCATAGAACTTAGCGATTCTAGGTAGAGTTTGTCACCGAAGTCGCTCTGCTCGATCTCGGTGAGAAACAGCTGCACCAGGCTCTCAAGCTTGCGATCGCGGGTCTTGACTATGGGCCGCAGCTCAATACTGCCAGCGTTGACCCAGTCAGCCTCGCGAGCCACCCGGCTGAGAAAGTCGGGTTCAAAGACGATGTGCAACGTTGTGTCGACCGATTGCCAGCGGGTAAACGCAGAATGCCCCGCCGGAAAGAGGTAAAAGTCGCCGGGTTCCATTGCGCCGTCGTACTCGCCGCCCTCGTCCACATGGGTAACCTGTCGCTCGTTCTGCGATAGAAAGAACGTCAGCATGTGGTGGCTCAGCCCCTGGGGCGCATCCAGCCCGCCTGGGAGGTCGTGGCGATAGTGCGCCGTTACCCCCGGGTCGATGGGGATGGAGCGACGGGCGATCGCAGGCTGGTCCGCAAACAGGTCTAATGGATTCATAGACATACCCTTCGCGGCTTAAAAGCTGAGGCCAGAACAGCAGTCTTACCTAAGTCAAAATAGCGTTGTTCTCAGACCCAAACCATACTGCGGCGACCGGCAGAATAGACATCAGGACGCTACTTCCAGGCGCGGTTTTCGAGGTCGCGCACCTGGCGCTCCAGGCGATCGAGGCGACCGCGCAGCTCATCCATCTCGGCCTGGCGGGGCACGCCCAGGTCTTGCAGGGTATTGCGAAACAGCCGCTGAAACTGGTCTTCGATCGCACCATTGCCCTCGTTGAGCTGGGCCATCACCTCATCCATCAGAGTTCTGGCCTGCTCGGGGTTAAACTTGCCTTCGCGCACCCATTCTTCGCTCACCTGCCTAACCCGCTCAGCCACCAGGGAAGTGGTGCCCACGCCAATCATGAGCAGCTGGCGTAAAAGGTTGTTGGTATCCATTAGATCTCCTTGTTATATCCCGGGCTAATATGAGCAGGTTGCAGTCCGTTGAGCGAGGCTTTGAGGTCAAGTTTGAGGTTTATATGCCCTAGACCTGGGCCCTGAGCCCCTTCGCACGACCGATTATCACTCGTCTATTCTGTCAAAGATTTCTCTACCCCCTGGGTATTGAAAGCCGTACCCAAGCCTGCCGGATGCCCTCAGCTGCCCGTCAGTTCATCGACCTTGGCCCGCACCGCCTGAATGTCTTGCCACATAAGCCACTTAGGGCTGCCCTTATCGCGTGACGGGTTGCGCAGCAGGTAGGCGGGGTGAAAGATGGGCATGCACAGACGCCCTTCCCATTCCATCCATTCGCCGCGCACTTTGCTGATGCCCGACTTGACCCCCAGCAGCGACTTCAGGGCTGTCGCCCCAGTCAGCAGAATGATCTTGGGGTCAACCATGCGAATTTGCTCCAGCAGATAGCCTTTGCAGGCAGCGACTTCCGCTGTGGTAGGCACCCGGTTTTCGGGCGGTCGACATTTGACAATGTTGCAAATGTAAACGTCTTTTTCGGTGTCAAGCCGCACCGAGGCCAAAATTTTCTCTAAAAGCTGACCCGACTTACCCACAAAGGGCAGCCCCTGCTCGTCCTCCTGCTGCCCCGGACCTTCGCCAATGATTAGAATTGGGGCGGTCGGGCTGCCCCGGCTGACTACCACATGGGTGCGCGTTTCAGCCAAATCGCAGCGCAGACAGCCCCGACAGTGGGTGCCCAAGGTCTCGAGGTCGGGGTAGATGCCGGGGGGAATGGGCACCGCAGCGCTGGTGGGGATGGCATCAAAATCGACGCCGCTGGGGTCTGGTTGGGCTCCTGCTGGAGCGCCTTCTCCAGCATCAAACAGGGTAAATTGCTCGTCGGCCATCGGTTTTGGGGGGCTACATCATCCTCTCGACCTTTATTGTAAGGGGTCTCGGCCGGGCCGGGCTGTGCCCTCAGGCCGACGGTACCCCGGGCTGGCGTTGTATAGTAGAAAGCTAGTCAAATTCTGTCTATTGTCCAGGAGCCTCAGCCTTGACTTTTTCCGCCGAAGATTTTGCCCGAGCCCTTGAAGCCCACGACTACGACTTTCAGGTGGGCAGCACCGTGCGAGGCACCGTGATTTCCTTTGCCTCTGACGGGGCGACAGTTGATATTGGCGGCAAGTCGGCGGCCTTTTTGCCTATTCGCGAAGCGGCGGTGCGGGCCGTCACCTCCCTGGAGGGCCTGCTTGAACCCGGTGCTGAATACTCGTTTCAGGTGATTCGCGACCAGGATGCCGATGGTCAGGTGCTGCTCTCGATTCGCAAGCTGCAGCTCAAACAGCTGTGGGATAAGCTAGCCCAGCAGGCCGACGAGGGCACGGTGCTCGACGTTAAAGTGACCGGCTATAACAAGGGTGGGGTAACGGTAGATGTAGAGGGGCTGCGGGGGTTTGTGCCGCGATCGCACCTGGGCCGCACCTACGAAAATTTAGAAGATGCTGTAGGCCAGCGCCTTACCGTGGGCTTTTTAGAAGTCAACCCCGGCTCTAACAAGCTGGTGATGTCGGCCCGACTGGCCGCCCGCAGCCAGGTGATGAGCACTTTGGAACTGGGCCAGCTGATCCACGGCACCGTAGCCAGCCTCAAACCTTTTGGAGCGTTTGTCGAATTCGACGGCATTAGCGGGCTGCTGCACATCAAGCAAATCAGCAAAAACTACGTTGAGTCGCTGCCGTCGGTGCTGAAAGTGGGCCAGCCCATTAAAGCGGTGGTCGTCGGCCTTGACCCCGATCGCAACCGCATTTCGCTGTCGACTAAGGTGCTCGAAAAGTACCCCGGCGAACTGCTCAAAGAATCTGAGGCTGTATTTGAAGACGCCGAAAACCGCCTGGGCGACATCAGCCGCATGCTCGGCGATAGCGAGGCTTAACCCCTATGGGCACCGTTTGGGAACTCGACTTTTACTCCCGGCCTGTGCTGGATGAGAACCAAAAAAAACGCTGGGAAGTGCTGCTCTGCGAAGGCTTAGTCGATAGCCAAACCGACAGCGCCCCAGCCTTTTGCTACAGCAAGTTTGTGCCCAGCAGCGAGGTCAACTCGATTACGCTCAAGGGAGCTATTGAGGAGGCGATCGCCGAGGCAACCAGCCAGGGCACTGCGCCCCCCAGCCGCATTCGCTTCTTTCGCTACCAGATGCAGAACATGATTTTGCGGGCCTGCGAAGAGGCGGGCATACCGGCTCGGCCCAGTCGCCGCACGATGGCGCTGCAGGGGTGGCTGCGCGATCGCAACCAGAGCGTTTACCCCCAAATGGAGGGCTACACCACCGCCCCCTCGCCCTCGGTG
>PYER01000161.1 GCA_003017855.1 filamentous cyanobacterium CCT1
ACAGGTGGCGCTGGTTGGGGTCGAGGCGATCGAACTTGAAGCTGGCCAGCCGTTCGCCATTTTGCTGCAGCTCCGTGAAGGGCAGCCCAACCGGCTCGACCGACTTGACCCGCTGGCGATCGGTGCTGGTGGGAAAGGCGATGCGCCACTCAACATTTTCGAGCGGGATGGCGTCTTCTAGGGTGTCGATTTCTTCGACATAGGTCATTTCGACCAGGTAGCCATTGCTGCGACAGCAGTTGGCTGCTTTGTCCCAGCGGTAGGTAAGAGGATGAATCAGGGTGCGATCGCGAAAGGTCAGCACGTAGGGCTCGGCCCCATTGGGGTCTTCGCGCACGTAGGGCTCTTCGTTGGTGTAGGAGACCCAGAGGGTGCCGCTCTCGGGGCTGGTGTGGGGCGGCACTGCCAGCCCGGTGGGGGTAGCGAAGGGGGTGAGCATTTTGACCACCAGCTCGCCTGTGGCGCGATCGAGGCAGTACACCGTCTGCTCCACCTGGTCACTGACCCACAGGTAGTCGCCCCAGACCGAAATATTCTCAATGCCAATGCCGGGGGCCGGAAACTGAGTAATGCGCTGCCCTGAGTTGCGATCGCAGACAAAGATACAGCCCCCCTTTTTGCAGCTGACGTAGAGGGTGTTTTCCCACACGGCGACCCCATCAGCGGGGTAGGGCAGAGTGAGCACCGGGGCAGGCTGAAGGTCGTCGAGGGCAGTGGTGTACACCGTGTGGTCGCGGCAGAACCACAGCTGATCTTGCCAGCAGGCCACACCCGTAGCGCCGTAAAACGCCTCCGCTTCAGAAGCATTGAGAATTTCGAGCTGATCCGTTTTGGGGTCGAGACGCAGCAGGTAGCCCCGAAACGGATCGACCGCCAGCAGCAGGTCGCCCTGGAGCGCCAGACCGTAAATAGCCTTCACCCCAATCGGCTGAATCAGCGGAACGGCTCTCGCCGGGGAGAGGGCCGGAGATATGGACGAAAGAGATTCAGGCATAACCAATGGGGCAACCCAGAAGAAAGACAGCAGGCGGCAGGGTTAACAACACCCCACCGCTAAGGTCATATCCTAGGTGAACGAGGCGATAAAAAGTGTAGTTTATTCAGCGTCCTGACTAATCTGCTGCTCAACGGTGCTAATCGCGGCGTTGAGGGCGGCCAAGCGGGTTTCTAAAGCGTCGCGCCAGGACTTCATCATCTCCAGCTTGTGGCGCTGGTACTCGCGGCGAGATGCGGCAGACGGCGGGGCACAAAACGGTAAAAACATAGGGGCTACAGAGAGTGAAGAGAACTATCTCAAATCTAGCTCAGCCAGAAAAAGATTGCTGCCTCAGGGTTGAGCACTTCAGCGACTTGACACCCCCCGCGATCGCAGCACTAACCAAAGGGCCAAAACCAGCCCCCGATCGCGATCGGCCAACCGTCCATAGGTGACAAGCATAGGTGCTTTGTTAATCAGCGGCTGGCACAATAACCTCTCTCCCGATCGCTGGCTGGCTCCACAATGGCTGCTAGTGATACACAAACCCTAGGGGCTAAATGAGAGCCAACCTCAAGATCTCGGCTAAGTTTGCCGGGGCAATTTGGCAAAGTTTGGTTGCGTGGTTATTTTTACAGGACAGAGGTGCACGATAGCGGTGACTGAGCCGATGTTTTGGCCTAAAAAGTTCCTTTTTATACGGTTTTAGCTGAGAAATCTATGTGGAAAATCGTCCTGGGTGCCCTTTCTGCCAGCGGAGTTGTGGGCCTGATAGTTTTGCTGAATCCGCTGACGTTGTTTCCGGCCCTGTCTGTTGGTTTATCTAGTGTGCAGGCTACTACCACCGTTCCACGGGTCGCTATCGCAAGGACCGATATCTCAGAAACCGATATCTCAGAGGCCACTGCCCCAGTCCCCACTACGGTAGTCCACCTATTTGAATGGACCTGGGCCGACATCGCCAGCGAGTGCGAAACGTACCTCGGTCCCAATGGCTACCAGGCCGTGCAGATTTCTCCTCCCCAGGAGCACATCGTACTGCCCGACTATGGCTATCCCTGGTGGCAGCGGTATCAGCCCGTCAGCTACCGACTCGAGAGCCGCAGCGGCAGCCGCGCCGAACTTCAAGATATGATCAGCCGCTGTCGAGAGGCGGGGGTCGCCATCTACGCCGACGCTGTGATCAACCACATGGCCGGGTTTGAGAGCGGCGTTGGCAGTGCTGGCACCCGGTTTACCAAGTACGACTATCCCGGCCTGTACAAGCCCGAAGACTTCAACGATTGCCACCAAAACGTCACCGACTATGGCAACGCCGAAAATGTCACCCAATGCGAACTCGTGGGTCTGGCCGACCTCAATACCAGCTCAGCTAAGGTGCAGGCCACCCTGGTTAACTACATGAGCGAACTAGTGGAGATGGGCGTGGCGGGCTTTCGCATCGACGCGGCCAAGCACATTCGCAATGAAGAACTGGGGGAAATCTTGGCGCAGCTGCGCGATCGCCACCCCGAGGTCAATCTCTATATCTATCAAGAAGTGATCGACCCCGGCACCGAGGCCATTCGCAAGCAGGACTACTACGACAGCGGCAATGTGCTCGATTTTAAGTATGGGCGCTTTATTGGTCTGGCCTTTTTGGGGCTGGAGGGCCAAACGCTAGCCAATTTGCAGACCCTGGGCGAAGGCTGGGGTCTAGCTCCCTCGGCTCAATCGGTCGTTTTCACCGACAACCACGACAAGCAGCGGGGCCACGGCGGCGGCGGCGACTACCTCACATATAAAAACGGTGACCTCTACGCCCTGGCCAATGTGTTTATGCTGGCCTTTCCCTACGGCAAACCACAGGTGATGTCGAGCTTTGCCTTCGACGACTCAGAACAGGGGCCACCAACTAACCCCAACGGCATCACTCAACCCGTGTACCAGGGCGGGGAAGCAAATTGCTTTGAAGACTGGGTCTGCGAGCATCGCTGGCCCGCGATCGCAGGTATGGTGGGCTTTCGCAACGCCACCAAGCCCGTGACCGAAGTGACCGACTGGTGGAGCAACAATGCCAACCAGATTGCCTTCGGCCGCGGCGATCGCGGCTTTGTCGCTATCAACCGCGAGGCAGCACCGCTGACCCACAGGTTTCAGACCCAGCTGCCCCCGGGTCGCTACTGCAACGTGGTGCAGGGCGGGTTAAGCGCCGACGGTACCACCTGCGCCAACAATGCCAACGTCGTGCTGGTCAACCGCGCCGGGCAGTTTACCACCACGCTGCCGGAGATGTCGGCCCTAGCCATTCACGTGGAGGCGAAGCTGCCCGATCGCCTATTCGGTATCTGGAGCGGGTTTCTTGGCGCGGTAAAAGGCTTTGATGGCAAAGCGCACCAGCAGGATAAAGAAGGTTAGCACCACCACAAACATAACGATGGGGGCAACCAGAGCGAAGATTGAGATCGCGATCGCCCCCACCAGTTCTACCCCAGCAATAATCAGGTTCGTCGCCCCCCCGGTAGTCGCCGTGGAGACAAACCGGGTCAGGCCGTTGAGCCCTTTTACCGTGGCGGCAGCGCCCCCACCAGCTACGATCGCCACGCTCCACTGGGCAAAGGGGTCGAGCTGGTTGGCTGCGATCGCCATTAGCAGCGTACCGGCCACCGCCGCGATCGGTAGCGCCACGGTATCGATCGCGTTGTCAAGCCAGGGCACGCTGTAGGCCGCAATTTCTACCACCAGCGCAATGGAAAGGCCAACAAAGGCCGAGGTGCTGCCCAGCCATGTCATGCTCTCAGTTAGCTCCATATGGCCAAACAAGGCGGCGGCGCTCAGCACCCAAAAAGGCACCACCACCCGAAACCCGGCGGCCACCCCCAGCCCCAGCCCCAGGCCAATGCTCTCCAGCAGTTGCCAATTCATCATGCTCGCATCCATCCCGCTTCCCTCACCGACGATGTGTGAATGGCTAGTCAATCCTTGGCCTAAGAATAGCCCCAGGGCCACCTGGCAACAACCCTAGCGCCAATCCAAAATCTAAGAATGGCCTACCAGGGCAGCCGCGCGCCATCCCAGCTAAAAAACTCGCCACTGTCAGCGGGGCTCAAGCCGTCCATCACCACCATGAGCTGGGCCACCGTACGCTCTACTGAAAATAGCTTTTCGGGCGGCACCCCGCGCTGAAAGGGTTCCGACAGGCGGGTGTCGGTGGTGCCGGGGTGCAGCAGGGCCAGAATGGTGTTGGGGCTGCGGCGGGCGTACTCCAGCGAGGCCGTTTTAATCAGCATATTCAGTGCCGCCTTCGAGGCCCGGTAGCCGTACCAGCCCCCCAGGCGGTTGTCGCCGATGCTGCCTACCTTAGCCGAAATCGCGGCAAAGACACTGGGCTGGTCGTGCTTGAGCAGAGGCAGCAGGTGTTTGGTCAATAGCACCGCCCCCACCGCATTGGTCTGAAACGATCGCACCAAATTTTCGCTCGTGATCTGCCGCAGGCTTTTCTCGGGCTGAAAGTCGCCGTTGTGGAGCACCCCAACGCAGTAAACCACCCGGTGCAGCCGGGCCGTACGGGCCTGAATGGCGGCGATCGCGTCCGCAATAGTCCTTTCCTCGGTCACATCCACAGGCAGGCAGACCAGCTGAGGAAAACGCTCGGCCAGCGCCAGCAGCCCCTGGGCCGACTCGGGGCGGCGGTAGGTGCCGTACACCGTCTCAAAGCGATCGTCGACCAGCAGCTGCTGCACAAAGCCGAGGCCAATGCCCTGGCTAGATCCGACAACCAAAGCATTCTGGCGCGTTTCTGTAAACATGGCAGGTAAGAAAGGTTTACTCCATTAACTATGTGGATCGGCCTCAACGACTGGCGTAATGGCTAGTCAGGTCAGGAGTGTGGCTGCCACACCTGCGCGAAATGGGCCACATCAGGAACCCGGCATCTTCTCGCCTGCCGGGATCAAATCCTCCAGAGCGGTTTGAATATCCTGGGTCAGCCCTTCCACCGCCGCTTTTGCCGATCGCCGCGATTGGGCATAGTCGGGCCAGCGATCGCTGATATTGATCGGCTCACCCAGGGTAATTACCGCCTGGCGCGTCCCCAACTGGGGACGTTTGGGCACCCGCGTCCCCTTCACACGCTCCACCAGGTCAAAGAGAATCAGGGTGGTCTCGGCAAATCGCTCAAAGCTGGGCCTGTCTCTCACGTAGTGGCCCGACACCGCCACAAAGCTCTCCGCCAAACGCATATGCTGCATCTGTAGGGTCGCCGCCGCCGCAATCCAGTCGGCCAGGCCGCGATCGAAGGGAGAGAGCTGATCCAGGTCGGCAATGTCTTCGCGGTAGATATAGCTCCACCCCGCCTCTTCTAGGCGACGGCAGCGAGTCACCAGCGTGCCGGTGTTGGGCAAACTAAAGAACCGTTCTCCCACCGCTAAAGCCCCGTTCAAAAGATGGCTCAACCGCTGGCCCAGCTCGGCTGATGGATCAGGATTGGCGACCTCAGGACTCGACGGATCGGAATTTGACGGGTCTGGAATCTCGGCAGCCGCAGCCGGGGTCAACCCATAGAACCGCTGGTAAAACTGCTCCAGGCGGGTTAGCAGGTGCTGCCCCAGCCCCAGCAATCGAGGATAGTAGGCCTCGGGTGCAATCGCTGCGGGGTTGCTAAACGACTGCATCGGCAGGCCACAGTCGGCCTCTAGCTGAGCCAGCAGCCGGTTGAGAGCGGCCCAGTCGGGTCGGGGATAGATATAGCGCAGCCCCACCGGCAGCAACAATACCTGCTCGGGCCGTCCTGCTTTTTGCAGATCTTCAACCGCCCAAAAAGCCAGCTGAGCTGTCCCCGGCTCCAGCTCGCTAATGATTTCGCCGTGGCCGTTGGTGGCTCCTTCTGGGGCGATCGTGACCGGTAGCGGGGCGGTCATAATCTGCTCGCGCACCGCCTTTAGCGCCTTGAGGTCGAGCCTGCGGCCCCGATGCACCGGAATACCCCCGATCGCCGCAAAAAACCAGCCCAGCCACCGCCCGGCCCACAGCGGCATACCCCGGTCGTACATGAAAAAGCTGTGCAACGGGCGCTTGAGGCTAAACCCTTTTTGGCGCGCGGCCCGGGGCACCAGCCGCGAAAACAAGTACGACAGGCAGATTGGGTCGTCTACCTGGCTGTGCCGAAAGGCCAGCAGCAGCCGAATTTTGCCCGCCTGAAACTGGCGAAAACTCTCTGCCAGCACCTCCGGGTTATGGCAAGTCACCGGCCAAATCCCCGCTGGCAGCCAGGGCCGCAGCCGCAGCCGCAGCATCAGGGGCAGCACGATATAACAGCCCTGCACCACCCAGGGTTTGTAGCGGGGAGGTATAAAGCCCAGGGGCGGCTGGGCACGGTTCAGCTTAGGCAATGACAACTCCGGGGCAAATTCTAAGGCAGGAGGCAGGGTTTTCCATAGCCCACTTTAGGGCGTGTTATTAATATCGTCCATGCCGCTGGCGCGCCACTCTAAACGATAAAAACACCCATAGCCGTTCCCTTTCTCTCTACGGGAGACGCTAGTGCGTTGGCGAAGCCTGTCCATAGGACAAACGACTCCGCTCAGGGAACGGGCTTTCTCCCTAGAGATGTTTCCCTTCGACTTCGCTCAGGGAACGGGCTTTCTTCCTTAGGGAAATGTTTCACGTTGGCGAAGCCTATCCAAAGGACAAACGACTTCGCTCAGCCCTCGGTTATTTTCCAGGGCAATGCGAATTCAGGACAAGCTAGCGATCGCAGCGGCCCAGCATTCCGCCGCATTGGTTTGCCCCAGATCGGCAAGGTCCTCCTCCCAAGGGAGAAGGACCTTGCGGCGGGACCACACAACCAGGGCATTCATACCGATGAACGCCCTCAAAATAAAAGTGTCTGACCCCTGAAAGCCCCCTGGGATCAGACACATTTAGCTGAAAAACGCTTGTCAAGCAGACCAGCTCTCAGGTTCAAATGCCCCCAAGTGAGCCGCCGAACTGACCTGCTGCGTTCTTCAGAATTAAATTTATTCTCTTCGGTTTGGGGCCTGAAGGCGTCCAGAGAATTACTGAACCTGGCCAAACTTCTCGGCGGTGGGGCGAAAAGGTTCGGTGGGATTACTCAGGCTAGGGGCGACCGTCTGGCCCAGAGCCGTGCCCGCCTCCAGGCCCGAACCCGCAATGGATGCCCTGATTCATAAAGTACGGCAGCGGGTCCTGGCGCTCGGGCCAGTGGTAGGTCACGTAGCGCAGCACCCAGGGGGCCGACACCAGCAAACACAGTACCCCCAGCCACCAGCTGGCTCGAAACTCAGCTAGGGTATCGATCGCATTGGCCGTGGGCTGAGTGGCCAAAAAGTCTATCCCTGAGGCGATCGCATTGTTGATGGCGTGGGCCGCCATCGGCACCAGCAGCGATCGCGTGCTCAGGTACAGCAGCGACATCACCACCCCAAACACAAACAGCCCAATCAGGTTGGAGTGCAGTACCCCAAACAGCACCGAGGTCAGCACAATGGCCGGGCGCACCCCCCATTTCACGCCCCAGCGGTGCAGCAGCACGCCGCGAAAAATAAATTCTTCGGTAATCGGGGCTACCACCAGCACCGAAAACAGCATCAGCGCATTGTAGAGACCAGGAGCCGTTGCCTGGTCAGCTGACAGCAGCAGCGACTGACTCAGAGTAGTCTCGACCAGCCCCGGTGCCACCAGCGACAGCCCCAGGTACGAAACCTGAAACGCTCCCAGCGAAAACAAAAACACGCCGACTACCAGCCACAGCAGCTGTACCCAGGCCAGGTGCCTGGGCACTGGCCCCAGCAGTGTCGTCAGCCGCAGGGGCAACCGCCGCGTGGTCAACAAAATGGCCGCACACAGGCCCACAAAAATCAGGCTATAGAGAATGGGGGCGAAAATGGGGTCCTCGCCCTGAAGGGGCAGCAGCTCCAGCGTGCCTAAGGTGCTAAACACCAGGGCCAAGCCAGCCGAGATCACGACAAACATCACGACGACCTGCCTGGCCGTGAGCGCCAAAAACGGATTTTCACACGCTGCCATAGATCCAAACCTGCCCTGCAAACCGCTGAAAAGAACCGCCAGAATCTATGCTACTGATTGTTGCGATCGCGCAGCGTCCCCTACGGGGAATCGCCCTGGTTTGGATCGATTCAATCATGAAAGGCCGAGGGAGCGCTATAACTGAGGCACGCTGCCTCACCAGGGGTGATGGGGCGATACTCATCGGGTGTTATCAACGGCGACTGTTCTGTGCCTCCGGGCCAGCGCCTACAGCGACGGGGGCTGTCATTTTTGCTCCAGGGTTCCATGACCAATGTTTCGCCAGATTCCGGCACCTCCTCCGGCGCAATTCTAGTGGCTCCAGTGGGCGACAGCAGCCTAGGGCCGCTGGTAGCACTGTTAGATATGCTGCGACTGGCGGGCTACGAGGTGCGTCAGGTCAGCGGCGAAGATGACACCATTGCCGCCGCTGAGGCCGACCCCCCCGACCTGATTTTGCTGGCAGTTGACCAGTTTGACACGGCGGCCATGCGGCTGTGCCACCGACTCAAAAAGCGTCCCCAAACCCGCCAGGTAGCCGTGGCGGTGGTCGGCCAAGACCAGGCGCTGGCCCGGCGGCTGCGGGCGTTTGAATTCGGCGTTGTCGACTATATTGACCAGTCGCTCTGGGTAGAAGAAGCCGCAGCCCGTATCAAAGCCCAGGTATCGACCCATCGGCTTCAGCGGCGGCTCAGGCAGCAGGCCCAGCGAGCCGTATCAGCAGGCAGCGCTACAAACCTGCTGGCCGATCTGCAAAAGGCGCTGCGACGGCAGGCCCAGCTGCTCCAGGCCCAGAACCAGCAGCTGCAGCAAGAGATGCAGGAGCGCGAGCAGGCCCAGCAGGCCCTGCGCCTGGAGCAGCAAAAGTCTGAACAACTGCTGCTCAACATTTTGCCTCGGGCCGTAGTCGACAAGCTCAAGCAGCTGGAGGGGTCGCTGGCCGAGCGCTTTGACGATGTCACCATTCTGTTTGCCGACATCGTGAACTTTACCCCCCTGGCGGCTCAGATTAGCCCCCTGGAGCTGGTCAACTGGCTCAACCAGATCTTCTCCGCTTTTGACCGTCTGGCGGAGCAGTACCAGCTCGAGAAAATTAAGACCATCGGTGACGCCTACATGGTGGTGGGCGGGCTGCCGCTGCCCCGCCTCGACCACGCCGAAACCATTATGGAAATGGCGCTGGCCATGCAGGAGGCCGCCGCCCACATCACCCGTAACGACGGCCAGGAGTTTCAGCTGCGCATCGGCATTAATACCGGGCCAGTAGTGGCTGGCGTAATTGGCATCAAAAAGTTTAGCTACGACCTGTGGGGCGATGCGGTCAATATCGCCAGCCGCATGGAGGCTCAGGGAATGCCGGGCAAAATTCAAATCACCGAGGCTACCTACGAGCGCCTCAAGCACCGCTACGCCTTTAAAGAGGTGGGCCAGGTCATGGTGAAAGGGCATGGCTATCTGACCACATATCAATACGTCGGCCCAGGGCGAAAAGCTTGATAGACTGGGGAAGCTAAAAATGCGGGGCAGTGGCGTCGAGATGCTTGTCTCGATCCGCTACGGTAAATACTCCGCTGCAATCTGCAAAAATGCCCTCCTGGGGCTGGCGCACGACACAACTTACATCTCTTTTTATGGCGACATTTTTACTGGAAGTTGGCACTGAAGAACTGCCCGCCAGTTTTGTTAGCGATGCCCTTCATCAGTGGCAAACTCGCATTCCGGCCGAGCTGACCGAGCTGGCTCTAGCCCCAGAGGCGGTGCGTTTCTACGGCACTCCCCGCCGTCTGGCCGTCATTCTGGATGGGCTGCCCTCCGGCCAGAGCGATCGCACCGAAGAGATCAAAGGCCCCCCGGCCCAGGCCGCCTTCAAAGCCGGTCAGCCCACCCAGGCGGCCCTCGGCTTTGCCAAATCTAGAGGTGTTGACGTGGCGGCCTTGGAGGTGCGCGACACCGACAAAGGGGCCTTTGTCTTTGTCAACCAGACGATTCCGGGGCGGGCCGCTGCCGACATTTTGAGCGAGCTGATTCCCCAGTGGATCTTGGGTCTGGAGGGCAAGCGGTTTATGCGCTGGGGCGATGGCGACCTGCGCTTTCCGCGCCCGATTCGCTGGCTAGTAGCGCTAATGGATAGCGACGTTCTGCCCATTACCCTAGAAAACGGGTCGATGGTCTGCGTGAGCGATCGCATCTCCCAGGGCCATCGGGTGCTACACCCCGCGCCTGTCACCCTGCGCCGCGCCCAGGACTACGTCGAAGCCCTGCGCCAGGCCTACGTCGAAATTGACCCCGCCGCTCGCCGTCTGCTGATTGAGCGCCAGGTGGACGCAGCAGCTAAGTCTGTGGGGGCCGTACCGATGATTTCCCCGGCTCTGCTGGACGAAGTCACAAACCTGGTGGAGTGGCCAACGGCGGTGGTGGGCAAGTTCGATGCCGAATTTCTGGAGCTACCGCCGGAGGTTGCCATCATCGAGATGGAGAGCCACCAGCGCTACTTTCCGCTTCAGCGAGACGCCGATGGCCTGGCGCTGATGCCCTACTTCGTCACCATTTCCAACGGCGACCCTAGCAAAGATGCCATCATTGCCGAAGGCAACGCCCGCGTCATCCGCGCCCGCCTTTCCGACGGCAAGTTTTTCTTCGACGCCGATCGCGCCCAGCCGCTCGATGCCTTTGTCGCCAAGCTCGAAACCGTCACCTTTGAAGAACGGCTGGGGTCAATGGCCGCCAAGGTGAAGCGGATTGGTGCTGTGGCCGATCATGTGTGCGACCAGCTCAACCTGGGGGCACAGCCGCGCCAGCACATTCGCCGCGCCGCCTACCTGTGCAAGGCCGATCTGGTCACCCAGATGGTGGGCGAGTTTCCTGAACTCCAGGGGGTAATGGGGCAAAAGTACGCCCTCCACAGCGGCGAACCAGAGGCGGTGGCCACCGCCATTTTTGAGCACTATCTGCCGCGCGGTGCCCAGGACAGCCTGCCCCAAACCCTGGTGGGTCAGGTGGTGGGCATTGCCGATCGCCTCGATACGCTGGTGGGCATTTTTAGCACTGGTCAACTGCCCACCGGCTCCTCTGACCCCTTCGCCCTCAGGCGCGCCGCCAACGCGGTGCTAAACATCATCTGGGCGGCGGCGCTGCCCCTCAACCTGGCCCGGCTGCTCGACACCGTGGTGAGCGACTTTGTGCAGGATCCATCCCTGGCGGTCAATGCCCCCGAGGCCCTGCTGACGCAGCTTCACGACTTCTTTTTGCAGCGGGTGCAAACCCTACTTCAAGATGAGATGGGCATTGACTATGACCTGGTCAACGCGGTGCTGAGTGAGCGGGCGCTGGCCGATCCCTTAGACGTGAAAGACCGGGCTCTGTTTTTGCAGGCCATGCGCCGCAGCGGCCGCATGGACAAAGTCTACGAAACCGTGAACCGGGCCACGCGCCTGGCGGCCCAGGGCACCCTCGACACCCAGGTGATCGATCCCGGTGGCGTGATTGACCCTGCCGCTCTGGAGGCCAAGTCTGAGCAGGCCTTTTTGGCGGCGCTTCAGACTCTGGTACCCCAGACCCAGGCTGCCCAGACCAGTCGCAACTACGACCAGCTGGTGGCGGGCCTGGAGCAGGTGGCGCCAGTGGTCAGCACTTTCTTTGACGGCCCCGACAGCGTGCTGGTGATGGCCGACGACCCGGCGGTACGGCAGAATCGGCTCAACCTGCTGGGTCTGCTACGCAACCACGCCCTGGTACTGGGCGATTTTGGGGCGATCGTCAAAGGATAGCGATGCCATGAAAAACGCCCATGTAATTGGTCTGGGTAAGTCCGGGGTGGCGGCGGCGCGGCTGCTGCAGCGCGAAGGCTGGCAGGTGGTGGTGAGCGATCGTGGTTCCAACCCATCCCTTCTCAGCCAGCAGGAGAGCCTGCGCCAGGACGGCATTACGGTGCTGCTCGACTACAGCTTTGTGCCCGACAGCCGCACCAACCTGCTGGTAGTCAGCCCCGGTGTACCCTGGGACAGCCCCGCCCTGGTGGCCGCCCGCGAAAATGGCCTGGAGGTGATTGGCGAAACCGAGCTGGCCTGGCGATTTTTGCAGGACCGGCCCTGGGTGGGCATCACCGGCACCAACGGCAAAACCACCACCACGGCTCTCACCGCCGCTATCTTTCAGGCCGCCGGGCTAAACGCGATCGCCTGCGGCAATATTGGCTACGCCGCCTGCGAGCTGGCCCTAGAGTCCGCAGTGCCCGACTGGGTGATTGCAGAGCTGAGCAGCTACCAGATCGAGGCGTCTACCACCCTGTCGCCCCAGATTGGCCTGTGGACCACCCTCACCCCCGACCACCTGCAGCGGCACGGCACGGTCGCAAACTACGCCCAAATCAAGGCGACGCTGATGCATCGCTCAGAGCTGGCGGTTTTCAACGGCGACGACCCCTACCTGAGGCAGCACCTGCCGCAGGACTTTCCCGACGCCTACTGGACGAGCGTGGGCGGCAAGCGGGCGATCGCCCCGCTCCGCCCCTGCGCCTATATCGAGGACGGCTGGGTCAAGTTTGAAGCCATCCCCATTGTGCGGGCCGATGCCCTGCGGATGGTGGGCGACCACAACCAGCAAAACCTGCTGCTGGCGGTCACCGCCGCCTGCCTGGCAGAACTCGATGCGGAAGCGATCGCGATCGGGGTGGCCAACTTCCCCGGCGTGCCCCACCGGCTGGAGCACATCTGCACCTGGCAGGGCATCGACTTCATCAACGACTCGAAGGCAACCAACTACGATGCTGCCGAGGTGGGGCTGCGATCGGTCTCCGCTCCGGCGGTACTGATTGCCGGCGGTGAAGCCAAAGCAGGTGACGACACCGCCTGGTTAGCGAGCATTCAGGCGCGGGCCGCCACCGTACTGCTAATTGGCGATGCTGCGCCTCAGTTTGCCCAGCGGTTAGAGGCCGTCGGGTACAGCGATTACGAAATTGTCGAGACGATGGAGCGAGCCGTGGAGCGGGGGGCACAGGTGGCGACCTCGCTGGCAGCCCCGGTCGTGCTGCTTTCCCCCGCCTGCGCCAGCTTCGATCAGTATCCCAACTTTGAGCAGCGGGGGGAGCACTTCCGCCAGCTCTGTCAGCGGTTTCAGTAGCTGGCCAGTCTGGCTTTAAGGAAGTGTCGCCAGTACGCGTAGGGCGTTCCAATGTTTTGGAACGATGGCTGCCTATTAGTTCGCTGTCCCAGAAGCTATAGCCACAGTCACCCAAGTTGGACAATCAGAAGCCTTAAAAACGTTCGAACGTTCAAACGTTTCTAGAAAAACTGTCCCAACCAAACCGGCTACAGCTGTATCTCAATTCGGGGATTAGTCCATTAAATTAGGCTAAAACTCAACTATTCAGGTATAAATTGAGGCAGATGGTGCTTCTTCAAGCCCTGTACCTAACTCAGCCCAGGGAGCTGCCATCCTCAAGGTTAGCCTCTACCCTGCATTCAGCTACCTGGCCCAGCTTCCTCAATACCATGGATAACTCCTCTGACTTCATAGCCCTGCCGCCCGTATCGCCGCCTGCGTCCAGCCCTCCAGAAGCGCGTCCCTCCCGTCGGCCCGTGTCGTTCACCATTGGTGGCGCAGAAAGCGGCACCAGCGCAGGCAAACCCCAGCCCGACAGCCCCACCGACAGCTCTCCGCCGGCTGCCCCGGCTCATCTGGCTCCGTTTCCCGTTCAGGCTCAGCCTTCGCACCTGCCCCTGCTGCCGCGACGCAAGCGCCCTACCTTTAGCCGTCATCGCCACGATGCCAACCCCGCCCTGGCGGTCAAAGTGCTGCAAGACATTCAAATGGCGGTCGAAGCCTGGCATCAAGACTTGAGACAGACCGTACAGCGCATTCAAGCGCTCTATATGGAGGGGCCGATTGTCGATGGCTGGCTGGAAACCGTCGACGATCAGTCGGGGGCGGCTACGGCGATCGATTCAGCGCTGCTGCGCCACGGTGACCCTCAAGATCTCTCCGGCTATGTCGATCGCCTGTGCCAGTCGCTAGAGTCGCCCGACCCGCCGTCCCCCCCTAGCCAGGCGCTGGGTCGCCCCGGCTACCGCCTGTGCAACCTCGATTCTGACGGTCGGGTGCAGCACTTTCCCTGTCCACCAGAGCAGTTATCTACGATCAGCCTGGCGATCGCCCGCCACCAGAAGCTGCGTCAACTGCTCGACCACAAGCAATTTTTAGAGGCCAAGCTCAAGCGCACGGTAGAGGTGATGACCAGCAGCCGCGACGCGCTGGGAATTGCGCCCACCTGCAGCTCGGAGCCGGAGGTAGGGGAGTAGCGCTGGCTGGGGAAGGCTTTCGAAAGGGCGATGGGGATGAGGAAGATGACGCGAGTAGACGGGTGATTACCAGCCCCAAGTACCCGGATCGCCTTTGAACGGGCCAACAATATCTGAGGTAATCCAGCCGCCGTAGAAGTCGCCCGGTTGGGACTGCACCCGCTCATCGTCGACGTAGCAGGCCTCCATGCGGCTGGGGTAGACGGCAATGTAGTTGGCAATGCTCTGGAATGCCTCTGTCGGTTGAGGATAGGCCCAGGCGGCCTGTTCGGCCTGATGGTCGCCTACCGCAATGGTGAAGTACACCGCTGCCCCCTTCCACTCGCACATTGTTGAGCGGGGTACAGACCTGTCTCTTATACACATCT
>PYER01000488.1 GCA_003017855.1 filamentous cyanobacterium CCT1
CTCCGCGATCGCGCTCATAAAAGCTCAGCCGCGCGTAGCCCAAAAAGGTCGGTTCCACTGTATCGCCGACGGGGTAGGCATTGGCCCCAAACAGGTATACTCCACCAAAGCGTGGATTGCGAACGGGCCGTAGCGCCAGCGTAATCGGCACTCCAGGCTGAACGGGCGGGTCAAAGGCAATGGTCAGCGCCCGGCTGTCGCGGTCTTCGGTGACTTCCCCCAGGGGCAGAGGCAGGCGTCCCTCCGGCGTGTTGGCAAAGGCTTCGGTAGCGTCGAGGCGATAGCGAAAAATGGGGTCGTAGCCTTCGTTGAGACTGACCACAACGCGATCGAGGGGTTCAACGGCGGCAGCGGGGAAGTCAAAGGTGAGGTAGTAGGTAACGTTACCTTCACTGACCAGGCTGCGGGTGGCATAGCTGTCGGTCAGGCGCGGAGGGTAGGAGAACCCCACCGTACCATCGGAATACTGAATGGCCGGCGCAGGGGTCAAAACTCCCCCAGCAGAACCCAGAGCCAGTACAGCGCCTACCAGAGCAGCACTCAGGGGCCGCGAAAAAAGAAATTTCGGCATAGCTAGACCTGTGCGATACAGCGTCTCAGAACAGGGCCTCAGATTTAGGAACTTAGAGCTAGGCATAGCGAGATGCCTATACGTGCTGAGATACTTAAAGTCTAGCGCCGCCTACCAACCCTGGGCGACACTAGCGACAGGCTAAGGGCCACGATTAGTCTAGTTGTCAAACAGGTTGAGCTGCAGTTCGGGCTTCACCCGCATGACCACCAGAGTCATGTCGTCGTCGTTGCCGCGATCGCCGCCAATAAAGCGATCGAGCAGGTCAAAGGTATAGTCTAAAATCGCCTCTGCCGACGTGCAGTTGCGGCAGGCCCACTGGAGGGCGCGCTCCAGATTTTCTTCCTCAAAGCGATCGCCGCGAGAATTTGCCGCCTCCGTAAAGCCATCGGTGTAAAACACAACCGTATCGCCGGGCTGTAACTGCACCTCCGATTCACAGTACTGGGTGTTCATATCGAGCCCCAGCAGCATGCCCGGCGTATCCAAACGCGTAATAGTGTTGGTGGAGGCCTGCCACAGCAGCGGCGGGTTGTGGGCCGCATTACCGTAGGCTAACCGCCGGGTTTTGGGGTTGTACTCGGCATAGAACAGCGTCACAAAGCGGTTGGAACTTTCCAGGTCGCTGTGCATGACGAAGTTCAAATCCTGCAAAATGCGGGCAGGCGAATGGCCGTTGAGCACCTCCGTGCGCAGCATGCCCCGCATCATGGTCATAATCAGCCCGGCCGGCACGCCCTTGCCCATCACATCGCCAATGGCAAAGCTCCAGGGGGCGGTCGCCGACTGCTGCGAGTCGCGCTGGCGCAGCTGGTCAAAGGTTGTGGGAATAAAGTCGTAGTAGTCGCCCCCAACCCGGTGAGCGGTCTTGCAGCGAGCCGCCAGATCCATCCCCTGAATGGCAGGGCACTCCCGCGGCAGCAGCTGAAGCTGAATTTCAGCGCCAATTTCTAGCTCGCGATCGAGACGTTCTTTTTTGCGCAGGGCGGCCGTTAGCTCATTGTTTTCGATCGCTACAGACGTTTGATCCGCTACCAGGCGCACCAGCTTTTGGCGAGTTTCTGTCCAGGCGTAGTCAGGGTCGCGGCTAAACACATAGAGCCGCCCCCGCTCCACGTTTTGCACGATAATGGCGGTGCCAAACAGCTGAAAATCGTTGCCCAGGTAGCGGTTGACCTGGCGATCGAGGGCCAGCATAGCGTTACGCGCCATCGACATCATGCTGCTCTCAGGGGCTGCCTGAAAACTGGCCGTCACCTGACGCGTTGCCGCCTCCAGGGCCGATCGCACATCCTGGCACTGATCTTCGCTCTGGCAGTACAGCCGCTCTAGACGCACCTGCCCATCGGCACGAAACAGCACCAAAGCCCCGCCACTGGCATCGGTCACCCGGCTGGCAATCATCGGAATCAGCTCCAAGAACTGATTCAGGTTATTGAGGCTGCGCAGGGCAAACCCCAGCGAGCTGAGCAAGTCTTGAATTTTGTACTGCTCACGCTGTAGCCGAGCCACCAGTTCCTTTAGGGCAAAAACCGGCGGCGTATCGGGCAAGGCGCTACTAGCGCTCTCAAATGAGGGTGATGGCCCTGATGGCATAGGGAAAGCTGTCATGGACGACCTGGGCAAAACGCCTGCATGAAATTAAGCGAACGGAACGACCAACTAAATATAGGGGCTAAATCAAAATTTGGTGCAGATGATTAATCGTGACCGTAAGAAATCCTTATTTTTGGCAGAATACAGCGGCTTTTGCAAAGGCACTCCCGACGGCAGCACCAGGGGATAGCCCATAGTAGCGCACAAATTGAAGGCCAAGGATAGCATTCCCCACAGGAGTTGACCACCCCTGGAGGAGGAAAGATTTTGGGCGAGGGGGAGGTGTGGGTGGATGGGTAG
>PYER01000489.1 GCA_003017855.1 filamentous cyanobacterium CCT1
GCCTTCGGCGTCGGGAAGGCTAAACTCCGGCGCTGGATCACCCACGGTTAAAGCCATAGCTGGTTTCTCATCCTGAAATGCGTCCTTTTGATTGTAGATCGCCCGCTGAAACACCATGGCTGCCCCAGTCCAGGCTATCGGCAGGGCCCTACGGGACGACTCGCTGTACCAGGGGGCGAAAGGTTTCAACCCAGTCTGCTTGGGCACTCACCAGGGTTGGATAGGGTTGGTGACCATAGTCCCGACCGACGGTGAGGGGAAATGGCGGCTGGTCATCCAGGGCGATCCAGCTAGCGCCGGCGGCCTGGGCGATCGCCCAGACAGCGGCAATATCCCAAATCTTAGGGGTAGCCTCAACGGCCCCCAGGCTGGGCCCTGCAGCCACCGTCAGCAGATTGTAGGTGGCCACCCCCAGCATGCGAATTTTGCACGGAAACGGCTCGGCTAAGACGGCAGTGCTGCGGGCACAGAGGCTAAATAGCTGGTTTTTGCCGGGGACTGCCTGGCTCGTGTGCATTGGCTGGCCGTTGCAAAATGCCCCTTCGGACCAGTCCAGGCCCGAATCTCCGGGCAGAAACCCATGGAAGGTCTGTCGGGCCGGGGGAATCGCCACATAGCCAAACACCGGCGTACCTCGATAGAGCAATCCTAAGGAAATCCCCCACAGGGGGATCCCCCGGGTAAAGTTGGTGGTGCCGTCGATGGGATCAATAATCCAGCACCATTCGGTGTCGGGAAAGATATGCTCCACTTCTTCGCTGAGGACGCCGTGGTCAGGAAATTCTTTAAGAATCCGTTCCCTCAGGGTCTGGTCGGCCCAGCGATCGGAGGTTGTGACCAGGCTGCCATCGGCCTTTTCATCGGCCTGGGCCTGGCCGAAGTCAGTCAGCAGCTGTCGCCCTACCGCCCCAGTGGCCTGCTGGCAAAAGGCCAAAATTTGTTCGCAAAAGCTGTCCATGACTAACCGCCTCCTAGTCCATATCGCTTTCTAAGGCAGCGGTGATGGCCTGCTTGGCATTGGACTGGAATTCTTGAATATCGACTCGGCTCAGCAGCACCACCGCCAAAATCATGCCGGCTGCCTGGGTTAAAAACACCAGGGCATAGGCCGGTAGCACCTGAGTTTCAGGCAGAGTAGCGGTGCCATAGAAAGCCCTGAGGGCGGCCTTGCCCAAATCCAAAACGCCGCCGCCGAGGACCGTGGCTCCGCCCCGGGCGATCGCCTGGGCCAGCCCCCAGGCCCCGATAAACGTGCCAGCGGTTTCCGCAATGGTCAAATCAAGCATCAGCACGATCGCGCCTAGGGTAAGCACCCCAGAGGCAATCCCGAAGCAAAACACAGCCGCCATCAGCAGCGGCGGGCTACCCGTCAGCCCCGACAGGCTAATCATTACCAGGCAGAAGGCAGCCCAGAGACAGCCAACCACGACGGTGCGCTGTTTGCCAATCCGGGGCACCACCAGAAATCCGGTGAGAATGATACCCAGCAGGGTGCCCAGGCCAAAGGCCGCATTCAGCTGGGTGGTTTCGGCAATGGCCATGGCAAACACCTCTCCACCGTAGGGCTCTAAGATGGCATCCTGCATGAACAGGCTCAGGCTCAGCACCAGCAGAAAGGTGAAAAACAGTCCCGTTTGACGGCTGGCCGTGAGAATCGTCAGGGCTCGACGTAAGGTAATACGGTCTTCGCGATCGGAAATATCGGAGCGATCGCGAAGACGAGAATATTTTTTCTCGACGCCTAGGGTACTGACGATGGCCAGCACACAGACAATGGCCGGGGCAATGATAAACAGCCGGTTGATGAGAACCTTGACCTGACTCAGGGAAGCGTCTATTTCCAGGGCCCCAAGCACGCTGCTGGTAATAATCACGCCGGTAATAATGCCGACCATCAGCATGGCCCAGCCGATGCCCACCAGGCGAGAACGGGTGTCTTCGTCTGATACGTCTACCAGTAGAGCAGTAAAGGGAGTTGAGGTGGCACTCAGGGCCAGCCCATAAACGGCAAAGACAGCCCCTAGTAGCAGCACCCAGGGATAGCTCTGGGGGCCCCAACCCACTTCCTCCATGCTGCCGGCCAAACCCCAAATCACCTGTACCGCCACAAATGACGTCACTGCTACCGACAGAATCCCCAGCCAGACGTAGCCGCTGCGATGATGGCCCAAAATCGGTCGAGAGTCGGACATTTGACCAAACCAGATCCGGGCCGGGGCCATGAACTGATGCACGGCGATCGCCCCTGCAGCCACCAGGGCCGGTACGTTCAGCTCATCAATCATGACCCGGTTGAGCACCCCGAGGGTCAGCAGGGACATAATACCGAGTCCCATGTTGAACACCCCTAGGCGCAGCATGGTCAGCAGCGGTAGCTGAGGGCGATTGGGCTGGGTCACGGGCTCCACCTTAGGAACATCACGACTGGTCATAGTCTGTTTATATGATGGTTATGATC
>PYER01000162.1 GCA_003017855.1 filamentous cyanobacterium CCT1
AAAATACCCCCACCCCCGCCAGGCCAAAAACCCCTGCCCCCAGGGCCGCCATGCCCACCACCAGCGTGCGCACCGCCGACGAGATGTTGGCCACTGCCGGATTGTCTGACACAACCGGATGGGCCGCAAAGTTGGCGGCGATCGAAAGCATCAAACGGTAGGCCAGTACAGCAATGGTGCCCGCCACAAAAGAGCCGCTGAAACACTGCAAAATCTTGGCGACGGGCGTTGGTGCAAGAGAGCTGGCGGAAGCTGGGTCGTCGGACATAGCTGAAGGTTTTATTGAAGACTGTCTATATATTGCCAAACCAGAGCGTTGCCAGACCAGGGCATTGGGGTTGTCAGAGTCTGTCGATGGGCTGAAAAGGGTGTTGATTGCTGAAGCGATCGCCTAGTTTTCTCTAAAGGGGTGCTGGACTTTGTCGAGCAGGTCGTAAAAGGGTTGCCAATTGTCGTCGGTGGTAATTGGTTCCCAAACGGCCTCAATGGCGGGGCGCAGCAGCACGGTTTCGGGATTGGTACGTTTTAGCAGCGATGCAACGTCCTCCATCTTCTCAGCATCGAGACTCTGCAAGCAGCGGTAGTAGGTCTGCCGCCAGTCATCAAGCTGAGAGGCCGCCGCTGCGTCTGAGGCTTGCAGCGTGGTGCTGAAGATGAGAGTGGCGTGCTCGCGCCAGGCTGGTGAGAACTGCTGGCTTAGGGCCAGGAAAAAGTCGTGGTAGCCCACGGTTACGGCACTCAGTAGTGCGATCGTTTGGCTGACCAAAGTAGTAGCCAGGTCATCTGTTAGGGATTCAAAGCCCAGCTTGCGAAGCATCAACTGCTGGTAGTAAGCTTCATAGCGAGCTTTGAAAGGGGCCAGAGCTGCTTCCAGATCGGCTTCGGGCATGATCAGCTTGAGGGGTTTTTGCAGCGCCTTGAGGTTCATCTGGCAGATCAGCGGCTGGTTGCCGTAGCTGTAGCGCCCAGCGTAGTCGAAGTAGGCGGCGGTAAAGCGCGGATCGTAGTCATCCATAAAGGCGTAGGGGCCATAGTCGAAGCTTTCGCCCGTGATCGACATGTTGTCGGTGTTGAGTACGGCGTGGCAAAAGCCCACCGCCATCCACTGGGCGGCGAGGCGGGCAACGCGATCGCACAACTCCCCATAAAAATGCAGATACCGCTCCTGGGTATCGGTAAATAGCCGCGCCTCAGGGTAGTAAACGTCGATCACATGCTCCAGCAGTTTGGCAATCAGATCGGGACGGTTGTGGTACTCCAGCCGCTCAAAGGTGCCAAAGCGAATGTGCGACTGGCTAAAGCGCACCAGCACCGCCGATCGCGTCGGGGAAGGCTCATCGCCGCGCCACAGGGCTTCGCCGGTTTCGACCAGGCTAAAGGCGCGGGAGCTGTTGACACCCAGGGCGTGGAGCGCTTCGGAGGCCAGCACCTCGCGCACGCCGCCCTTGAGGGTAAGCCTGCCGTCGCCGCCGCGCGAGTAGGGCGTGGTGCCAGAGCCTTTGGTGCCAAAGTCGTAGAGGTTGCCGTCGGTGCCGCGCACCTGGCCGTAGAGAAAGCCGCGCCCGTCGCCTAAGAAGGGGTTGTATTCGCCAAACTGGTAGCCGTGGTAGCGCAGGGCCAAAAAGGGCTCGCGCCCCTGAAACTTGCCAAAGGCCTCAATAAAATCGTCATCGCTGACGGCAGCGGGGTCGAGGCCGAGCAGCCGCACCAGGTCGTCGTTGCGAAAGCGCAGAATGTGCTGCGGAAACTCGGCGGCGGGGACGATGTCGTAGTAGTCGTCGCCGAGGGATTCCAGGGCGGGCAGGTAGTCGAGGGCAAGCAGGGGGTTGGCGGCGGTCATAGATCTAGGGCGTCAGCAACGGCACTTTAGCAACAAGAGTATTACTTAAGTATTACAAATCTGACGCCCGGCGATCGCCCCTCTGCAAAGAAGGTAGGACTATTACGGCCCTGATAGCGGTATTTAATTGGGTGTAATGGCAGGCGAAGCAGTAAGGATTCTGAGACAACTTGCGCCATAGCTCAACATTTTTCAATACCTAGGGTATGACACAATGCAGCACCAACAACTGCCATACTTGGCAGAATACCTAATTTCCGATCGATTTCTGCTTCTAAAACGGTTGCCAAATTATCTGTCATCATGACAGAGTTAGTCAGCAATCCGGTCTGCCTAGCTTCAGGACTGCTAAGTCGAACCTCGACTCGGCTTGGATGACTAGTTCGCTGCATATTGCTGCTAATCATGGCCAAAATCACCTGGGAAAGTCCAGTGTTGAGATTATTAGCTTGGACGACTAGCGCTGGCCTACGTTTTGCCGTTCTCAAATTTGAGTTTGGGAACAGAACAAGAACATGTCGCCACGGCTATAGCTCATCGTAGATGTCCATTTCTGGCTGCTCCCAGTCTTCGGCGAAGGTTTGCAGGCGCGATCGCAGATTTACAGCCTGCTCAGGACTAATTCCTCGGCTTGCCAAATCTACAGACAAATCTGTATCGTTCGCGGAAACTATCGATGCCTCTGAGCTTTCCAAGAAGGTCACAATCACCCGCATTCCTTCCGATGCTGCCGGAACTTCAAGCAACTCTACTTTGCCGTTGCGATAAATCCCTTCGACCGCTTGAAGCATGACATCCGCCTTTCTTAACAATTTTCTCGTATCAGTATGATAAATCTCTAGTCCGGTAGCTCTTCAGTGAACTGGTCGATTGCATCCACCATACCTTTAGAGTAAGTCTCTAGAACAGTGGCACACACGTGAAGGTCAGCTAGGGCTTGACTGAAGGATTCCTCATCGGCGTCGGGGGTTTCCAGGGTTTGAATAGCCACAATGGCCTTCTCAAGCTGAGGCCGATACTCAGCCAAAAACCTTTTGAGTCGAGTCAGCGATGGTTGAAGGATAGATTGCGTCATAGCTATAGAGTTCTTGATGGCTGCCTAAGCAAACTGAACCAGTAAAACGATGTCATCACTCAATATACATTCATGCATTTTGATAGTCTTCATCAGATTCCATCTCACTCCCTGGCACTGATCTACAAAGCAATTGGGGATATTGCTGCTTGATGTTTCGCAGATCATCTAAGGATTTTAGAAGAAACTCTTCAATTGTGAAGATGTGATCTTCAGTAGCAAGAAAGTCCCTAAGACTTTGTTCTACAGCAATACCCGCCCAAGCATTAGGAGAATCTAAATTGTACGCTTGCCAGCCAAATTGAGTGCAGACTTTCCTCATTTCCTCAAAAATTTCCTTTCGCTTAGAAGACTTTGGATCTACTTCCAAAACAATTCGAACAGTTGGGTAACCAGACGGATCGGCGGTTTTCATATAGAATCCTACACCGCATCCCAACTTGTCTTGCGTCCAAGAATCCATAATATATCGACCATGCCACTGGATGAATTGGAGGGCACGACGCTTTCTGAATTCAAGGCTTTTGTGCTCTCCTAAGATTTCTTCAAACTCATGTATGACTTTACCCCACATAACTTCTTCCATTAGCTTTAGCGACGAAGGAAAGTTCGCTAAAGCCAATATATCAACGGAAGAAAATTGATTACTTTGAGCCATGCGATACTCCTGCATAAATGTAATAATTTCTTGAGCAAATTCCGAGTTTTTCTGGGCAGACAAGAACTGATAAAACTGATGCCATCGCAATTGCTTAAACGTGACATTAGAGTTAGGAATATTTTGGAAAACAACAAATTCTTTCTTTGGGTCGAAATCCCTGGTTATATAAACTAAAATCTGATAGCGAAATCCGGGGAGTGAGTGTAGAATCTCAGCATAGTCAGATAGTTGGTTATATCCTTCAGGCGATCCAACTTTACTCTCAATAAAGATGATGTCCTGGCTATCTCCGTCAGCCAGTTCAATTACAATATCAGGCCGTTTTTCATCACCTCTAACGGGGTGCTTGTAAGTTTTTTGCGTAGTGATGTCAATACCTAAATAATCACCTAGATCTAAAATATGACTATATCTGAGCCAAGAAAATAAGATTTCTTTATTTTTACCTAAAAAATAAGCAATAATCTCAGTAAAGAAATCTTCTAAGGGGATGTTACCTTGATGAAGTTTTAGGAGTTGCTTAAAAAGGGCCATGGTAGCCAGGTTGAGGGATTTTGCTTCTACAGTTTTGCTTCCACAGTAAAGTAGGGATGCACCTGATTTTTTGGAGGATGTCTCCTCCTCTAACTAAATCTATTGGTCACGCGCAGCGCAGCACCTGCGGCCAAGGGGCTTCGACCTGCTTCAACTCTAGCCCACGCTCAAAGATTTCGTCGATCGCCATCATGTCCCCGGTTTCGGTCATAAACTGGTGGTCGGCGGTGGCGCGAATGGTGGTGCCGTCGTTGAGGTGGTATTCAAACACTTCTTGCTGGCCGCGATCGTGCCATTGAACCACAGGCTGGGTGTAAACATAGCCGCTCTCATCTACGCTAAAGACATTGCAGGGAATGCGCTTCGCCACGATTTCGCCAATGGTGAGGGGGCCGTATTCCAGCGTTAGCAGTTCCGTGTCGGCGCTGAGGCAGTATTCGGCGAACTTCACCATCTGGTCCCAGAGTTCTTCCGCCACCTTTTTGGCAACGCCTTTCTCCATGGCACCGCTGACAAAGTTCTCCTGGTGCTTGAGCATTTCCGACATTTTCTTTTTGCCCATCGCCCGCCGCAGCAGATCGGCCTGGCCGAGGGAGTAGCCGCCCATATCCTGGGCAATTTTCATGATCTGCTCCTGGTAGACCATGATGCCGTAGGTCTCGCTTAGAATCGGCTTCAGAATTTCGTCGGCAAAGTCGATCTTTTCGCGCCCGTGCTTACGGTTGATGAATTTGGGGATCAGCCCGGCGTCCAGCGGCCCCGGTCGGTAGAGGGCCAGCACCGAGGAAATGTCTTCTAATCCGGAGGGCTTGAGGTCTTTGACAATCTGGCGCATGCCGGATGACTCCAGCTGAAAGACGCCGCCCAGATCGCCGCGCTCCAGAAGCTTGAAGGTGGCGGGGTCATCCATGGGCAGAGCGTCGGGATCAATCTTTTCCCCGTGGGTAGCCTCGATGAGATCCAGGGTTTTTTGGATCATGGTCAGGTTGCGCAGGCCCAAAAAGTCCATTTTTAAGAGGCCCAGGGCTTCCACGTCTTCCATGTAGTACTGGGTAATCACCTGGCCGTCGTTGTTGCGCTGCAGGGGCACAATTTCGTCGAGGGGGTCCTTGGAGATCACTACCCCGGCGGCGTGCATGCCAAAGGTTTTGTTGGTGCCCTCAATGCGCAGGGCCATATCGATCCACCGCTGGGTCTGGGGATCGTTCTCATATTTTTCTTTGAACTCGGGGGCGGGGGTGTCGTCGGAGATCATCACCTTGAGCTTGGTGGGCTTGCCCCGAGCCACGGGGATCAGCTTCGCCATCCGGTCCGACTCGGCGTAGGGGATATCCAGCACGCGGGCCACATCCTTGAGCACCGCCTTGGAGGTCATACGGTTGAAGGTAATGATTTGGGCTACCCGCTCCTCGCCGTAGCGGCGGGTAACGTACTGAATCACCTCCTCCCGACGGTCAATGCAGAAGTCGGTGTCAATATCCGGCATCGACTTGCGCTCGGGGTTAAGGAATCGCTCGAACAGCAGGCCGTGGTGGATGGGGTCGATGTTGGTGATTTCCATGGCGTAGGCCACCAGCGACCCTGCCGCTGATCCCCGCCCCGGCCCCACCGGAATGTTGTTGTCGCGGGCAAAGCGGATGTAGTCCCACACCACCAGAAAGTAGGTGGGGAACCCCATCTGAATCATCATCTCGATTTCGTACTCGAGGCGATCGCGGTATTCTTGCTCAATCTCCTCGTAGCTGGCCGCTCGCATTCGCTTGACTAGCCCTTCCTTGGCTACGTGACCCATGTAGGCCCCGGCGTCTTCGTTGAACTCTGGTGGAATGGGGAAGTCAGGAATGCGAGACTGGCCCAGGATGCCGGTGTACTCTTCAACCTTTTCGGCGACTTCCAGAGTGTTGACAATCGCTTCCTCGATCACATCTTCAGAAATGTGGTCGCGAAACAGCCGCCGCATCTCGTCGGCAGATTTGACGTACTCGGTGCCGCTGTAGCGCAGGCGTTTGTCTTCGGTCAGCAGCTTGCCGGTCTGAATACAGAGCAGCGCGTCGTGGGCCTCCACATCGTTACAGGAGATGTAGTGGGAGTCGTTGGTGCAGATCACCTTGATATCGAGTTCTTGGGCGATCTTGAGAATTTCCACGTTCACCACCCGGTCTTCGGGGGAGCCGTGGTCCTGAATTTCGAGGTAGTAATCTTCGCCGAAGAGATCCTTGTACCACTGAGCGACCTTGCGGGCCACGTCGGGCCGCTTCTGCAAGATGGCCTGGGGCACTTCGCCCCCTAAACACGCGCTGGTGACGATCAGCCCCTCGTGGTACTGCTCCAGTAAATCCTTATTGATGCAGGGGCGCGAAAAAATGCCCTTGCCCTGCACCCCTTGCAGGTGGGAGATGGTGGTGAGCTTGACCAGGTTCTTGTAGCCCTGGGTGTTTTTGGCCAGCACCACCTGGTGGTAGCGGGGGCGGCGCTGCTGCTGCGAAATGTCGCCGTTGATCAGGTACATCTCGTTGCCGATGATCGGCTTGATGCCCGCCCCTTTGCAGACCTTGATTAGCTCGATCGCGCCATACATGACGCCGTGGTCGGTGAGGGCGATCGCGGGCATGCCCAGCTCCTTGGCCCGCTCTACCAGCTGGGGCAGCTGACTGGCCCCGTCGAGCAGGCTGTAGGCACTGTGGATGTGGAGACCAACAAAGGACATAGCGCCGCGATATAATAGTACAATTTTACTTCGATCGGTAGCCTGTGGGGCAGACGGTTCTAACCGGCAGGCCGTCAAGCTGCTCCTAAGGTTAGCTGATTTGTAGAACTACATCTAGCGAATTTCAGGAAATATAGAAATTAAATCCCCCACATGTGGCGTGTCCCAGGTAAGCTTTCAAGATCAGGTACCCAACCAGGCGGCAAGAACTGCATCGGCCCAACCCTCGGCCTGACAGCCTGGCGAGGCGCTTGGGAAGCTGGCTGAATCCGCCTAAGCTGCAAACAACGACACCCAGTTCAAGCCCTCTTCAGAAATCAGCTCGCGATCGCTGCCTTTGCTGCTCAACCCGCACAAACTCGTCTAGGAAAGCCCAATTCTACAACCAGGCAGATAGACTTAAGCTTGAAATCTCTTTAAGTAGAGAGACTAACTGGGTCGTTTGACCGACTGATATCGTTTGGCTCACACAGCGCTTTAATGAGTAATGTCAAGCTGATACTGCAGCTTTTACAGGGCCTAGTTCGTTTAGCACAACGGCAGCTCTTGAAAATTTTCAAACAGCCTTGGGTACGGCGGTATATGCGCCTAGGCCACGGCGCCAAGGGTGCGTTCTACGGCCTGATCGGTTTATTTGCCATTAACGATATCATTCACGACCAGCCCATCGTTGCGGGCAGCGAGGCGGTGCTCGCCGACCTGGATAGCTGGCCGCTGGGTGGCGCGGTGCTGGGGCTGCTGGCGTTTGGCCTGCTGGGCTATGTGCTGTGGCGTCTCATGCAGGCAAGCATCGGCCTTGGTCATGTAGCGACCTTGAGCTTTCGTCAGGTGCTGCAGCGGTGTGGCTACGTTGCCAGTGGCCTTACCTACCTCGGCATTGCTCAGAGCGCGGCTAAGCTGGCCCTTAATTTTGTGGTCGATTTTGACGACACCATAGAAGACCTGGCTGCCGTTTTGTTTGAGCGAGAGGTGGGGCAGTGGATGCTTTTGGGTGTTGGTCTTGGTGTTGTGGCCGTGGGTTGCCTCTATATTTATGGAGCCTTCTCCGGTGGTTACATCAACGATTTTCATCGCGACCTCTATCGCCCCGTCAGACGATGGACGATAGTGATTGGTAAAGTTGGCATTACGGCTCGCGGAGTGGGCTTCTTTTTAATCGGGGCATACCTGATTAAAGCTGCCTATCTGGTTGACAATGAGTCCGCTGGTGGGCTGGGCAATGTGTTTGACGAGCTAGATGAAGAATTCCTGGGTGAATACTGGCTGGGCGCGATCGCATTTGGTTTTTTAGCCTACGCCGTCTATATGATTATTGCCGCCTTTTATCGTCAATTTCCAACGGTTGACCCTCCCGCCAGGGCTAAGCATAGCTAAACTCTGCAGATTGTAGAAAAGGAAAAAGATTGCCGTGCTACAACGCAGATTGAACCAACGCTATTGGCTAGCGCTGCTGCTTTTGATGGCTGCCGGTCTGCTGATGCACAGTAGCTTCTGGTCGATACCCGCCGACGATTTAATTGGCGAAGATATTTACTACATCTGGCTAGAAGGAAAGCGAATTATTGCTGGAGAAAATCCCTATGCCAGGGTTTTAGCCAGCGACATGCGGGCTAACGACAAGTATGCAACTTATTTTCCTCTGGCCTATCTCGTCTCGGCACTGGTTCAAAAACTTGGCTTGCCCACCTTTTTAAACTGGCTTTACCTCTGGCGGCCCCTTTCATTTTCCTTTCATATGGGCATAGTGGCCCTAACGCTGAAATTTTTTTGTCGGCGGGGCTTGTGGCTATTGGGCTTTGTCGCTGCCGCTATTCTTTTGCTGGGTCGTTGGAGTCTCTACATCACGCGGGTGCATCATTTAGAATTTGCGGCCATCTTTTTTTTGCTGCTTTCCCTAATGCTCCTGCAGTCAAAGCCTCGATCGGCACTGCTTGCATTTAGCCTGTCTTTGGGAATCAAACAAATTGCCATTTTTTTGCTGCCTCTTTACCTGATCTACCTCTGGATAAACGGGGATAAGCGCATAAAAGATGTACTCTTGGGGTTCCTGATTATTTTAAGCGTTCCGGTTTTGACATCGCTGCCGTTCCTGATCTGGAATGCCGAAGGATTCTTTAAATCAATCATGTTTTCAGCCACCCGGCTGGGAAGTTTGCACATTGACGGTGCACCTTCACTGGACATCATTCTTTCTCAAAATTTGCCCTGGCTGGTCGGTCTTAAAGCCAAGCTGCTAATGCTATCGCTGATGGGGCTGATTTATCTGAGCTTTTGGCGAGAAAAGGTCGGTATTTTCGCCTCTGCCGCCCTGGTGATGATGGTGTTTCTCTACTTCAATTCCGTACTGTTTTTGCAGTATTTTTTGTGGCCCCTGAGCGTGACGCTGCTGGCGTTAGTTGAGCGAATGCCCCCGCTGATGCCACAACGGCACCCATTGTTAGCCGAGCGTTCAAACGTTTGAACGTTTTCAGACTTTGTTGATGGTCTAACTCAGGGGACTCTGGCTATACATAGTCCAGGTTTGCCACAGCCAGGGGGAAATCTCGCGCGGGTAGAGCAGCCAGGTCCGCTCAAAGGGCTGGCTGAGCGTCTGCACCAGCGGCGACAGATCTTTGATGTCGGTAAAGGCGTTGTCGCTGTGCAGGCAAATGCCTTCGTTGTAAGTGGTGTAGCCTCGGCTCCAGGTGCGGCGCAGACCGCTGTAGTGCTCGCCGCTGTAACCTTGTTTCTCTAAATGAGTACGCACGCTATCGAGAAGATCATTCTGCTGCTCCACCGACAGCCGAGTTACCTCCAGGGTTTTGAGCAGGTCGCGATCGAGGAAGCGGCGGCATAGATCGGACAGCAGCAGGTCGGGGCTGTGTCGCCACCGCTGCAGGTGATAGGTAAACACAATATCGTCGCCGGCCAGGTAGGTATCTAGCGCCAGGGGGCGATCGGGGGCCAGCAGCCAGGCGGTAACGGTGGGGTCGGCCTCCAGCTTGCCCACCAGCAGGTTGGAGCGAGCCCGTTCAAAGGCCCGCTCTAGCAGCCAGGTGACGGCAATATTTTTGGGGTGGTTGTACACCTGCACGTACATAAAGTGGCGCACCACCAGGTAGTGCTCGATCGCAGACAGCCCTTTATGAGCCACCACCAGGCGACCGCTCTGGGGCTCAAACCGCAGCGCCATCAGAATGCGGTCTAAATCGAGCTGGCCGTAGCTGGCCCCGGTAAAGTAGCTGTCGCGCAGCAGGTAGTCGAGGCGATCGCAGTCGAGCTGGCTCGAAACCATCTGCCACACCAGCGCGACGGGGTGCTCGTGGGTGTAGACCTGATCGACCGCCTCAGCCAGCCCCTCAGAATGCGCCTCCAGGGCCTCGTGAATCTCCGGCAGCTCGCGGATAATACGGCGGGTCCAGTGCTCGTGCTGGAGGCCAAACACCTCTTCGGCGGTATGGCTAAAGGGGCCGTGGCCAATGTCGTGGAGCAGGGCCGCCACCAGCACTGTGGCCCGGTAGGGGGCTAGCTCAGGGTAGCGGCGCTGGATCTGGTCAAAGGCGCGGCGGGCGATCGCCATCACCCCCAGCGAATGGGTAAAGCGCGAGCTTTCCGCTCCGTGAAAGGTGAGGCTGGCCGGGCCGAGCTGACGAATCCGCCGCAGCCGCTGAAAGGAGGGCGTGTCGATCAGCTGGGTTAGCAGCGCCTCGTCGGGATCGCTGGCGTGCAGGGTAATCGCGCCGTGCAGAGGGTCGTGGTATGAGCGGCTGGCCTTGAGTTGCACGGCGGTAGGGGAGGTGGGTTTAGGGAGCACTGGCGACGACCGTAGCGGCCTGGCTCAGAATCTCCAGGGCGGCCTGGTACTGGGGGTCGGCCTCGGTGGCAACGGTGTCGCGGTTGAGGGGCACGCTGGCCACAATGCGATCGGGGGTAATGCCTAGCTTATTGATGTCGTGGTGGGCCGGGGTTTCGTACTTGGCCACCGTTACCGCCAGCCCCGCCCCATCTGAGAGGTCAAATAGCGACTGAATCAGCCCCTTGCCAAACGTGGTGCTGCCCACCAGAGTAGCCCGACCGTTGTCCTGTAGCGCCCCAGCCAAAATTTCACTGGCGCTGGCGGTGCCTTCGTTGACCAGCACCACCAGCGGCGCGTCGGTAATCGCCTGACCAAAGGCCTCAAAGCTATCCAAAATGCCCTGGCGGTTGACGGTGTAGACAATGGTGCCCTGGGGCAGCCACAGCCGCGCAATTTCAATCCCCGCCTGCAGTAGCCCGCCGGGGTTGTTGCGCAGATCCAGCAGGTATCCCTCCGCCCCCTGGTCGGCCAGTTCACGTATGGCACCGGCCAGTTTTTCGACCGCATTGCCGTTGAACTGGCTCAGCCGCAGATAGCCGACTTGCTGGCCCGCTGGGGTGGTCTTGAGCGCTGCCACCACCGGGTTGAGGGTAATCACATCTCGGGTCAGCGACACCTGACGAGCCGTCGTCTCATCGGGACGGCGCAGCTGGAGGGTAACTGTCGTGCCCGCCAACCCTCGCATGCGAGCGGCGGCCTCGTCCAGGGTCAGCTCGGTTGTGTCTGTACCGTCAATTTCAAGCACCACATCCTGGGGTTGAATGCCCGCCTGCTCGGCTGGAGATCCTTCAATGGGGGCGATCACCCGTAGCCAGCCGGGGTTATCATCTTTTGAAATTTGCAGCCCTACCCCCGTCAGTTCGCCAGCGGTGCTGGTTTGCAGGCTGCGGTACTGAGCTGGAGGCAGCAGTCTTGTGTAGGGGTCTTCTAGCCCGGCCAGCATGTCTTGAATGGCCCGGTAGGTATCCTCCCGGTTACTCAGCGATCGCTCCAGGGTGTGCTGGCGCGTGAACCACCAGTTTTGGTGATTAAAGGTCTCATCGACGTAAGCGCGGTTGACGATGCGCCACACCTCCGCCACCAGGTTTTGCTCGTTGGTGAGGGCCATGGCCGGCCCCGCCGATACGCCACCGACTGCCAGTCCAACTAGACACAGGCAGAGAATACTGAGACGCAATAGGGATCTGATCATAAACTCGGCAGAGGCAGGCGATGATGGGTAGGCGGTGAGATGGGTGTGATGATCGTTGTCGTAGCTGCCCAGAGGGGCTAGACCGACCGCTTGGGGCGATCGCGCCACGGCCAGGTGGTCTTTGGGGAAACCTTCAGTTACTACCACCCTTCCTTTAGCACAATGAGTCTCCCAGAACAGCTTGGCAGACCGGCTTAGCCCGTATCTGGTTTGGACCTAGGATGGGCGATATCCACAGCCATTCGGCATCGGCTTCACATTAGTTTATTGTGACTATTCTAGACGGGTCGCGCCCAACCCCTCTCTAGGAAACGGCTGAGGTTGATTAACCAAGCCTGGAAAAACCGACTAGCCTGGCAAGCTGGACTGTCGCCCCAGCAAAGTACTGGCGATACCCCCTCGCTTTGAGTCGCTGCAGCTCCAGTGCATAGGCCGGAAGTCGCGACTGACGGCGACGATTGCCCTACAGTCACCCAATCGTAACGAAATATTTCAAATTGATCGGGCCTTCTCATTTGCCCACCGGGGGCATAGAGGCTGAGTTTCTGCCCTATTTCTGCCCCAGGGAACCCAATTTCCGCTTGCCCTGTGGTTGATGGCGATAGCAGAACGTTCTCTAGGGCTTAGAATTTATAGCAGAGAATTTAGCGCAGCCATTACGGCTATGTTACATTTTTCATTGACGGCATTTATTGATATATAGAGTTACCCGCTTCATGTTTACCAAGCAAGTTACTGACTCTAAGACCTTCCAGTGGTTTAACGAGCGGCTAGAGATTCAGGCTTTGGCTGACGACATCTCTAGCAAGTACGTGCCGCCCCACGTCAATATTTTCTATTGCCTGGGTGGCATTACCCTGACCTGCTTCCTGATCCAGTTTGCCACTGGGTTTGCGATGACCTTTTACTACAAGCCCACGGTCACTGAAGCATTCAGTTCTGTGCAGTACCTGATGACCGACGTCAATTTCGGCTGGCTGATTCGGTCCATCCACCGCTGGTCGGCCAGCATGATGGTGCTGATGATGATTCTCCACGTGTTTCGGGTCTACCTCACCGGCGGCTTCAAGAAGCCTCGTGAGTTGACCTGGGTTACCGGCGTGGTGCTGGCGGTGATTACCGTTACCTTTGGCGTTACCGGCTACTCTCTCCCCTGGGATCAGGTGGGCTACTGGGCCGTGAAGATTGTGTCTGGGGTACCCGGTGCTATTCCTGTAGTGGGTTCTACCGTGGTTGAACTCATGCGCGGTGGCGAGGCCGTTGGCCAATCTACCCTCACCCGCTTCTACAGCCTGCACACCTTCGTTCTGCCTTGGGCGATCGCGGTGTTCATGCTGCTGCACTTCCTGATGATTCGCAAGCAGGGTATCTCTGGTCCTCTCTAAGCGGTTCGTAGGGTAACCTGAGACCGCTTTGAGGATGTGAGCTTTCGGCATGGCCAAGCTCTTGGGGGCAAGACGTTTGGTTTCGGCTGCACAGATTGCCCCAGCTAAATGATTTAAACTTTGGGCCTGGCCCAACTGGCTGTAACAGGAGAAGTTTTTCGATGGCGACCATTAAAAAACCGGATCTGAGCGATCCTAAGTTAAGAGACTTGCTCAAGCAGGGCATGGGCCACAACTACTACGGCGAGCCCGCCTGGCCCAACGATCTGCTCTATATTTTCCCCGTGGTAATCTTGGGCACCATTGCCTGCTGCGTGGCGCTGGCAGTGCTAGATCCCGCCCTGGTGGGTGAGCCCGCTGATCCCTTTGCCACTCCGCTCGAAATTTTGCCTGAGTGGTACCTGTACCCCACCTTCCAAATTCTGCGGATTGTGCCGAGCAAGCTGCTGGGTATTGGCGCAATGACCGCTATTCCCCTGGGGCTGATGCTGATTCCCTTCATTGAGAGCGTCAACAAGTTCCAAAACCCCTTCCGCCGTCCGTTGGCTACCACCCTGTTTATGTTTGGTACGCTGGTTACGCTGTGGCTGGGTATTGGTGCTACCTTCCCCATTCAAGAATCCTTGACTTTGGGCTTGTTCTAGACCGTCAATTTCATTTGTTATGCAAGACCTGCGTAGAACTGTATCGTTTTACGCAGGTCTTTTTGCTGTGGCGGTACTCTTTGGCTAAGCTAAATTAAGGTTGCTGGTAGGCGTTGATACAGGAGTAGGCGATGGCACGGGTAGTTCCCAGACATACACCCGCACAGGCACATTTGCAGGTGGCCAGCCAGCTCGATGTAGTCGCTCAGGTGCAGCGGTGGTTTCGCGAAACCTGCCGTTCCCTGGAGGGCGAGTCGGCTTGGGTCGGTAACCACTGCGATCGCTTGGCCCTGGCCCTGACCGAAGGCTTTACCAACGCGGTGCGCCACGCCCACGCCCACCTGCCCCCCGAAACCGGCATCGACATTGACCTGGCCCTTGATACCGACCAGGTCGAGATTCGCATCTGGGACTATGGCGACCCCTTTAACCCTGAGCTGCTGCCCGAACCCCAGCCGGGCGAGCTGCTGGAGAGCGGCTACGGCTGGTTTTTGCTGCGCCGCCTGGCCGATAAGGTCACCTACTACCGCTCTAAGGATGGGCGCAACTGCCTGTCCATTGTGAAGTACGGCACCTGCCCAACCTGAGCTACAGTGTCGTCTGAACTCAGGCTCGGCCCTGCGCCTGTTGAGGGGTGAATGGGTAGCCTAGGGGCACTGTGCCGTTATCGTGCTGCCTGCAATGGGTTCTTCGACCAATCATCTATCCGTTGTAGATCCTATAGATACGTCTGCTCTAGGAGAGGCTCCTGGGGAGCATCCTGGCGCGGTTGTGTTTGTCTTTCTCGAAATTTTTTCCTGCGAGGGGGGCATTCAGTCCTATATCAAAGACATCTTCAAGGC
>PYER01000490.1 GCA_003017855.1 filamentous cyanobacterium CCT1
CGCTACGGGCGCAAACTGGCCCAACACCATGCCTAGTCCCGTCCAGATCACCAGCGGCAAGTAGGCTTGAATCAGAGAATCGCGCATTTTGACCGTTCGCTATAGCACCTAACCTAGTCAGTATTCTACGGAGCTTTTGGGAATAGAGCACCAGGTTGTTGCGATCGCAGCACCGCTACCTGGCACAATTTCAACTCTCAACAGCAACGGGATGCTACTGCCTTGAATCAGCCATCTTGCCGATCGCAATCTCAAAGCCTTAAGCCTTTACCTAACCCTAGTCAGGCCTGATTGCAGGGATTTTCAGAGCAGTATTAAATTTTAAGTAGCATCTAAAACAGGCTAAATCATTAGTTTTAAATAGGCGTCAAGTATAAAAAGATTGCTCTGGCTTGGGATAAGTACGTACAGAATTTAGCTCTATTAATCCTGGCCTCACAAAACTGTATCAATCTTGTAAAAGCGATCGCTAAAATCTGGCTCTGACTATTTTTTTTGATTTGATGGCGTTAGATACCTAGGCGTAACATGCTGCCCATTGCCCAGGTGCAGCATATTAGCGCCTGAGTACCCAAACCATCGTCATCATAGAGGTTGCATCACCGTTATGGACCGGCCCAGCGCGATCGTTCCACGATGCCCTGCCAGCCTCCAGCAGGACCCCTTCTCTAGCCCCCCAGTCTCCTCTGATGACTCCTTGTAATGATTTAACTAGGGAGTACACCTTCGACCATGGCTACGTCTGCACCCCATCCGTCCGCTGAGGCTCAGGTTGGCGTCTACGAGTGCACTGTCACTCTCAAATTTCGAATTCTGGAAGAAAATGGCGTGATCGCCAATCGCGATCACCTGCTGGAGCTACTGATCGACGCCTACTCTTACGGCAGCGATGAATTTGTCGAGCAGCTAGAGTCTCAGGTAGAAGTAAGCGAGGTATCAGAAATAGCCGCTTCGCCGCTGATGCGGCGGCAATTGATGCGGCTCCGCAATTTGCCTGCGGCTTAGGGCCTGTCATCAGGAACCTGGTTGATCTAGTTCCCTCAGAGCTCTCAGGCCCGTATATTGATTAGTAGGGTTTTAGGCAAAGCTCGGTAGTTCCTAGACCCTATAGTCTTCTAGGCCTTGTAGTCGCTGTAGCCTAAGCCCATGAACAGTCACCTTCCCCAACAGATGCTTGCTCGCTCAATTCAGCTGGGCTGGCGGAGCTTTTTAGGTCTGGTGTTGCCGTTGTGTTTAGTGCTGGGGCTGGGGGTTTCTGCCGCTGAAGCCGTGGCCGTTTTTCAGATACCGACCGCAGCCGCTGGCGACTCCACCTGGATTGTGGACGAGGCCGGCATCATCAGCCGCATCAACGAGAACAAAATTTCGAGCCGCTTTGGCGATTTGGCAGCCGCCACAGGGAATGAAGTTCGCCTGGTGACCATTCACCATTTTGACTATGGCGAAACGATTCAAACCTTTACCGACAAGCTGTTTGAACGCTGGTATCCCACTCCAGCAGACCAGGCCAACCAAACCCTGCTCGTGCTGGATGAGGTCACGAAGACCGTCGGCATTCGCGTGGGCGAGCAGTCAGCCGCGCGGCTAGACCCCGACATTGCCACCAGCGTTGCCCAAGAAACCGTGCTTTACCCTCTGCTAGAGGGCGACAAATATAACCAGTCGTTTCTGGCAGCCAGCGATCGCCTGGTAGCCGTACTCAGCGGACAAGAAGACCCAGGTCCACCGGCCTTCGACGACTCCTTTGATAGCGAAAGCACCTTTGCCAGCGCTGAAGAGACCGCCGAAAATCGCGGCAACAGCACCATTATTCTGGTTGTACTGCTGGTTCTGGCTACGGTCATCCCTATGGCGACCTATTTCTGGTACGCCGGCTTTGGTAACTAAACCAGCATTTTGCTGCCTATAATCGGTATGACTTGGCAAGCACCAGGTACCCACTGCCAAATTTGTTTTCATCCTCGTTTTGCGGCTCTGCCGATCGCAAAGCTGCTAGCGAACATTCCCATACAGAGCATTGAAGGGGATGTGAACACTGAACAGGTAGTCTAGCCCAGCGATTAGATCACCGCGCGTATAAAGAGCAACGTCCTATAGCGCTTGTGCGCCACTCCAAACAACAAAAACACCCACAGCCTTTCCCTAAGCGGAGTCGGTGGTGTTCGCGGAGCGAGTGCTGGACACTCAGCCGCCCCAAAGGGGGCTAGGGAATGGCTATTTTCAAGGCAACGTCCCATGACGCTGGCGCGTCACTCCAAACGATGAAAAGGCTCACAGCCTTTCCCTGAGCGGAGTCGTAGGCTTTGCCGCCCCAAAGGGGCTAGGGAACGGGCTTTCTCCCTTCGGGAGTTTCACGAACGACTCCGCTCAGCCCTCGGTTATTTTCAGGGCAACGTCCCATGACGCTGGCGCGTCACTCCAAACGATGAAAAGGCTCACAGCCTTTCCCTGAGCG
>PYER01000163.1 GCA_003017855.1 filamentous cyanobacterium CCT1
AGTACGACCCAGATAAACTGCTGCCTCCCAAAGCAGCGGCAGCGACCACTTGACGGTCCATCGTCAACACAGTATCTACGGAACCCATCTCACCCCCACCCCACCAGGAGGAGAAAGTCCAATTACAGCACCCGCAGCACACTCGCCACGCTGTGAATCTCCGCATAATCCCGCAACTCATCCAGCGCCGTCTGAAAATTCGCCTCCGTCACCTCATGGCTCACAATCACAATCTCCGCCCGCGTCTCGTGCTGCCCGATCTGCACAATCGACTCCAAACTCACCTGGTGACGGCCAAAACAGGTCCCTAGCTTGCCAATCACCCCCGGCGCATCCTCCGCCAGCAGCCGCACATAAAAGCGGCTGATAATATCCGCCATCGGGCTGACCTTGCAGTAGTGCTGGTGGCTGCAGGCCAGCAGCGGGTTGGTCGCCTGAGGCATCGTCCCAGCCCGCAGGTTCGCCGCCAAATTCAGTAGGTCAGACACCACCGCGCTCGCCGTTGGCCCCTCCCCAGCCCCTGGCCCAAAAAACATCACCTGCCCAATCGGATCCCCCTCAATCAGAATCGCGTTATACACATCATTCACTGAAGCTAGGGGATGACTCACGGGCACCAGCGTCGGATGCACCCGCAGCTGCAGCTGATCCAGCGCCTGATCTGAGCTTTCGTCAAACTCCCCCTCGCGGCGGGCGATCGCCAGCAGCTTGATCACAAATCCCAGCCGCTCAGCGTAGGCAATATCCGCCGCCGTCACCTGGCGAATCCCCTCGCTGTACACCTCCGACAGCTTGATCCGGCCCCCAAAAGCCAGCGACGCCAAAATCGCAATTTTATCCGCCGCATCCAGCCCGTCCACATCGGCGCTAGGGTCAGCCTCGGCATAGCCAAGCCGCTGGGCATCGGCCAAAATTGGCTCAAAATCGCCCCCCTCCCGCTGCATGCGAGTGAGAATGTAGTTGGTGGTGCCGTTGATAATCCCCGTCACCGCACGGATGCGGTTCACTCCCAGCGCCTGCTTCAGCGGCTGAATCACCGGAATGCCCCCCGCCACAGCCGCCTCCAGCAGCACGTAGACCCCGGCCTCATTAGCGGCGGTAAAGATCTCGTCGCCGTAGCGGGCGATCACAGCCTTGTTGGCCGTCACCACATGCTTGCCCTGGGCAATGGCTTTGAGAATCAGCGATCGCGCTGGTTCCAGCCCCCCCATCACCTCCACCACCGCATCGATCGTGGGGTCGCTGACAATACTCTCCAGGTCAGTGGTGAGGCGATCGCCCTCAATTGCCACCGATCGCGGCTTATCTAAACTCCGCACCCCCACCTTAGCCAGCTCAATCTGCCCCACCAGCGGGTGACGATGGGCCGGGTCCAGCAAAATTTTGGCCGTTCCCGACCCCACCGTTCCCAGCCCCAGCAGCCCAACACGCATAACCAATGGCCTGAATTCCTTACCGCGATCGCTATGCCCAATTGTAAAGGGATTGCTGCTAGGCAAAAAAAAGAAGGGCCAATTCGGCCCTTCTTTTTTTTGCTAGCGCGCGACCTAGTAGGTTTCCACGTGCCAGCGGTGCTCTTTCTTCATCTGCTTGCGGAACTCGATCCAGTCGACACCGTGCTTAGTAGCCGCCACGGCCATCCCTTCGTCAATGCCGTCTTCCATGCCCTTCAGACCGCACATGTAAGTATGGGTATTGGGCTTCTGCATCAGATCCCAAAGCTCATCGGCATGCTCAGCCACGCGGTGCTGAATGTACATGCGGCCACCCTCAGCGTTTTGCTGCTCGCGGCTGATGGCGTAGGTGAGCCTGAAGTTGTCGGGATACTGATCTACCATCTGCTCCAGCTCCTCTTTGTAGAGAATGTTGGGCGTGTAGGGCACCCCAAAGATCAGCCAGGCCATCCCCTTGAACTGGTACTCAGGGTTCTTCTGGCGCTCAGCCTCTTTGAACATGCGCCACAGGTAGGCGCGGAAGGGGGCAATTCCCGTTCCCGTCGCCAGCATGATGACGGTAGCCTCGGGATCGTCGGGCAGCAGCATTTCCTTGCCCACTGGCCCGGTGATCTTCACGTCAGCGCCAGGCTCGATTCCACAGAGGAAGGTTGAGCAGGTGCCGTAGACGGTTTCACCAGACTCGGGATGCTTGTACTCGAGCTGGCGCACACAGAGCGACACGGTTTTATCGTCCATGTGGTCGCCATGGCGGGTCGAGGCAATGGAGTAGAGGCGCAGCTTGTGGGGCTTGCCTTTATCGTCGGTACCATCGGGGATAATACCAATGCTCTGGCCTTCTACGTAGTGCAGGTCGCCCTGAGACAGGTCAAAGGTAATGTGCTGCACAATACCTGACCCGCCCTCTCGAACCAGGGGTTCATTCGACAACACCTTGCCGACGTAGGGGCTGTTGGGCTTGTAGAGGTTAATGGGCACGCTCGCAGCGGCCTTTTTAGGTGCGGCTTGAGTCATGGGCTTTTTGTTGGTTTGGGTTGGCGCGGTCTCTGCTGGGGCAGCAGCTTCGGCGGACGCAACCACAGGAGCCGTAATGGGCGTAGGCTCAACAGCGTTAACGGTACCCACCTCTTCAATGGGTCGAATGCTGACAATCTTGCCGCCCATGCGGGTAATGCGCTGCATTTCCTGGTTCATACGGTCGTAGGGCACCGTGATGAAAACACTGCCACTCTTGCGAATGGGGTTGTTCATCTGGTCGGTTTCTGCATTTTGGCGCAGGCCCTGCACTTCGTATAAAAACAAACGGCTTCCGGCCACAGTACTGGCGTTGCCGCCGCTCACACTTGGATTGTACATATCTAAAATTCAGTGACTCTCTAGACCCAACTAAGTGCGACGGAGGCACACCGTCATGACCCGTCGCATACCTTCTAATGCGCCTGCTCGACCAGCCATAGGGCCAACCCAGAGACGGTGACATCAGAAATGCTTTTAGCTTAGGGTATCACTGTAAGACGGTGTAATACTGAGGGTTGAGAGATATCGCAGACCGGGCGGCCTGCATCTAGCTCCGCATCCAGCCAATGCCCCAGTGAATGATTGCACTTTATTAACATCCTGCGGGAAAGATTGTGTTCTTTGCAGCAGCGAGCGTTAAGTTAATCTAAAAATCTCTCCTCAGGCCAAAACCTCTAGCCGCTGCTGCTGGGCTGATCCCCCGCCAAAAACTGTTGTGAAGGATACTAGCTTCTGATAGGATGAAGCTAATCGCGGTAGAAATACTTATCCTCTGTGCCGGTTCGATGCTATCTCTGGCGATATGGTCAGTGCGCGATTTAGCTGGTGTAGAGGGGGTTAGGAAGTGTCGGCGCTCAGGCTGGGCGGTTTGCGGTCTCAGCTGTATGGGCGAAGAGATCTGCTACGGGTAGGAAAGGTTCGTTTTTCCACGCCGGTCATCTTGGGCTTCACAGCCGCGACATTCACGGGTAATGTGCCGCTTGGGGCGATTGCCCTAAAGCATCGAGACAGGGGCCAGGCCAGAGCCACCTCTGGGGTTGGTGGGTCCTTTGCTAGGTTGCAACGCTGGGTTCTATTTTTATAGAAGGTTGTTTAGAGGGAAATTATGATCAGCAAGCCAGACAAAGTAGTTCTAATTGGTGTCGCCGGCGACTCTGGGTGCGGCAAGTCTACGTTTCTACGACGACTGAGCGATTTGTTCGGCGCTGAATTCATGACGGTTATTTGTCTCGATGACTATCACAGCCTCGATCGCAAGCAGCGCAAAGCCGCCGGCGTGACGGCCCTCAACCCCAAGGCCAACAATTTTGATCTGATGTACGAGCAGATCAAAGCGCTGAAAGAGGGCAACAGCATCGACAAGCCCATCTACAACCACGAAACCGGTGAGCTCGACCCCCCCGAGCGGGTTGACCCCAACCGCATTGTCGTGATTGAAGGGCTGCACCCCCTCTACGACGAGCGCGTGCGCGAGCTGCTCGACTTCAGCGTCTACCTCGATATCAGCGACGAGGTCAAAATCGCCTGGAAGATTCAGCGCGACATGGCCGAGCGCGGCCACACCTACGAAGACGTGCTGGCCTCCATCAACGCTCGCCGTCCCGACTTCGAAGCCTACATCGACATTCAAAAGCAGTATGCCGATGTGGTCATTCAAATTCTGCCCACTCAGCTAATTCCCAACGACGAGGAGAAGAAGGTGCTGCGGGTGCGCCTGATGCAGCGCGAGGGCATTGAGGGCTTTGACCCCGTCTACCTGTTCGACGAAGGCTCCACCATCGACTGGATTCCCTGCGGACGCAAGCTCACCTGCTCCTACCCCGGCATTCGCATGCACTACGGCCCCGACTCCTATTACGGGCACGAGGTGTCGGTGCTGGAGGTCGATGGCCAGTTCGATCGCCTCGAAGAGATGATCTACATCGAGAGCCACCTCAGCAACACCTCCACCAAGTACTACGGTGAAATGACCGAGCTGCTGCTCAAGCACCGCGAGTACCCCGGTTCGACCAACGGTAGCGGCCTGTTTCAGGTACTGGTGGGGCTGAAAATGCGCGCCACCTATGAGCGCCTGATTGCCGCCAACCGCGAGGTTGCAGCTAAGGCCTAAGTTGTCTACGTCAGGGTAATTTGACCTGACTGGCACAGCTTGATTGACACAACTTGATTGACACAACTAAGAGAGGATATCCCTGGGATGTCCTCTCTTTTTACTTGCCATGGAACTCACAACTCCGGCGCTGCTGTTTCCGGCGATTTCGCTGCTGCTGCTGGCCTACACCAACCGCTTCTTGGTGCTGGCTCAGCTGATTCGGCAGCTTCACAGCTCTGAGCGCGACTATTTTCAGAGCATGGTGCAGCGCCAGATCTCAAACCTGCGCCAGCGGCTTGCCCTGATTCGCCTGATGCAGGCGCTGGGGGTATCAAGCTTTATTGTCTGCACCCTTTCGATGCTGGGACTGTTTGTCAGTCAGCAGCGGCTGGCAGAAATTCTGTTTGGCCTCAGCCTGCTGCTGCTGGTGGCCTCGCTGCTGACCTCGCTCTATGAAATTGCCATCAGCACCCGAGCGATCGAGGCCGAACTGGCCGACATCGATGCCAAGTGCCGCTATCCCAAAGCCTAAGCCAGTTTGCTAATGACATTAGCCCTCATCAATCAAAACCCCGAGGGTTGAGCGGAGTCGAAACCCGCCGCCTCGGCCAAGTCGAACCCGCTGACTGAGCGGAGTCGAAGTCAGCGGGAGTCGAAACTACTGAGTCTTAAGCGTCAGGGTTTGGTTGGGCTCGACCACCACCACCCGCTGGGCGGTCGTGTTGCCAATGACTGCCCCGGCCGCGGCACCGCCGAGAATGCTGCCTACGGAGACTCGACCGGTCAGAATGCCGCCTACCGCCGCTCCGCCTGCGGCTCCAATACCGGCATCGGTCAGAATGGCCCCCGTGCTGGTTTCCCTGGGGTCTTTGATATCGCGCAGCAGCTCAGAAGCGGCGTTGACGGAGTAAACCTGGTTGCCGACTTCGACGGCGGTGGCGACGTAGCGCACTCCGCCCTCGGCGGGCTCAAACCGACCGCGAACGATCGCCCCGGCTGGAATGCTGCGGCCGTTCAGGTTGGTGGCGGCCCCCACCTGCAGGGTTTGTTCGACGGTGGCGTTGGTGTTGAGGTAGAGGGTTTCGCTGTTGGGGGTCACCGCCTGAATGGGCGACGACACAAACAGCTGAGCCTGGGCAACAGGGGCCTGGACCAGAGCGCCGATGGGTATTACCGCTAAAGTTAGAGCCGCTAGGTGACTTACGTTCATCACAATCTCCAGAAACGGAACTGAGGTTGTAGGGGTGCCTTGTTTGTGAAGCGGGCACAGAGACAGCGAGAATGGTAGGTTAGTTAGGCCCTCAGGGCCCGCGATCGCTTAACGATGACCTCTAAATGTGAGACGAGCCGATAATTCAAATGTTCCTGCCCAACCGCGATCTTCCTGCTGTCTATGCAATCTACCGCTGAGTACATCTGTGCCTTTTGCGGCGAGCCCAACACCACGTTTGTCGATCTCTCCGCTGGGCTAACCCAGACCTATATCGAAGACTGCCAGGTGTGCTGTCGGCCCAATCAGCTCTACGTCACGGTAGACGATGTTTCGCTAGACATCGATATTGCCACAGACTTCGTGGAATAGCGCTGCCCGACTATGCCCGCCCTGCCGCTAACGCCGACCGCTGCCCTTAAGGCCCGACTCAACAAACTGCTGCAAACCCCAGCCGTAGAGATGGCGCTGATGGGCCTAATTTTGCTGTCAGTAGTGCTGATTTTTTTCGAGATTGCCACTAGCCCCGACCAGCCCGGCTATCAGCGCCTGCTGCACCTGCAAGCCGCACTAACGGCGGTGTTTTGGCTAGAGTTAGCAGCCCGGGGCTGGGTCGCCAACAACCGCTGGCGCTTTTTGCGCCTCTACTGGGTCGATATTCTAGCTGTGCTGCCGTTTCCGCTGCAGTTTCCCATTTTGCGGCTGCTGCGGCTGCTGCGACTGCTGCGAGCCACTGCGCTGCTCAACCGCAACCTGGCCCGCATTTCCCCCACCCTGGCTCTGGGGCTGGGGTCTCAAATTGGCGTGCTGTCTACCATTGGGGTAATTGTGCTGATGGGGGCGCTGGGGCTCTACCTGCTGGAGTCGGGCAACAACCCAGCCGCCGATACCCTGACCAAAACCTTTTGGTGGAGTCTGTTTACCCTGGTGGCCTCCGAGCCGATTGGGGCCGAGCCCGAAACGCTGCTGGGGCGACTGCTGATTTTGATGTTAATGCTGGGCGGCCTGACGCTATTTGCGGTTGTAACCGGGCTGGTCTCTGCAATTATGGTGCAACGGCTGCGTTTTGCAATGGAGTTTCGCACCATGGAACTGGATGAACTGGCAGGCCACACCGTCATCTGCGGCTGGAACCGCAACGGTGCCCACGTGGTCGAAGAAATGCTGTTTGACCCCGATATGCAGCACAGCGCCATTGTGGTCGTGGCCGAGTTCACCGAGACTCCCGAAAAAGAGCTGCAGCACCTCAATCTCTCGAAGCTGTATTTTCACTCCGCCGACTATACGCGCATGGACGTACTGCGAACTGTGGGCATTGTCCACGCGTCGCGGGCTATTTTGCTGGCCGACACCTCGCGATCGCGCAGCGATCAAGACATCGACGCCCGCACGGTGCTGGCTGCCCTCACCATTGAGAAACTCAATCCGGCCATATACACCTGTGCTCAGCTGCTCGATCGCATCAACGATATCGAACTCAAGGCCGCTGGCGTTGACGACGTAATCGTGGCCGACGAAATTACCAGCCACATCATTGCCACCTCGGCCCGTGCCCAGGGGTCCGTCGATGTGCTGGCAGAACTGCTCACGGTGCAGGTGGGCAACCAAATTTACAAAGTTCCGGTGCCCCCCAGCTGGGTCGATTTACCCTTCTGGCAGGCGGTAGACCGCATGAAGCAGCGGCAAGATGCTCTGCCTATCGCCGTCGAGGTGAGCCAACCCAAGCGTCATACCCTGGTCAACCCGCCCGCCAACTACCGATTGGCCGACAACGACCAGCTGGTGGTCATTGCCCGCAAAATGCCCGCGGTGATTGAAGACTAAAAAGCCCCGTCTGTTAGCAAACGGGGCGAAGATACTACAGGGCAATCTGACTAACAGCCCATCTTAGAAGCTCAGCTGGGCCAGCATGTTAAAGATGAAGATGTCGGGGTTATTGCTGAAGTTGTTAGCCTGCTGGATCCAGTAAACCGAGGGCATGAGGGCAATGTTTCGGCTCAGCGGATAGCGGTAGGAAAACTCTAACTCCTGCTGCCGTCCGCCATTGCCATACCCCGAAGCCAGAAACTGCTCTCCGTTCAGTACGCTAAAGGGAACCAGGTAGGAGATTGTCGCCAGTGATCCTTCCTTAAATAAGTTGGGAAAGGCAAGCCCAAGCTGGAAGGACTGGGAGTCGATACTGCCAATACCCGATCGGCTAATGGCAGATGTTAAATTAACGCTGCCGTAGCTATAGCGACCGAAGATACCGAGCCAGTTCAGGGGTGTCCAGTCAAAGTTCACCAGGAAGGTGTCAGCCGGAGCATTGGTCAACGGGCCGCCAGCACCATCGTCGGCCAGACCGTAGATCGGTTCGCTAAAGGTACCGCCGATCAACCCAAAACTATTGGGCGTCAGGTTAGATCGGGTGTACAAGAACCGTAAATTTAAGTTGTCAAAGGGCCTGATGCCAATCTGGCCAGTGAGGGTACTGGTGCCGCCAAACAAGCCAATACTGGGGTCACTAGGGGCTTTATTGCCACCGATAAACTCGGTATTTTCGGCTAGATAGCCGACGCGAATATCGAGCCAGTCAGCCACGTCCCAGACCACGATCGCACCCGTGCCCCGGTCTACGGCGTTGACCTGGGTGCCGCCGCTGGAGTTAAAGCTGTTGGCTCCAGTCAAAAAGAAGGTGTAGCGGTTGTTGTCGAAGTAGGCGTACCAGTTGATTCGGGGGCCGATATCAATGGTCAATCGGTCCCCGACTGGGAAGGCATAGCTCAGCTCTCGGATAAAGACGCTAAAGTCTCGCCCGGCAGGTACACCACCCTGGTTTACAAAGGTTGTCCCAAAGGTGTTGAACAGACCTGCCGAGCCATAGAGGTTGGCAGGTCCAGTACCAGCACCGGACAATAGCTGCAGCTTAAGGCGATCGGATCCACTGAAGGAGGTATCCAGGTTAAGCCAGATCAGGTTAGTGGTGCTGATAGCAGGGTCGCCTGTGACAGTACGCACAACTCCACGAGGATTGGGGTCGAATATGCTGCGACCCTCAGCCAAAATATCGCCATTGGTGAAACCGCCGCCAAGGTTGGAAAACACCTGCCCCCGCAGCTTGGTAACGGTGGAAAACTGCTGGGCGCTCAGTTCTGCCGTTTCGGCCTCTAGCTGATCGACTCGACCACCTAAGGAAGCCAGTTCAGCGGCAAACTCTTCCTGCAGGCGGCGAATGACAGCCAGATCCTCCTCCGAGACGCCTGTGCCCAGGGTGCTAACAATCACATCCAAACAGGCGTTGAGGCCAGCGGCAAACTCAAAGCGAGTCAGGGAGCGCTGACCTCGAAAGGTGCTGTCGGGGTAGCCCTGAATGCAGCCGTAGCTTTCGACCAGGTTGCTCAGCGCTTGGAAGGCCCAGTCGGAGGGCTGTACATCTGAAAAGTCGCTGACCTGGGTGACCTGAGCTAGGCCATCGGCGGCTACAGGCTGTACCGTGGCGTCGTCAGCTAAGCTGGCTTCAAGATCGTCAACTCGAAACATGCCGGTGGCCGCTGGCTCGATCGCTGGCAAGGGGTCAGCCGCTAGCAGAGGAGCCGATAGGGTGGCCTCCTGGAATGCAGTTTCAGCGATCGCGACCTCAGCATCCGTCTCCGTCCCGTTCTCGAATGCGACAGGTTCAACAGCAGCGGCGATCGCGGCCTCGCTGCCCTCTTCTAGCGGTTTAGCCGCAGGGGCACTGGCGATCGCCGCCGTGGTCGATAGCAGCAGCACCGCCGCCGCCACTAAACTGCGCCCACAGCTCTCTAAACAGAGGCGCGCCGCAGCCCGCCCAAACAAAACGTTCACCATCAATTTTCCTCACACCTAAACACATCCACACGTTCGTCGGCCCCTGGGAACCAATTGGGCAGAAAGCCGTCTAGGGCCACTAGACCCAAAAGCTCCAAGGCAATGAGAAACGGAGTCAAAGAACCAGGCAACTCTCCAGTTCACCCGGCCCTCTCTGCCGTCGCCGACCTCTCAAACTCGTTCGCGAGACGCCATCGAGTTTGCCAGCAGTTTGGTAAAGCTGTCGCTGGCTACCCGCAGCGGCTCGATGATTCACGGCCACGCGGCGCGGAATCTAAAAAAGCAATGTTTCCTGTCACCAAAGCAGCTTTAGAGCCGCTTTGATGACAGAACGAATCATTCCCTAGGCCTCAGAAAGCTCTGGGCTGGTCTTCGTTGCGACTCTGGGTCGCCCAGGCAGCAAGATATTTAGCAAAATAGCCGTGAGACCGCCAGTAGAAATGCCCGAGGAAAACACGTTTCTAATCAGGGCAGGCTTATCGGCAAAGATGTCAGGGGAGTAGACCACCCCTAGACCCAGCGCCAGGGAGACCGCCACAATCACAGCAGAGCGGCGATCGAGCCCGGTAGACGCCACAATGTTCAGGCCTGCCGTCGCGATCGAGCCAAACATGACCAGCGTGGCTCCCCCTAAAACTGACTGCGGAATGACCTGAAAAACACCGCCGACGATGGGAATCAGACCCAGAATGGCAAAGATACCGGCTACATAGAAACCCACGTAGCGGCTGCCCACCCCGGTCATTTGAATCACGCCGTTGTTTTGGCTAAACGTAGTGTTGGGGAAGGTGTTGAACACTGCCGCAATCGCGGAGTTGACCCCGTCACCCAGTACCCCGCCTTTGATGCGGCGGAAGTAGAGCGGGCCAGAAACCGGCTCACCAGATACCGCCGAGGTCGCCGTCAGGTCGCCAATAGTTTCGATGGCGGTGATGACGTAGAGAATGATAAAGGGCGCGAAGGCGGCGAAGTTGAAGTCCAAGCCATAGCGCAGCGGCAGCGGAAAGCGGATCAGCGGCAGGCTGCTGAGGGAGCTAAAGTCGACCAGACCCAAAATGATGGAAATGATGTAGCCAACCACCAGACCAATGGCGATCGCGCCCATGCGCAAAAAGCGGTTCTGCGACAGGGTGAGAAATACCACAATCGCCAGCACCAGCCCACCCAGGGCTAGGTTTTGGGTGCTGCCAAAGGTTTCACTTGCCACAGCAGGAGCACCGCCAGCCAGACTAAAGAAGCCGGTCTTAATCAGGCTCAGGCCAATAATCATGACCACCGAGCCGGTGACTACCGGAGTAATAATCTGCTGCAGCAGGTGCAGAAAACGGCTCAGGATAATTTCGATCGCGGAGCCAAAAAAGCAAACGCCAAAAATTAGCGCCAGCGCCTGCTCAGGGGTGCTGCCGCTGGCAATGGCTGCCGTACCGACGCCAATTACCGGCCCCAAAAACGCAAAGCTGGTGCCCTGCAGGCTCAGCAGACCGGAGCCAATCGGCCCAAACCGACGACACTGAATAAACGTGCAGATGCCGCTGGCAAACAAAGACATGCTGACAATAATACCGGTGTCTGCGGGGCTCACTCCCAGCGCCCCACAGATCAGCAGACCCGGCGTAATAATGCCGACAAAGGACGCCAACACGTGCTGAATGGCCACAAAAATAGATTCCCCAACCGGCGGCTTATCGTTTAAGCCATAGAGCAGCTCAGACTGGAAACTAATTCTGTCGCCGTCCATCTCCTGCTCGATAGTGCTTTCGCGGTCTGCCTGTGCCATGTACCCTCCCAAAATGTTGTTTTATAAAATGCCTGGACTTTGCGACCTAACAAAGAATTACAACCAAAAATGAGTTTGTTTGTTCACTGAGATACAAATGAGAGAGCTTTGCCGCTGTGCTTAGCAGAACTTAAGCAAATCTGACAGATTCCCCCACCATCGAATACTCCTTGAGTAATCAAAAAAAGCCACGAGTCAACAGCGCAGTGAATACGGTGTACTGTATACAAGTGCTTTAGGATGTTATAGAAGAAAGACTTCGGGGGTTCTGTAGTTAAGAGCACAGCTTGTCATAACTCTCTCGCAAGGGGTAGAACCGTGGCCCAAAAATCTCTCCTAAGAGGGGTGTGCTCTAATTTATGCCTTCAGAGGATACTAAAAACGGTATTGAAACCAACAAAATGCTCACGCCCCTGCCCTATAGGATGGGGCGTTGAGTCGGTCGCCAGGGACCTGAGCGTACTTCACCAGCATGGATTGCCCGCATGACGTTGCCAGCTTGGTCCGCTGGGCCGGCTGCCGCCAGCCTCTAGACTGGGTGCTTACTGGAACACCTAAAACCGACTTCCCACATCCCCTCAACGGTTTTCAAAATTCATGATCAAGGGTTTGGCAAAATTTTTGGGACTGTGCCTGTTGGGTCTGCTGCTGCTGCCCGGTGCCCCCGTCTGGGCCGATAAGGCCGTTGAACCCTTGATTTTTAAGGCTGATGGTGATGCGATCGCGGTGCTCTCGTTCTACGAAACCGACCCCGCGACTCAGGCCGATGCGGTCAAGTCGTTTTACAAAACCACTAAATCGTTTTACAAAACCATTCCCGGCTTTCTCGGACTAGCGCTTTTCTCCAGCGTCGATGGGGTGCGGGCGGTAGAACTGAGTCAGTGGGCCGACCAGGCCAGCTACGAGGCCTTTCAAAGCTCCCTGGTCAGCGGCGGGGGCGAGGGCGACAGCAAAGACTACAAAAAGTACTACGAGCAGTACGCCCAGGGCGGCTCTAAAGGCGGCAAAGATAAGGGTAAAGGTAAGGAGGTTAGCCTGGGAACACCCAGCCTGATCACCGTACTTGCCATTGACCAGGTAGTATCGCCACCGGGGATGGTATCGGCCATCCCTGGCAGCATGGTCCTGGTTCAAATCAGCGATATTGCCCCGGACACCCCCGAGCAGCAGAGCAGCCTGATGACGGCAGCCCAGGCGGCCCTGGCGACTATCCCCCAGCTTTACCCTGCTCCGCGCACCGCCATTTTGCTCAGGGGTATCGATTCGTCCCACGTTGCCCTGCTCACCCACTGGGGCAGCGCCGCTGAGTTTGACGACCCCAGCCAGGTGCCTCAGCTAGTCCTCACGACTGCTCAGCCAGAGGAGGCTGCCGAAGCGGTGGCGTTTACTACCGATAGCCACCTCTACCAGGCAATCAAGGTAATTACCCCCAAAGCCGAGTATGGCAAGGGGTAATCCGTTATGTCTGTTACTGACGACGGGCGGGCAACCGCCCATGATGAGCCCAGGTGGTTCTAGGCGTCAGGCCTTTGTCGTTTTACCGCTGCACAGTTTAGATAGTTAACCATGGTTGCGAGTTCTCCGACTAAATCTGAGTTTAGCCTTGGCCGCTACCTTCTCAGCGACGGCCCGGCCGGGTTTATGCTGAGCTGGGTAGCGGGGTTTGTCGATACCTCTGCCTTTATTATTTTGTTTGGCATTTTTACCGCCCACGTCACCGGCAACATTGCCCTGGCTGGGTACGAGTTTGTGCAGTCCGACGAAGAATCCACCATCACCCACCTGCTAATGTTTCCGGCCTTTATGGTGGCGGTGGCGGGCACATCTCTGCTGGCGCGCTATGCCCGCAAAAAGGAATGGCCTGTATTTGCTGTTTTGCTGACAGCTGAGGCGATCGCCCTGACGGTTTTTTTGATTGTCGGCGTCAACCTTTCCCCAGCGCTAATCTTCAATATTCAAGAAGAATACATTCTGCCGATCGGCATTGCTGGGGTAGTGGCAATGGCCGTTCAGAATGCTTTAATGAAAGAGGCCAAAGGGGTATTTAAAAGCTATATTCCCACCACGGTGATGACCGGCAATACAACCCAGCTCACCATTGATTTAGTGCAGGTGGCCGTCTCTAAATTTGCCCCTGCGGGTGACGAAAAAGCAGCCCTGGCTGCCGCCGAATCTGTCGAGCGCATGGGCCGCATCTTGCCAATTCTGCTAGGCTTTGCCTTGGGCGGGCTGGGAGCTACCTACTTTGTGTTAATTTCTGAAACCTGGTGGAGTCTGGTCATTCCGGTGATTGTGATATCGTTTATGGCAGTTGTAGCCTTTTCAGAGCATTTTAAGACTGTTGCTGGAGATAGCTAGACAGCCTGGCACAGCAGCGCGATCGCCAGTTTTCCCCCTTAAGTTGTGTTAATTAGTACGGAGATTTCCCAAGCATGTTACGAAAGCTTTTTGCCCCTGTGCTGTGCGCCCTGCTTTGCACATTCCTCTCACTAACTTTGGTGGCTAGTCCGGTTAGCGCCAAGCCGTTTCCCTTTTCGCTGCCGCTCTTTGAAAATGTTGATTTGACCGCCGAGCAGGAAGCTCTAGTCGAGGATCTACGCTCGAAGTATGTGCCCCAAATTGAAAGTATTCTCTTTCCCGAACAGCGGGAAAAATTTGAGCAGTCCATTCAAGACGGCTACAGCTTGCGCAAAGCATTTAAGGCGATGGCGTTGACGACGGAGCAAAAAGCCGAGCTGTCTGCCACTCTAAAAACCGTCCCCAAGGGGAATTTGTTTGCGGCCCTTACGCCCGAACAAAAGAAGGAGGTCTTTATGAACAAGAAAGACATGTTCATCCCGACTCCCGACGAAATTGCTGAGCGCATTAAAGCCGGTATGGAGAGCAAAGCAGCCTTTGCTCCCGACGCACCCGGATCTGAGATGGCACCCACCCCTGAAGAAATTGCGGAAAAGGTAAAACTGGGCTTTGAGAAGAAGAAAGAGTTCATGCCCAGCCTTGAGGAAATTAAGGAGAAGATAGCCGCCAAAATGGAGGCCATGGAAGAGTAGGTTTACCTAAACCTTTCCCCCGCCCTTACAGGTGCTTGCGTCATTGCCCTGAAAATAACCGAGGGCTGAGCGGAGTCGTTCGTGAAACTCCCGAAGGGAGAAAGCCCGTTCCCTAGCCCC
>PYER01000491.1 GCA_003017855.1 filamentous cyanobacterium CCT1
GGAATTCTGCGGTCGCCTCTGCCTCTGCACTGTCGGCAGCCTGGATCAGCATCGTCAGGTCTTCAGGGCGAGGCAGCTCGGCGGTTAGCGGCTCGGCCTGATCGGCGGCGATCGCTGGTGTCGTATTAGCGGCATCAATCGAGCGATCGACATCTAAAAAGACATCGACGGCATCGTCCGCATCAGTTTCACCCTCAAAACTGGTGGATTCGGTGTCGGCCTCGGCGGCCCTGGCCCCGACGCTATCAGCCAAAAAGCCGCCAAACAAGCTCTGGTAGAGGTCGTCTAAAGCCGACTCGGCTTCCAGGCCAGCCGCAGCAACCTCGGCACTCAGATCGCTCTCTCGCTCAGGCAATGACACCGCCGGGGAGGGGTCGGGGGCAGCGGCATCGAGGCTATCGAGCAGCGGCAGATCGAGAGGAGACTCAATATCGTCGAGGTCAAGGGCGGCCTCCAGAGCGTCATCGAGCTGGAGCTCGGTGATATCGTCGTCGAGGTCAACCCCCAGTTCGAGAGCTTCCAGGGCCAGATCGACCTCCAAATCAGGGGACAGGCTCCCCCCCTCAACGGCAAATGTGTTGGTCGCTGAGGTCTCTGGGGCGGAGGTTTCAAGGCTGGGCTGGGGCAGCTCTCGCCGCTGGCCTGATTCCAGGTAGGCCAGGGTTTCCTGGTTGATCTGCTGGCCCAGGTGGTTGACCAGGGCGCTAAACATCAGCTCGCCCTGCTGGCCCAGGGTGTGCATCTGGTTGAGGCCCTGGTTGAGCGAATTTTGGTAGCTGTAAATGCTCTGCTGCAGGGTCTCAAACACCGATCGCAGCGATTGGTCCAGCCCCCGCATGACCTGGTCCGACTGAGCCTGTATTTGTTTGAGAAACTCCAGCCGCTGGGTCGGGGTGAGGCCAGGGGCATCGGGGTCGGGCTCAGCCCCTTCGAGCAGCCCGTAGGCATTGGCGGTGGCCGTCTCCAGCCGCTGCACCGACTGGTTGACCTGGTTACTCAGGTGGGTTTCAAGCTGGTGGGCCATCTGCTGGAGGGCCGCCTCCCAGCTGGGGGGTAACTGGTGCAGCGCCGCCCCCTGATCGATTTGCGATCGCTCCTGCTGAAGCTGCTGCACCTCCTGCAGCAAAAGCTCTCGCTGCTGGCGCAGGGTCGCTACCTCATTGCGCAGCGGGTCGAGGATCTGCATGGTCTGCCCGCGCAGGTACTGCATCTCCTGGAGCAGCGCCTTGAGCACCTGGCTCGCGGCTGCTGCCGTGGGGTCGTAGGGCAAACCGCTGGAGTCGGCGGGCGGAGAACCAGCCTTCAGCTCCGCCAGGTAGGCCCGCGCGCGGGCCAGCAGCTGACGCTGATTGGCATCGTTCGACATCACCCAGGGCAACCGGGGGGCGGCTTCCCCCAAAATTGAGTCAATTTCAGCTACCAGAGCTTCCAGTTCATCCTGCTGCACAGCCACCTCTTTGCTTACCTTCCCCAGCGATTGCCAAAGTGTATGTCAGGCCCCTTTAAAAATCATCACGAGAAATCATCACGGTTATGCCCTGGTGCTGCTGTTGATAAGGACATAGACAGATGGTTTAAATGAGCTGCCAAGCAACCTGGAATCGGGTTTAGATCTTAACGGCGATTGCCCCTGGTCTATCAGGGAGGGAGTGATATAGTGCTAAGACTTTAGATTTCACCACCAAGCCACTAATGAAGAATTCTACCCCTCCCCTGGGATAGGATTGGTTGAGGCAATTTAATATCACTAACTTAAACAAAAAAATTAATGTTGGGGTGGTTAATTAATGGACGCTCGCTACAACCCTCGGGATACTGACGCTGACCTAAAACTCATTCGCTCAGCGCTGCTATTTCAGGATTTGCCAGAAGAGGCTGTAGCTGAGGCCACGAGCCACGTGGTCTCTCGTCGCCACCCGGCCAACCAGGTGATTTTGCTCGAAAACGACTGGGGTAGTTCAGTCTACTTCATTCTGGAAGGCTGGGTGAAAATTCGCACCTACAACCTCGACGGCAAAGAGGTCACTCTGAATATCTTAGGCAAGGGCGAGCTGTTTGGCGAAATGGCCCCGCTCGAAGAGGTGCCCCGCTCCACTGACGTCATTACCCTGGTGCCCACCGTCATCGGCAGTATGCCCGCCAGCGACTTTGTCAAACTTCTCAATACTCAACCTCTGGCCGGTATCCACCTGTCGCAGCTGATGGCGCGGCGGCTACGGCAGGTCAATCGGCGGCTGCGGCTGCGCGAGTCTGACAGCACCTCGCGGGTGGCCGATATTATTCTCTTTTTGGCCGATGGGCAGGGGCAGCGCAGCGCCAGTGGCGTCGAAATTCCCAACCTGCCCCACCGCGAGCTGAGCAGCCTCAGCGGTCTGGCTCGGGAGACAGTCACCCGCGTACTGAGTAAGCTAGAGAAGAAAGGGCTAATTGTGCGGGAAAAAGATCTGATG
>PYER01000164.1 GCA_003017855.1 filamentous cyanobacterium CCT1
CGCGACATGCGCGAGGAAGTGCCTGAACTACCGGCCATTACCGCCCTTACCCAGGTCGATCGGCTGCGACCGCTGCGGGAGTGGCAGCCACCCTACGACTGGCAGTGGGGCAGTCGCCCCAAGGAAGTCTCTATCCGCGAGGCCACCCGCTACCGGCAGGAACAGCTGGGGGAACTGTGCGATCGCATTCTGCCCCTGGTCACTCGCAGTGGCGATCGCCCCGAATGGAATGCTGATGCTCTCGCTACCGCCCTGATTGAGCTGATCGACCCGGCCAAGGAGCTGCGGCTGGCCCGTTTTTTGCGCGATCGCGAAACCAAGATCACGGCTTCGGCCCGCCTGATCGATCGCTACCGCCTGCAGATGAGCACCACCCAGGGGGTGACTGCCTTTCTCAAAAGCCCGGTGCTCAAGTTTCTCGCCACCCTCACCACCGGATCTCCGACCCTGGCCTACCTGCTGGCCGAGCAAATTCCGGTCGAGCAGCTGCCCGTGGTGCTGGGCAAGCTTCAGCTCGCCTACGACCTGTTTAAGGTAGTTGGCCCCGACAAAGCCCAGCTCGATCTACTCGCTCTCTGGCCCCTGCTGCTCGACTACAACGACCAGCCCGATCGCGCCGCCTGGGCCTTTGGCCACGCTATGGTCGAATACTGGAGCCAGGGGTTGTCTACCGCCAAAACCCGCCAGCGCATTGAGCACTATTTAGAGCAGTACGACACCCGCTAGGACCACTGACCCACCTCTGCGCCGATGAAGAATCCTAACGGCGGTGGTAAATTGAAAGCGCGATCCATGACCCATCACCTTTTGAGAATAATGCTGATTTTATCTGCCACCAACGGCAACAACCTTGAACTGGCTCGCGCTTTTGAAGCCGAAGCAACCCGCCAGGGCTTAGCCGCAGAGGTCATGAGTCTGCCCGATCTGCAAATACCGCTGTACAACTCGCTCGACAAAGCCAGTGGCGCTGGCGACGGCCTATCCAAGCTGGCCCAGGCGCTGAGGCAACACAAGGGCCTCGTGATCTGCGCACCGGAGTACAACGGTTCGATTCCGCCGGTGGTGAGCAATGCGATCGCCTGGCTGTCGGTCAGCACCGACGACTTTCGCGCCCTGTTCAATAGTCGGCCCGTGGCTCTGGCCACCCACAGCGGCGGCGGCGGCCAAAAGGTGCTGGTCGCCATGCGCCTGCAGCTTTCCCACCTGGGCTGCACCGTACTGGGTCGCGAGCTGCTGTCTACATCCCAAAAAGCCGCCAACCCCGAGAGTATCACTGCCCTCATTAGCCAGCTTGCTACCCTCGAACCCTCCTACGAGGGGGTTCCTGCCAAGGTCTAAAACGCCAGTTAATTATTCGCTGTCCCTCGTTCCAATGCTCTGCAATGGAATGCTCATCAGAGGCTCTGCCTCCTAAAAAGAGCGTCAGAGCCGCAAACCCAGGGTGACCAAGCGGAGCTAGGGCACCAGAGTGGGGCTGTAATCAGCTATCGCTTCTCCCACTGCTCTTTCATCCGCTGAATGCGCTCCAGCAGGGTCTCGTTCGACATGCGCGAGTTCAACCGTTCTACTAGTAATGGGAATGCCAGAGGTGAGGGGCGCTTGGTCTCTTTCCACACGACCGATCGCTGATCGAGCCGACTGAGGGTTTGGGTAAGGCGATAGGTTTCGAGCTGGTCTTGCAGCACTTCTCGTTCGGCCTGCTTGAGCAGCAGGTTATCGGGCTCGTATTTGGTGAAGACCTCGTAGAGCAGTGATGTACTCACCTGAAGCTGGCTTGACGTTTTGCGCGACCCCGGATAGCCCTTAAACACCAGCCCCGCCACCTGAGCGACGCCGCGAAACTTGCGCTGGGTCAGCTCCGAGATATTGAGGCTGGCGCGAATGTCATCAGCCAAATTTTCTAGACTAAAAAAGTCGCTAGAGAATAAGTCTCGGTACGGGTAGTCCTTGGGACCAAGAATTTCAAAACCGTAGTCGTTGACTGAAATAGTGAAGGTCGCCGTCTTTTTCTTGGCAAACCGATAGCCCCAGAGAAAGCCCAGCCCCTCGTGGACAAAGCGACCCTCAAAGGGGAATACGTAGAGGTGCTGACCCTCACGCGTTTTGCAGCTTTCAACCAACAATTCATCAGCGCTGGGCAGGGTAGAAAGTCGCTGCTGGGCTTCGAGAATGGGCGTAATAGTGAGAATTTCGGGGTTGATGAGATCACCCCTGCCCCCCTTACTAAGGGGGGTATCGGAGGAATCGTCTATAGCGAGAGCCTGGGGGGATCGAATCTCATCAGCGGTCAATTCTACTGATTGAGAAGAAGCTGTACCGCTAGATTCTTTAAGGCGAGATCGCACCCATTCCACCTCCTGCCGCAGGTGATGGCTGAGCGTATCAGAAATGGCCAGCTGTCCGCCGCCCCAGCTAGGCGTCACTGTCGACTTGCGCTTGGTGCCCTTCACGTAGAGCACCATGTCCTTCATCTGAAAGTATTCCAGCTGTCGCCCGGCGAAAAAGAACACATCCCCCTGCTTCAGCCGCGACACAAACGCTTCTTCGACGGTGCCGATCTCTTTGCGGTTGGTGTAGACAATTTTAACCGGCGTGTTGGAGGTGATGGTACCAATGCCCATGCGGTGAATGCGGGCCAGTTTCGCATCGCTGATTTTGAAAAGCCCGTCTTCGCGCACCACCTTTTTGTAGCGGGGATAGGCCCCCAAACACTGCCCACCATTTTCAATGAAATCTAAAATCCACTGGTACTCTGCATCGGTGAGGTCGGCGTAGGCGATAGTCTGGCGCAAATTTTCCAGGGTCTTTTGCGGCTCGAAGCCGTCGCCACAGGCCAGGGTGACCAGGTGCTGCACCAGTACGTCGTAGGGCTTGTGCTGGGGGCGGCGGGTTTCCATGTCGCCCAGCTCTAGCCCCCGGCGAAAAGCCGAGATTTCCAGCAGTTCCAGGGCATTGGTGGGCAAAAAGAAAACCTCCGAGGTGCCCTCAGGTACGTGGGCGCTGCGCCCCGCCCGCTGGAGCAGCCGCGCCAGGTTTTTAGCGCTACCAATCTGTACCACTCGCTCCACCGGCTGAAAATCGACGCCCAGATCCAGCGAGGAGGTACAGACCACCCACTTGATATCGCCCGACTTGACCCCCGCCTCGATCGCCTCCCGCTCTTTGACATCGATCGAGCCGTGATGCAGGGCGATGCGATCGGCCTCCTCGGGCAGCGCGAAGTTTAAGGCCTGGTACCACCGCTCGGCCTGGTTACGGGTGTTGGTAAAAATCAGGGTGGACTTTTCAATATCCAGCGCCTCCACCAGGGTTTCAAACATGCGCAGGCCCAGGTGCCCCGCCCAGGGAAAGGTATCGACCGACTCGGGGCGAATGCTGGTGATGACCGTATCGCGCTGCAGGTTTGAGCGAATGATTACGGGCTCGGGGCCCAGGCCCACGGCGGTTTGAGCCGCTTCCTCCAGATTGCCCAGGGTGGCGGAGATGGCCCAGGTGCGGAGATTGGGCTGGAGCGATCGCAGGTGTCCCACGCACAGCTCTGCCTGAGTGCCCCGCTTCGAGCTCATCAGCTCGTGCCACTCGTCAAGAATCACCGCCTGCAGGTTGCCAAACCGCTTGGCCCCATCCTTGTAAGAGAGCATCACCGCCAGCGACTCTGGCGTGGTGATGAGGATATTCGGCATATTCTTGAGCTGCTTGGTCTTGCGCGACGAGCTGGTATCACCCGTGCGCGATTCGACGGTAATGTTCCAGCCCATCGCCTCAATTGGAAGCTTAATCGCCTGCTCAATATCCCGCGACAGCGCGCGCAGGGGGGTGATGTAGAGCAGCTGCAGCCCCTCTTTAGGCTGGGCAATCATCTCCGCGATCGGCCCCATCACCGCCGCGTAGGTTTTACCCGACCCGGTGGGCACCTGCACCAGCCCGCTGCGGCCCGCCAGGTAGGCCGCCCAGGTCTCGGCTTGAAACGCGAGGGGCTGCCAGCCGCGGGTGGCGAAGTATTGTGCAATCGCATTAAGGCGAGGGTCAGCTGACACGGCAGGCTCCCAGCAACGGGGTAACCTAAAGATTGTAAAGTGTTAGCTCCTGGCGTCGAAACTTAATCGCTCATTGATGCAATCGACATGAAATCTGCTGCCGCTGATCGCTAGCTTGCAGAACGATTGGCCGCGATAATTTGATGATCTGCAACATCGCGATCGACTGAGTCGCTGCTGCCCTGCGCGATCGCATCGGGGTTTTCAATCGGAGTTTCCGTTTCTACATCTCCAGGATGGCCAGACTCGTGGGTTGGCTGCATCTCGTTTAGCGTATCGTCGCTCAAAGGCTGACGGGCTTCGTTGGGGTCAAGGGGTTTCATGGCGCTATCTAGCCCAAACCTTTCTTGGCTGTTACTTTCATTATTTTTAAGAGTCATTTTGTGTGCCTCTATAAGTCTATTAGACTTCCTTAATTGTTAGGTTTTAGCTCGGCTTCTCAATCGGCCCTAAGGTTGAGTAATTAACCCTAGATTCAGCGCAACAGGTAGAAAAACTTAGGTTCTCTAGCCAATCGAGCTACTCTTCTACCCTTACAACAAATAAGGGGTCTTACCCCTTGAGCCATCGTAAAAGATTCATGTATTAGACCCAGCTGTGTAAGGAGTTTGACAACTCAGCTGGAACGAGAATCTTTCTACAGGCGTCAATCATCCTAGCTATCAGGTGCAATCTACATTTCGGTAGCTAACAACTATGAGCAGTGCCAGATCTATTTTCATCTCCTACCGTCGACGCACGAGCATCGACATCACAGGGCGAATTTACGACCGTTTGATTGCGCATTTTGGTGAAAACAGCGTCTTCAAAGACGTTGATTCGATTCCCTTTGGGGTAAATTTTCGCCACCATCTAGAGCAAGAAGTTAGCCACTGCCCGGTGCTGTTAGCCATTATTGACCCCAACTGGCTTGGGGTTGCCGACGATCGCGGTCGACCCAAGCTAGCCAACCCCGCCGACTGGGTGCGAATTGAAATTGAGACGGCCCTCCAGCGCGATCGCCTCGTCATTCCGGTGCTGGTGGGTGGGGCGACTCTGCCCGAAGAAAGCGACCTGCCCGAGGGGCTTAAGGCCCTGGCCTACCGCCAGAGCGCTCAGGTGCGCTGCGACCCCGACTTTCACCGCGATCTCGATCGCCTGATTCACCGCATTGAGGGGGTGTTCAGCGGGCTAGATGCTGGGTTGACCGCCCTGGGCCGAGAGCGGTCGGAGTCGAGCGCCCCTACCTCCTCTGCCCCCGCCAGCCTGATTGACGAACTGGCGGCAGCCCTGGCCATTGCCAACCAAACGGTGGCCCCGCCCCGGATGGGACGGCGGCGCTGGCTGCGCATGATGGGGCTGGGGCTGGTGGGCAGCGGCTCGGCGCTGGCCATCCATCAGCGGGTGCCAGCGCTCCAAACCCTGAGAACCGGCAAGCCCTCCATGCCTGACCTCTCGACCCTGCCCCAGCGCATTCAAACCGCCCTGGAGCAGGCGGAGGCGGCTATTGTATCGCCTGACCTGGCGACTGACTTGGGAACGTCTGAGCTGGGAACTCCTGATCTGGAGACGCCTGAGCCAGCCAGTTCTGTCCCTGGCCTAGGGACTGCGTCGAGCGAGCTATACAGCTACGAATCGGTCAGCGTCGATGAGTTTGGCATGGGGCGATCGCAGATCAAATTCTCGACTCCCTCCCATAAAGCCCTGCGGCTAGAGACTCCGATTGGTCAGGTGCTGCTGCGCCTGGTCGCCATTGTGGGGGGCCAGTTTGTGCTGGGGGCTCCCGCCAGCGAGCCAGGTCACGACGCAACCCAACCGGCCCAAACGATCGCCTCCGTGGAGTCGTTTTGGATGAGCGTACACCCCATTACCCAGGGGCAGTGGCGGGCCGTAGCGCAGCTGCCCAAAATCAACCTGGATCTCAACCCCAACCCGGCCTACTTTACCGGCAACGATCGCCCCGTCGAGCAGGTGTCGTGGCACGAAGCCGTAGAGTTCTGCGATCGGCTTAGCCGTTTCGCAGAAAATCGGCTGAACCAGCTCGGCACAACTCCCGCTACCTCTGGCCTAACGCGCTACCGCCTGCCTACCGAGGCCGAGTGGGAATACGCCTGCCGCGCCAAAACCACTACCCCCTTCCACACCGGCCAAACTCTGACCACCGATCTGGCCAATTACAATGGCACCCAGCCCTACCGCCAGGAGCCGCCGGGCCAGTTTCGCGGCACTACCACAGCGGTCGGGGCCTTTGGCAAAGCTAACGATTTTGGCCTCTACGACATGCACGGCAACGTGCTGGAATGGTGCTCGGCTCAGCCCAACGCTGCCGCTGGCGACACCTGGCAGGTGGTACGGGGTGGCTCGTGGCAAAGCCCACCCCAGCAGTGCCGCTCGGCATTTCGATTGGGCCGCAAAGCCGATACCCGCAGCAATGAGGTGGGCTTTCGGATAGTGGGCGAGGCTGTTCAGTCCTAGGCTGAAAAATGCCGATTTTTCCAAAAAAACCGGCATTCTGCATCGGCTAGTAGTAATGAATGTAGTCAGTAGATTGGGTTGAGTTGGTGAAACACAATAACGGCAGGGAATCTGCGATCACTCTACCGCTACCTCTCTGCTAGCCAGGAGGGGGAGCCTGCAGAAATAAAAATAGCGATGCTAGGTTCTGGTTTCCTCAGAAATCTATCAGGAACCTTTAAGAAAGGATTTAACAACTCTGGCGATAGTAAACCTGTAGGGGCTTTGATTAACCCACAGCTTTTTCCCAGGAGGTTTTGATGGTTATTTTGATTCCCCTAAAGGCGACTGACCAACTGATTCAGCTTTCCCAGCACTACAATTTGAGTCTGCCAGTGCCCCTGAGTAGCGGTTGCGCAAGCTATCTTTCTCCTGAAGAAGTGGACATTATTTTTGAACTGCTAACTCCTTTCAAAGCGGAGGATACTACCGTCGCCCAGTTAATGGTCGATCTGCAAGATTATATCGATCTCCATAAACCTGTCGTTCCCTGCGACAATTGATTCAGTGAACCCTTCCCCCTAAACCCTATGAACTTAACTCAGTTTGATCTCAAAACGGTTGACGGCTACCAGTCCTGGCTAGAGGACAAAATTCGTCAGCTCAGCGTTACGGCCCTTAGTTCCAATACCCTCACCTGTCATGCCTGTGGAGAGATTGCTGGTACCTATATCATTGAGTACCAGGGACAAACCTTTCGCCTGCCGGGAGAAGAGGCGCTGGCATTCCTGGAGTTCATTACCGTAAACTAAAAAAGTTAACGTCAAAGGCAAAGCTTGGAAACGATAAGAGCCTCTTTAAGCTTGAGTTCTGGTGTGATGCTCAAGTGTTCTGAATACAAGGAATGCTGGCCTGTTCTTCATCTCACCTGTGACGCTGAGCGAGCCTCTGAAGCCGTCCGATATTTTTCTCGGCTCGGGGTCGAGGAATCCAAAAAACCTGGCTAAAAGATAGGGGGTTTTCTCAGGAAAGATACTTCTTTATCAGCAGGTTGAGCTTGTCAAGGGTAGCCTGGGGAGCCTTGTCGAGCGGCGTAATGATGGCGTACTTCAGCGCCGAGTGGGCCTCCGACTCGGGCGGGTGGTTGGCAATGCGGTTCACCACCTCGCGAATCACCCGCTGGGCGTTGACGGCGTTCTTTTGCAGATTGCCGATCACCATCTCCACGGTGACGCTGTCGTGGTCGGGGTGCCAGCAATCGTAGTCAGTGACCAGAGCCAGGGTAGCGTAGGCAATCTCGGCCTCGCGGGCTAGCTTGGCTTCGGGAAGGTTAGTCATGCCGATGACGGTGGCGCCCCAGCTGCGGTACAGCTCCGACTCGGCCTTGGTCGAAAACGCTGGCCCTTCCATGCAGACGTAGGTGCCGCCCCGGTGCAGGTCCATATCCGGTAGCTCAAGACTTTCAACAGCATCAGCTAGTACTCCTGCCAAAGCATTGCAAACCGGGTCGCCAAAGGTAATGTGGGCCACCAGCCCCTCGCCAAAGAAGGTGTTGATCCGGTTGCGGGTGCGATCGATGAACTGGTCGGGCACGACCATATCCAGTGGTTTAGCGGCCTCTTTGAGCGAACCGACAGCGGAGGCCGAGATCAGATACTCTACCCCGAGGAATTTCATAGCGTAGATGTTGGCGCGGAAGGGCAGTTCGGTGGGCATCAGGGTGTGGCCGCGCCCGTGACGAGCCAAAAACGCGACGCGGGTGCCATCCAGCGTACCCAGAATGATGGCGTCGGAGGGTGCGCCAAAGGGGGTATCGATGCGAATTTCTTCAATGTCGGTGAGGGCTTCCATCTGGTAGAGGCCGCTGCCGCCGATGATGCCAATCTGTGCCTGTGCCGCCATGGTGGTTACTGTCGAGAGCTGGACTGCCCTATCATAGCCAACAGTTCTACGGGCGAACCCAGACGCTTCAGCAGGTGCGCCGCCAAATTGCCAAACCCATTCTTTTCGGCCTCGGAGCCAGGGCCAAAATCGCTAAAGTGAATTGTCACCCCTTTGAGCCGCAGGCCCACCAGGGTCAGACAAAATTGCAGCCATCTTCTCAGGCTCTTGCGGTAGTTATCGCCGCAAATCGGTACATCACAGTAGACCACTCGATCGCCGGAGGGCAGCTTGAGCGGATCGCAGGGCACTAGAAGGTGGTTGTGGGCCAAAAGCTGGTCTATGTCCTGACCGCGATCGCGCACAAAGCGCTCGCTGGTATGGTGGGCAAAAATGGGCGTAAAAGCAGAATCAAGCGGGCGGTAGTTAAAGTCTTCAATCATCTCCTGGCAGACGGTGCTGATGGCTTGCAGGGAGGCATTGGGCGCTTGCCGCTGCCAGGCCAAACAGCGAGATGCATCTAGCCTCTGGGCGACCTGATTTTTCCAGGTTTCGTGGGCCGGGGCGGTGTGCTGAGCGGCGGCTTTGGTATTGAGCATGGCGGGTTCAAAAGGGGCCTGCAAAAAGCGGCACAGCTGCTGCAGCGTCTCGGTTGGTTGAGCTACCAACGTTTCGTACTGGAGGGTGTAGGACTGGCGATCGCGCTCAAAAAACCCCTTGCCTTGCCGATACCACCGCTCGATCAGGTAGGCGCTGTGCAGGGGCTTGGTGCTTGTCCAGGGCAGCTTTGCCGCCATCGACAGGGCGACGTCGCGGGGGTCGCGCACAATGCGAACTACTTTTGCAGTTGGGTACAGCCGCCGCAGGGTGGCCAGATGCAGGATGTGGTTAGGGGTCTTTTCGGCCCAGCGGCGCTTGCCCAGAGCGACTTTGTGCGGCTCGGTCAAACTCTCAAGCAGGGCCTGAAGCGAGGGCTTACGCGCGGCCAGATAGCGATAGATCGCCTGGGACGTGACGTCAAACAGATCGGCAACGGGATGGTCTTCAACGGCGATCGCGCCCACAAACTCAGTTGCTCTCCTTGGCCAGTTTACATCCCCCAGCACCGCCGGAAGATGGGCATAGTCCGCCTCTAAATACGGGAAAAAGTGGGTTTCTGGCCCACAGCTAATCTGGCTGTGGCTGGCCAGCAGGGTCGCCAATAGGGTCGTGCCCGATCGCGGCGCACCGACAATAAAAATAGGCGACTGAGACCCATCCATCGCTAACCTACTGCTGCTGAGGATGACTTAGAACCGCGATCAGGGCTTTTTCGCTATCGGTGAGGTCAAACTCGCTGGGGGCCTGGGCCGCCTCGCGCCAGACCTCCAGCAGCCAGCCGTCTTCATAGGCCTTGGTTACGGTGGGATGCACATAGAACTTGCGGCAGGTAGCCACCCGATTGCCCAGGTGCTGGGCCGCCCCTTTAATCGCTTCGCGAATATTGGCCTGGGCATTGGTCGCCGAGGTTGGTTCCCCTAGCTCATTGAGAATTTCAGCCGTATAGGCGGTGCCGGCCCAAGTGCGAAAGTCTTTAGAGGTAAAGTCTTCGCCCGTGATGGTTTGCAGATACTCATTAACATCGGCAGAGTCAATAGTGCGGCGATCGCCGTCTTCATCGACATACTGAAACAGCTGCTGACCGGGCAGTTCCTGACAGCGCTTGATCGCTCGGGCCAGGCGGCGATCGCTCAGCTCAATCTCGTGCTCTACTCCGCTTTTGCCGATGAAGTTAAAACTAATTGTGGTCGAGCCCACCTCCACATGCTCCTGCTGCAGGGTAGTCAGCCCAAAGGATTGGTTTTGCTCGCGGTACTCGTCGTTGCCAATGCGAATAACGGTGGCTTCGAGCAGGCGCACCACGATCGCCAGCAGCTTTTCGCGCGTTAAATTTCGCTGGCGCAAATGGCGATCGGTAACCTCGCGAATCAGCGGGCGAGCGTAGCTAAAGGGAATTAGGCGGTCAAACTTGGTCTTATTACGAACCTCACGCCAGTCGGGATGGTAGCGATATACCTTCCGGCCTTTGGCGTCGCGCCCAGTGGCCAGCAGGTGACCGTTAGGGTAGGGGCAAATCCATACATCTTCCCAAGCAGGCGGAATTACCAGCGCTTTAAGCCGCTTTAGCTCGTCGGGGTCGGAGATGCGATCGCCCTTTCGATCCAAATACGTAAACCCCTTGCCACACCGCCGTCGGCCAAAACCAGGGCGATCGTCGCTGACGTAGCGTAGCCCAGCCGACTTCGCCGCCTGAGCCGGTTCTTCAATGATTACCGAAGGCAATGCCAACTCGGAATCTGCACTATCTGCAAGCTGCTGCGAAACGGTAACCATTTAGGCTCTAGATTGGGCAAATAGTTTAATGACTACCGACCATGCGATCGGCAACTCATTCAGCTTAGGAGAGGTTAAAGGCCGACTGGCTCTAGCTGAAGTTAAGTTCTAAAGGATGAGAAATCACGTTCACCGCTCATCAAGGCAGGCAGAATGGATGCTTTATCCAGTTACGACGGGGCATGCTTGTCATTCAAAACGCCTGAGACAAGAACGCACGACGCACTAGAGATTTCTCATTTGGAACTTTGCATTTTGCACTCTGTGCGGCGGACCCCAATGGTCTGTCAAGACTAACTTTGTAGGTTGGGTGGCGCGCTAGCAGAACCCAACAAGGCTGACTGCTGTTGGGTTTCACTTCGTTCTACACAACCTACAACAACTAACAATTTTTCATTTTGAACTTTGCATTTTGCACTCTGTGCGGCGGCACTAGCCCTTTTCAAAGTTCTTCTCACTCAAAATGGCATACTTGTTGGGCTTGATGGGAGAGCCAAACCGACGGCTATAAACCTGCGTTAGCTCCGCTCCATAAAACAAAATTTGAGCCGAATAAAACACCCAAATGAGCAAAATAATCACCGACCCAGCTGCCCCGTAGGATGAGCCAAACCCGCTGTTGCCCAGGTAGAGACCAATCAAATATTTGCCAATAGAAAACAGAATGGCGGTTGCGATCGCACCAAACCATACATCGCGCCAGGAAATAATCGCATCGGGCAGATATTTGAATAGGGCGGCAAACAGCAGCGTTGTCAGTCCAAAAGCCACTACAAAATTAATCAGCTGAACCAGAGCATCCAGCCCTGGAGCCAGGGAATGAAGATAGGTCGAGAAACCAGAGATAACGGAGCTAACAATCAGCGACACCAACAGCAAAAACCCGATTACCATAATCATCCCTAAGGACAACACTCGCTTGCGAACCAGGTTAATAACGCCGATGTCGGAGCGGGCTTCGAGATTCCAAATGGTGTTGAGCGCCAGCTGTAGCTGGGTTAGTACTCCTGTAGCACCCACCAGCAGCAGCACGATGCTAATGCCTGAAGCAACCCAGCCAGAGCTTTGACCAGGGCGATTGGCGTTGTCGAGCACGGTGCTAACAAAATCAGCCCCAGCGCCGCCAATCAGTGTTTCAACCTGGCTCATTAGCTGGTCGCGCACCGCCGCACTATCAAAGAATAGGCCCGCGATCGCGATCGCTAAAATCAGCAGCGGAGCCAGCGAAAACAGCGTATAGTAGGCCAGTGCTGCGGCCAGTTGCGATGCCTTATCCTGGTTCCACTCCTGAAACGCCTGCTTTAGCATTCGCCAAATTTGTTTCGGGCTCATTGTAAAACTCTTGTCGCTTGATTACGCTACGGCTCCAAGTACGTCTAGGGTTACTGTGTGCAAGACTTAAATTACTCAGATTGGAGCAAATATACAGTTTTAGCGTTGACAAAAGCCTCTACCACAAGGCGCAAACCTGACTAAAATGGCCTAGCGTCCTTATAAAAATGCACATAGCGCTGTGACGCCGGGCAACGGTTGAGCGCTACGGTTTTCGATGAATTTTGATTGATGATGTGTACCACTACTGAGTTCTAGATTCCCTCAGCCTAGATGCTTCAGTATTGGGGTACGTCCATCGCTCGAGTGATACACCAAGCCCAGACTCTACGGTGCGTTGAGCGTGCAGCGATGCATTGTCAAATCCATTCCATCACTGCAGAACATGAAAATACCGCATGGTCAATAACCATACGGTATAAAATGCATTTAGGAACACTGCTAAGCGGCGCTCTTTCGAGTTACGGCCCAGAAAATTCCGGCGCTGCCAGGGGCTCTTAGCTTACAGGCCGGGCACTCGCAGGTTGCGCCTCCGGCCACCAGGTTGAGATACTTGATTTCTGCCTGAATAGAGAGTTCGCTGACCGGCAGCCCCAGCATTTTTTTGATATGCGACTCTAGCGGGCGGCAGGCTCGTCGTGCATAGCCTTGGCCTTTTCGCTCAGAGTAAATTACGTAATCAGAAAGCCAGCTCTCATTCATGGTAGCAACTCTAAACTAGGCAACACTGCATCTATCTTTGGGCATAGATCAGACTATTCCCATGGACAGATGCCACTCTATCATGCCCTAGAACTGCCTATTTTTCTCATTGGCATCGGCAGGTAGCTTGGGCTGGGCCATAAACCTTTACCAGAAACTTTAATCGACGCTCTGATAGAGAAAATAGAAAAAATTGTTTGGATAGCTAGCAGAAGCTTTCGGTTTGGCTGAGTTTTAGGGTCGGTTCCTACTGCCTTTGGGCGGGTCTGCCCCAAAGCTTGCTCAGCTCTGGCCAGATGGTATTCAAGCCAGATTTATTCCCAGATTTGAGAAGGTTGCCGTCTCGATCGCTGCGATCGCCGGCAATCGCTCTATGGCAGGTTATCTATCCCCGATGGAGGGCTAATTTTCAGCTCGTTTCTGCCCTAAGACCGAAGGAGATTGCCATTTTGCCTCCTACGCTGAAGCCAGGTTTAAGGATAAGTTTCAATTGCTGAGGGCCACTGGTCGGGCCGTATTCAGGCGACGACGGACTTACCCCAGGCTGCAACAGTCGACTTGTCTATCACAGCCTTGCTGTCAGGAGATACCGATATGGAAAACGCGATGAGCACTCAAACCGCAACCGACAAACAGGCGGGCGATCTGGAGCGCTGGGCCTCAATTATTGGCGGTGGGGCGATGGTGCTAACGGGTCTGCAGCAGCGATCGCTGAAGGGCATTCTTACCGCTATTGCCGGTGGGGGTCTGGTGTACCAGGGCACCCAGGGCAAAAGCACTGTCAAACAGGTGGGAGATGCCGTGGGTTTAGATCACGCCATTCGGGTTGAGAAGACCGTCACTATTAACCGTTCAGCCGCCGACCTCTACGGCTTTTGGCGCAACCTCACCAACCTGCCCACCTTTATGCGTCACCTGAAATCGGTACAGGTAATGGACGATCGCCGCTCTCACTGGGTAGCCAATGCTCCCTTGGGTCAGGACATCGAGTGGGATGCCGTGATTGTCAACGACGAGCCCAACCACCTGATCGCCTGGACCTCTACTGACGATGCCCCGGTTGAAAATTCTGGGTTTGTGCGATTTCAGCCCAGCGCTGGCGATCGCGGTACCGAGGTCAAGGTGGTGATGGAGTATCAGCCACCGGGCGGCATGTTGGGCACCGTAATTGCCAAACTCTTTGGCGAAGAACCTGAGCAGCAGATCGGCGACGAGCTAAATCGATTCAAGCAGCTGATGGAGGCTGGAGAAATTGCCACCATCGAAGGCCAGCCCAAGGGGAGCTAAACGCCCAGGGCCATGACCGCCGCCCATTATCGACTATTCAATTTTTGACGTTTCTGAGTAGAACCATGTTTACACTCTCTCGTTTCCGCTTTTTTTCCGTTTCATTTCGCAGCCAGTTCGCCACCCTCTGTCAGCGGCTTAGCGCTGTTGGGGTACGCCCCTTGGCACGTGTGGCCACCCAAACCGTGGCTGTGACCATGCTGGCTATGGTGCTCTGGCTGGGTGCCGCCGGTATTCACGCCCAGCCCGCCCAGGCCGATGACAACCTCGATGGCAGACGATACGAAGCTGAGGCCGTTCGCCAGTCGCGCAACCCGCTGAGCAACGAAAACTACAGCGGTGGCGTTGACCCCAGGGTCGCCGCAGATCGTATGCAAGCCCCCGAAGACCAGGCGAATGGAATTCTCGAAAGCGTCAAGGACGCGGTGAAGGATATTCTGCCCGGCAGCGGTGAAGACGAGGGGGTTGGCCAAAACGCCTATAACCC
>PYER01000492.1 GCA_003017855.1 filamentous cyanobacterium CCT1
CATCCGCGAGATCCTCGCGGTGCCACTCCGCTTCGAGAACGTCCCGGTCGTCACCGAGGCCCCTCCGTTCGCGAGGGTCACCGATGTCCCCAACTCCGACGACACGACGGGGCGTCCGGTGAGTGGTGGGGCGGGGTCGCCCTGAGAGCGGACCGGCGAGCGCACGAAAAAACCCGCTCTTTCGAGCGGGTTTCTCGGCCTCGTGGCCGGTGAACAGTTGGGTCCATCTTGAAGACTCGTCGCCGAGTCTCTATCCGCCGTGCTCTGCATCTCATGAGAAAGCAGAGTGGGTGGCGGGCGAGAGTGCGCTCACTTATCCCGTTCCGGATCGCTCCGGGCCGATTCCCGATCAGGGTTTCGGACAGACGGGCCTAAGGAAATCCCTTAGAAAGGAGGTGATCCAGCCGCAGGTTCTCCTACGGCTACCTTGTTACGACTTCGTCCCAGTCATCAGCCTTGCCGTAGGCACCCCTGAAACGAGGTGACTTCGGGCACTGCCAACTTCCATGACGTGACGGGCGGTGTGTACAAGGCTCAGGAACGTATTCACCGGAGCGTAGCTGATCTCCGATTACTAGCGATTCCGGCTTCATGCAGGCGAATTTCAGCCTACAATCCGAACTGGGGCATGGTTTTTGCGATTTGCTCCGCCTCGCGGCCTTGCGTCGCTCTGTCCATACCATTGTAGCACGTTTGCAACCCTGGTCGTAAGGGCCATGAGGACTTGACGTCATCCCCGCCTTCCTCCGGTTTGACACCGGCAGTCTCGTTAGAGTCCTCGCCATAACGCGTTAGTAACTAACGATAGGGGTTGCGCTCGTTAAGGGACTTAACCCAACACTTCACAGCACGAGCTGACGACAGCCATGCAGCACCTGTGTACGTTCCACCCAAAGGGCGTGGCCTATGTTTCCATAGGTTAATCCGCACATGTCAAGACCAGGTAAGGTTCTTCGCGTTGCCTCGAATTAAGCAACATGCTCCACCGCTTGTGTGAGCCCCCGTCAATTCCTTTGAGTTTTAGCCTTGCGACCGTACTCCCCAGGCGGCACACTAATCAGTTTACCTTCGGCCGGGAAAGCGTGAGAGCTCCCCCGACCTAGTGTGCATCGTTTACGGCGTGGACTACCAGGGTATCTAATCCTGTTTGCTCCCCACGCTTTCGTACATGAGCGTCAGAACAGGCCCAGTCAGCTGCCTTCGCCATTGGCGTTCCCATGAATATCTACGCATTTCACCGCTCCACTCATGGTTCCACTGACCCCTACCTGCCTCAAGATCGATGGTTTGCCCTGCAGTTCCCCGGTTAAGCCGGGGGATTTCACAAGACACCTTCCGATCCGCCTGCGTACGCTTTAAGCCCAGTGATTCCGATTAACGCTCGGGCCTCTCGTATTACCGCGGCTGCTGGCACGAGATTAGCCGGCCCTTCCTCTGGGACTGGTCATTGTTCCTAGTCCCTGACAGCAGTTTACACGTCGTAGACGCTTCATCCTGCACGCGGCATTGCTCCGTCACGCTTTCGCGCATTGCGGAAGATTCGTTACTGCAGCCTCCCGTAGGAGTCCGGGCAGTGTCTCAGTCCCGATGCGGCGGGTCGTGCTCTCACACCCGCTACCCGTCTTCGGCTTGGTAGGCCTTTACCCCACCAACTACCTGATAGGACGATCGCCGCTCCCAAGGCGGTAAACCTTTTCTCCGTAGAGGACATGGGGTATTACCGTGAGTTTCCCCACGCTATCCCCCACCTCGGGGTACGTTCGATCGTATTCCTCGCCCTTTCGCCACTCTCCCCGAAGGGATCGTTCGACTTGCATGTTTTAACCATGCCGCCAGCGTTCAATCTGAGCCAGGATCAAACTCTTCAGTTGAATATTGTTGCTGACACAGGGGCGAACCCCCGTGCCGTACGCATCAAATGAAGCCGATCCGGCTTCCCCGCCCGTGCCTGATTGCTCAGGGCGGTGCGGGGCCGGTCTCCGGAGTGCAAGCACTCCGGCCCGGGGCGGCTAACCCCGGGTTTTCCAACACTCAAAGTGTCAGATTACTTCTATAAAGAAGTAAGGGCTTCCACTTCGCACAAGAATGCTGGAGTCCGAGTGACGCTGTGACGCCCTCGGTCCGTTTTCTCGGCAGACACTGCCCCGGAAGGCCCGGTTGTGCACCGGTGTGTCTACCATCGCATTCTCGCGGTGGACCCAACTGTTCACTTGCCAGAGAGGCGGGTTTTCAGGGCCGTCCGGCCCCTCGATCCCGTTGGCCGCTGCGATAAGCGGCGGGGGAGAGCATAGACCGCACCCCTTCAAGGTCAAACCGCCGGATCAAAAGTCTTCTCGAATTTCTCAACCGATCCACCCCCTTCAGACGCCCCTGCAGGCATTTCTCGCCCGCGCCGACGCCCGTCCGACGCGACACCCGCCACCACCGACCATACC
>PYER01000493.1 GCA_003017855.1 filamentous cyanobacterium CCT1
GCCCAGAGAGCCCTAAAATCAGCGGCAGCACGATCTGCCCCACAAAAAAGAACCCCACCACTAGCACCTGCCAGATGGTTTCTCCGTCCCAGGGAATCTCCCAGCCCACCCCCCCATTGCGGGCCAGCAAAGAGTCGGGCTGGGTCAGCCGCTGGATAATCAGCCACACCAGCAGCAAAATCCCGATGATTGCCCCGACTCCAGGCAGGGTAGCTACCGCCGCCAGCTTGATGATTTGCGATCGCGCCTGGTCCTGTTCTTGGGCTAGCAGGGCAGCTAGCTGTTCATCTCGGTCTGATACCTGATACAGCTTTTCTAACGCCCGATAGCGAAACCACCCCTCCAGGGCCTGCTGAATGTGAATCTTGGTTTGTGGGTCTACCGATTCATCCTGCCACAGCCCAATTAAATCGCTGGCGGCCCCCATCTGCGGCGCGGCAGCGGTTTCAGATTGGGCGACGCGATTCCAGCTATCGATCGCCTCCGAGGTCTGATCCTGTTCTGCCAGTAGCAGGCCAATTCGTAAGTCTAGTTCGTGCAGCAAGGACTGCTGCTGCTGGGCCAGGCGATCGCGGGGCATGGGCTTATTTTCATTCAGCGGGTCGGCTGCCCTGGGGGCCAGCTGATCGAGGCTTTTGCTAGCGCTTTCCCGCACCTCCTGGTACTGCTTCAGGGCGGTATCCAGGGGCTTTTCCCCCAGCAGCCCGGTTCGCACCACCTGCCGCTGGTCTGCCGGAATTTCCTGGGCCCCCCAACGGCTGGACTGGAGCAGCAGATCCGTCTGGTAGAGCTGCAGCCGACTAGCCACCTGGGGTTCGCTCCAGCTGCTAATCAACGACTGGGCCATCACTACCCCCACCAGCGCCGTGATGATGATCAAAGCCACGCGCTTGACGCTGAAGGTCGGGTTTACCTGGTTTTCCGAGGACATAGAGATCTGGAATAAATCACCGTTCCATTATTCCACCGGCTGGTGAGCTCGACAGCTGTGCCCCGTCTACCTGGGGAGGTAAGATTGACAGTTGGTTGAACCCAATCGTTAGGCCCAGCAAAGGAGAGACCCCTGAGTACCCGAGTGATTATCGTCCGCCACGGACAAAGTACCTACAACCAGCAGCGGTTGATTCAGGGGCATTGCGACGATTCGTCCCTCACCGAACTGGGGGACCAGCAGGCCCAGCGAGTCGGCCGCAGCCTGACCGGAATTCCGTTCGATGCCGTCTGGTGTAGTCCCCTGAAGCGGGCTCGTCGCACCACCGAGCTGATTGTCACCGAGCTGCGCCAGTCCGCCGCCGTTCCCGCCGTTCAAACCAGCCCCGACCTCAAAGAAGTCAGCCTGCCCCTGTGGGAAGGCATGGCTTTTACTGAGGCAGAAGCCCGCTACCCGCAAGAATACAAAGCCTGGCGCACGGACCCCGCTAACTTTGCTATGGCCTTAGAGTCAGGGCCGTTCTACCCGATTCGCGATCTCTACGATCAGGCCCGGCGGTTCTGGCAGAATCTGCTGCCCCAGGGGGTGAGTCAGACGGTCCTGGTGGTGGCCCACAGCGCCATTAACCGGGCCCTGATCAGCACTGCCGCTGGCTTAGGACCGGAGCGCTTCAATAACCTGTATCAGGCCAACTGCGCCATTAGCGTACTCAACTTCGCCGCCCCTGATGCTCCGGCCCAAATTGAGTCCATGAACCTCACCAGCCACATGGGTCAGGCCCTGCCGCCGATGCGGGCCGGCCACCGGGGACCGCGTATGCTGCTGGTGCGCCACGGGGAAACCGAGTGGAACCGGCAAAAACGCTTCCAGGGCCAGATCGACGTGCCCCTGAATGAAAATGGTCGCGCCCAGGGACAGCAGGCGGCAGAGTTTCTCAAAGCCATGGCCATAGACGGGGCCTATACCAGTTCCATGCTGCGGCCTAAGGAAACCGCCGAAATCATTCTCCAGCATCACCCCAACCTTGCTCTCCAGGCCGTGGATGCCCTCTGGGAAATCAGCCACGGCGAATGGGAAGGGAAGTTTGAAGCCGACATTGAGGCAGGCTATCCGGGGATGCTCCAGCAATGGCAGGACAGCCCCGAAACCGTGCAGATGCCGGGGGGTGAAAACCTGGAGCAGGTCTGGACTCGGGCGATCGCTGCCTGGCAAGAAATTGTCGCTGCCCACAGCCCCGCCGACCCCGAGGCTCCGGTGCAAACGATTATGGTGGTGGCCCACGACGCTATTAACAAAGCCATTCTGTGCCATGTGGTGGGCTGGAACCCCGACGCCTTCTGGCGGTTCAAGCAGGGCAACGGGGCCGTCAGCGTGATCGACTACCCCCACGGCATTGACAGCGAACCGGTGCTGAGTGCCGCCAACATCACCCACCACCTGTCTGGCAGCGTGCTGGACCAGACAGCGGCGGGGGCCCTGTAGCTAGGGCAAACAGTAGCTA
>PYER01000165.1 GCA_003017855.1 filamentous cyanobacterium CCT1
TACCAGACGCTCCTAAATTACGGGGTTATAGCCGCTTAAACGGTCGCTAGGGCTCCTGCATTCTGTCCGAAGTATTGAGGGTAGGTTTCTACTCTTATAGACTTTGCATCGCACGCAAGCCTTTTACCCTGTCTTAGGCAGAGCCAAATTTCAGCATCCTGCTAATTCCGATTTGACCTCGAATTAAGCAGCTTCGCTAAAGATGACCTCAGAGCCGCGCAATCGTTTGTAGGTGCGATAGCGGTTGTATAAGTCCCGATTCGAGAAAAAGAAGAGCGAAACCGCTTCCCACAAAAACACCCAGCCGCCGATAAAAAGTCCCTCGGTCAATACCGAGGTGAATATGTTGATGTCAAGAGGTTCTGCCAGTCGAGCCACTAAAAGCGTGCCTAAACCCGCAATCACATACCGGGCTGTGCGAGTGTTGATCAGTCGAATTTCTTTTTTAAACAAATAGAGCTTAAAATCGACGCTGTTTTTGAGGCCCGCCCTGACGTCCGCCTCTAGAGCTTCGTTGCGGGTGCCGGGGGGCAGGGTAAAACACACCTCGATTGTGTATTTTGCAGGAATTTCGTCGGCGCTGCTCTCCAGGTAGAGCTGCAAGTCTGGATCGAGTTCTCGCCGCTTAAAGGGTGCCGGGTCCCACTCGCTAAAGATATCGGTGTAGTGGTCGAGGGCCACCTCGATCATGTAGGCATTGTTAACTGTATCAATCGCATAAATTTGATCAAAAAGCTCGGTTTTTAGCGCCATAGCAGCCCCAGATCAGTGAATCAGCCCACGTAAATGCAGCCGTAACTTACCGTTGTAGCTGAACGATGTAGGAAAGCGGTAAGAACGCTCAGGGCATTTGTCAGGCCAGAGATTTGGGTACGGCCCAGAGCAGCGTAAGCGCCCGAGCGGCCATTAACCCGACTAAAGCCAGCCAGAGCAGGTGGGCGCTGCCAATGGCTTGAGCCAGGAAGGCCAGGGGCAAAAAGCCGACCCCAGCAGCCAGAACGGTGGCGTTGCGCAGCACCGAACCAGCGGTAAGGCCGAGGAAATAGCCGTCGAGCATGTAGGCGATCGCCCCCAGCCCTAGCACCGGCACCAGCCACAGCACGTAGGTCTGTACCGTAGCGATCACCTCCTGGTGGACGGTCAGCAGCCCAAACAGCGGCTGCGGAAACAGCACAAAGGCCAGCGCGAAGGATAGCCCCAGAGCGATGCTGGTGAACCCACCCAGGGTGAGTAGACGGCGCAGGTGTGTGCGATCGCCACTGCCGTAGTACCGCCCCGCAAAGCTCTCAGTGGCAAAGGCAATGCCGTCGATGAAGTAGGCCGACAGCGTTACCACCTGCATTAGCAGGGTATTGGCGGCTAGGGTTTGGGTGCCTAGGGCCGAGCTGAAATTGGTAAACAGCGCAAAGCTCAGCACCAGCGCAAACGTGCGCACCAGAATGTCGCGGTTCAGCAAAAACAGGCCTTTGATCGCCTGCGGGTTCCACCCCTGGGGCAGCACCGCCCTCAGGTTCTGCCAGCCGCCTTCTCTAATCAACAACCCCAACCCGACGGTCAGCGTCAGGTACTGGCTCAGGGCGGTGCCCAACCCGGCCCCAGCACTGGCTAGCCCCATCTGGTTGATGAAGATGTAGTTAAAGACCACGTTGCTGCCGTTGCCTACCATCGACAGCGCAATCACCCGACGGCCCCGTTCACGGCCCAAAAACCAGCCCATCAGCACCAGGTTTAGCAGCACCGCCGGGGCATCCCAAATGCGAGCGTTGTAGAAGGCGATGCCCGCTGCCCGCACCTCCGGTTCACCGCTGAGTAGCCCAAACCCTAGCTCGCGGATGGGGGCCTGAAGCAGCAGAATGAGCAGGCCAAAACTGAGCGCGATCGCCCCATTGCGCAGCAAAATCAGCCACAGTTCCTGGCCGTCGCCGCGCCCCCGCGCCTGGGCCGTGGTGCCCGTGGTGCCCATGCGCAAAAAGCCAAAGCTCCAGTACACCACGTTAAAAATTACCGTCGCCAGTGCCACCCCGCCCAGATGGCGAATATCGTCGAGGTGGCCCAAAAAGGCAGTATCGACCAGGGCCGCCAGCGGCACCATCAGGTTTGAAATAACATTGGCCACCGCCAGTCTAAAAAAGCTGGGCAGAAAAGCTAAGGTTATTGGGGTGCCAGTAGTATTCCTAGCCATTGCAGTTAAAGAGCTTGGCTTTCTATCAAAATTAAGCTTCATCAACATCTTGCAGGATTTGCCAGTATAAATCAGTGTGAACCCGAAACTTAGCCTGAGAAATTAACGCATTCACAAGCGGCTTCAGTTCGGTAATCAAACCACTCTGCTTGGCGGCAACTAAAACCCCAAGCAGCTCCGTTACCTTCAGGCTAAGACGCTGGGCCACCTGCCTACCCAAACGTTCATCCATCAGTAGGCGATCGCCACCAACTTCAATAGCCAATGCGATCGCCTCGGCCTCACCCAGTTCAAGCTCATTCCTCAATCTTGCAACCAGCGCCTGATTTTGCACCGCTTAATAATGATCCAATCTGATTTCAATATCCAAGTGGTATCAATACCAAACGTCTTTAACTCGCTAATCTCTCGATGGACACCCTCAGGAATTGTGACTCTACCGTAGAGCGCCTTCAGCAAATGCAATTGTTCAATTCTTAAAGGTTACTGATTGGCGATGTATCACTGATATCAATACTCCAGACAGTTTTTGGGGTTTGGGTTGGAGGAAAGCTATCCACCGCCTAGAGTGCAGGTGCAAGTAAAACACGGTACACGGATGGATAGCCTCAAGAGCATAGTAGCGGGTCTGCTGACGACAGCAGGCCATTTAGCAAACCTCAGCGCCAGTTTCTGCTGATGTTGATGATCACCATTTTCGTGGTCTGTGGCAAGGTCAACTACACCAACCTAAGTCGATAGAGCGACTACTGTGAGCGAACGTACCGGCGTCATTTTGAGGCTGGACTGGGCCTAGAAGGCCTGAACCAGGCCGTGATTGAACAGGTCATTGCGGACGACAGTACCCAGATCGTAGTGGTCGATTGCACCTTTACGGCGAAAAACGACTGCCATACTCACGGGCTGAACTGGTTCTACAACGGCAAAACGCAGCGGGCCGAGCGAGGGTTGGAATGGTCGGTCGTTGCCATAGTAGATTTGACTCAGAAGACGGGCTATGCCCTATCGGCGCAACGAACCGAAGCAGGACTGAGTGCTCAGGTTCCCGCTGCGGTTGATGAGTCGCAGCCTTCCAAAAGCCAAGTCGACTTCTATCTGGGGTATCTGGCCTATTGCACGACCTACTTCTCGGCAAGGATTCGCTACGTAGTGGCCGATGGCTTCTACAGCAAGTACAAGTGGGTCACCGGAGTCGTACAACTGGGCTTCCACGCCATTGGTCAGGCTGCGCAGCAATGCCGACTTCAAGTTTCTCTATGAGGGTCCCCAGAAGCGGCCGGGCAACGCCGTCGGTATGACGGCAAGGTGAATTTGGCTGACCCCAATCGCTTCACCCTAGTCAAGACCCTAGCGGAGGGGGTGTCCCTCTATACGACTGTCGTGTGGTCGGTTAACCTCAAGCGCCGCATCCGCTTGGCCTATCTGCTCAAAGAGCAAGGCGGGCGACGGAGCTATGTCGTTTTGTTCTCGAGCAACATCGACGGTGACCCCATGGCGATCTACCAATCCTATGCGGCGCGGTTCCAAATCGAATTTATCTTCCGCGATGCTCGCCAATTCACGGGCTTAGCGGATTGCCAAGCTCGCTCTCCCGAAGCCCTTGATTCCCATGTCAACGCCAGTTTGATGGCCCTTAATGTGGCCAAAGCTGCCCTGCAATCCACTCAAGCTAAGGGTGCCCCCCCTGAACCCCTCAGTTTCTCTATCGCCTCACTCAAACGGCAAGCCCTGAATGCTCATCTTCTCGACCTATTTGCAGCCACGTTTGCTCTGGAGCCGACTTTGATTAAATTCCATCCTAACTACCAGACCCTCCTAAACTATGGGGTTATAGGCCCCTAGACTAGGGCCACATCCTCCTAAATCTGTCCGAAGTGTTGTCAATTCCATCAGTAGCGATGGAATGCCTGTGGCAATTTCGCGAAAGGCCTTATCTTGATTGTGCCAGAGGGCGATCGGCTGATGATTACGGGCACTGGGAGCTGACTAACGCTATCCAGGTGGGGCACTGCGTGCAGTGCCCCTACTTGGCGCGGCTAAAGGCGATCGCCGCTGCAATGATTAAGCTGAGTAATGCCAGAGGCACCCAGAGGTCATTTGCCATCATCATGGGGCTACACCGTGTAGAGCGTGGGTGAACTGCCATGACTGTATCCGACCGGGTGATCTTTTTGCAGGAGCACACCCCCCTCAGCCTGCTGCCGACCACGACCCTGGCGCCCCTGGCCCGCCGCCTGCGCTCCGTCACCCTAGAGGCGGGCGAAACGGTGGTCGAGGCCGAACAAGAGCCCCAGGGCCTCTACATTCTCTGGCAGGGCAGGCTCGAAACCGAGGCCGAGCTGGGCGGGCTGAGCTTTTTGCCCGGCGCGGTTCTGAATCTGGAGGCGCTGCTGCTGGAGCAGCCCGTCGAGCAGACCGTTCGCACCATCACCGACAGCACGCTCTGGTTTGTCGATCGCGCCCAGTTTCAGGCGCTCGTCGAGCAGTATCCCGGCATTTTGCAAACCTTTACCCGGCAGCTGGTAGATGCGGTCAAGCGGCTGTCGTTTCAGTTTGACCGCGAGCAGGAGCGCCAGGGCATTTTGCGCCCCTACCTGGTGGCTAAGGCCAAGCGCGGGGTGATTGGCCGCAGTCGGTACGGCGATCGCCTGCGGGCCGAAATTCGCGAGGCCGCCAGCCACCGCCGATCGGTGCTGATCTTTGGCGAGCCGGGGCTAGAAAAAGACAACCTCGCCGCCCTGATCCACTTTGGCTCGACCCAGCGGCGGCTGCCCATTATCAAAGTCGACTGCGGCCAGCTCCAGGCCAGCGGAGCCGACCTGTTTGGGCGATCGGGCGGCAGGCTGGGCCTGCTGGGGGCGCTGGGGCAGGGCACCCTGGTGCTCAACAACCCCAACGAACTCGATGCCGACCTGGTCGAACCCGTGGCTCAGCTGCTCAAAACCGGGCAGTACCGCCCCGTGGGCCGCAATGGCGAAACGGCCCCGCTGGTAACTTCCGAGGCCCGAATTATTTTGCTCTCCGAAAAAGGACTGCCTGTCCTCGGCGATGCGATCGACGAAACCATTAAGGTGCCGCCCCTGCGGGTGCGCAAGGCCGATATCGAAGACTGGGTCAACTACTACCTGTCGCTGATTCGTCGCCGCCGGGGCACCGGGCGCATTTCGGTGACGCCCGAAGCCATTCGTCGCCTGCAGTCCTACGACTTTCCCAACAACCTGCGCGAGCTAGAAAACTTGGTGGAGCGGGCGGCGGCCCAGCTAGCGGGCGGCGGCCTGATTACCGAAGAGATTATCTGGCCGGCCCAGAGCAAAAAGAAGCAGCTGCGGCTCAACCTGCTCAACCGCTATCCTGACCTGCGGCGGTTTTTGCGCAGCCCCTGGTGGCCCGATCGCATCAACTACGGCATTACCCTGTGGCTGTTTGCCGTCGTGCTGGCGGTGCTCTGGTTTGGCCCCCAGCAGCGCGACCAGAACGTGGCGCTCACGGTATTTTGGGCCTGGTGGTGGCCCCTGGTGCTGATCGGCTTTCCGTTTGTGGGGCGGCTGTGGTGCGCGGTGTGCCCGTTTATGATCTATGGCGAAGTCACCCAGTGGATTTCGCAAAAGCTGTTCCCCGGTCGGCTCAAGCGCTGGCCCCGGCAGGCCGCCGATCGCTGGGGCGGCTGGTTTCTCTTCGCCCTCTTTGCCCTGATCTTAATTTGGGAAGAGGTGTGGAATTTAGAAGATACCGCCTACCTCTCCGCCTGCCTGCTGCTGCTGATCACCGCCGGGGCGATGATCTTTTCGGCCCTGTTTGAGCGGCGGTTTTGGTGCCGCTACCTGTGTCCCATCGGCGGCATGAACGGCATGTTCGCCAAGCTCTCGATTACCGAGCTGCGGGCACAGCAGGGCACCTGCTCGGCGGAGTGCACCACCTACCAGTGCTACAAGGGCGGTCCCGAGAAAGGGGAAGGCCAAGAAACTAATGGCTGCCCCCTCTACTCGCACCCGGCCCAGCTCGAAGACAACCGCGACTGCGTGCTGTGTATGACCTGCCTGAAAGCTTGCCCCCACCGCTCTGTGGAGCTGAACCTACGCCCCCCCGGCATTGAGCTGTGGACTACGCACCGGCCCCGCGTCGCCGAGGTAGCGCTAATGTTTTTGCTGCTGGGGGCGGTCTATCTGCACCGCCTGCCCGAGCTAGAGGAACGCCTGAACATAAACCTGCCGATAGATACTGTAGTGGGCCACAGCCTGGTGTCGCTGGGGATACTGGCGCTGCCCGCCTTGATCCCCCTCAGCGTCGAGGCCGGGCAGTGGATCTGGCGAAAATCTCAGGGTTTAACCCCGCGCCCGGTGGTGCGGATGGCCTACGGCTATCTACCCCTGGTGTGGGCGGCTAATTTAGCCCACTATCTGCGCCTGGGTCTGGGCGAGGGGGGGCGTATTTTGCCGGTGTCTTTGGCTACCTTTGGGGCTTCAGGGGCAAATCTGCCGGTTTGGGTTGCCCACCCGGCAGTGGTAGCCTTTCTACAGGGTGTAACGCTACTCCTGGGGATGGGGCTGTCGGTGTGGCTCACGGCCAAGATATGCCGCCAGTCTGGCCCGCAGCGGTGGATTCAAAACGCCTGCACGGCTCTGCTGGGGCTGAGCCTGTGGTGGCTGATTCCAGGGTTCTAGGGGCTAAAATCAGGGTCGTTGCCCCTATCGATTTAACAGCGGTGGCCATGTAAAGTTTCAGTATGGGTTTGGTTCTAGGTAGTGCCCCCCACAGTCGCCCCCGCTGAGAGCTGGTAGGGTACTGCTTAATTCAGCGCGCGCCCCGAGTCCCAGTTGTTTACCCCTCCAGTTTCGTCACGTTAGTTTCGTCACCTTGCTCCGAGTTCCTCTTCATCGGTTTCGCCCATGTTCCAGGAAAGCTCGCTGGACTTCAAGCTGGTTCAACGTGTTTGTTTGCTACAGCAGGCCCTCGACCAGGCCAAAGAATCTCTAGAAGACATGCAGGAGCAGGTGGCTAATCACCAGATGCTCCAGGCCCACCTCGCCCAAACCGAAGAATATTCCAACGTTCAGCAGAAAATTATTGTCAACCTCAAGCAGCAGCTGGAGGCTAAAGACCAGTGGCAATCGCAGGTGCTCGAACAGCTGGTGGCGGGTGTCAAGGGGCTGGTGACCGACCAGCAGCTAGAGCTAGAGCGGCTGCGGGTGCGCATTCAGCAGGGCCAGGCCGAGGTCCAAGACTACCTGGTCAGAATCAAGAACCACTACCAGGGGTTGGCGGTGGGCCGATCGCCCCTTCACGACCTGGACTTAAACTCTGAGGTGATGGTGGCGCGATCGCTGACAGTTAGCCTAAGCAGCAAGCTCCAGGCGGCGCAGCAGCACATTCAGCACCTCGACAACACCCTCACTCGCCACCAGGTCACTCTGGCCCGCATGCAGGCCTACGTCAACGGCGTGGGGCAGGGCGTGGGCGGGGCGATCGACTCGACCGTGCCGCTGGCCCTGCCCCCAGCGGCTCAGGCCCAGCCGGAGGGCGATGACCCGATCGCGCTGAGGGCCATTATTGAGGCCCAGCGGCAAAAGATTGCCGAACTCAGCGCCGAACTGGGGCAGCAGTTTCATCAGCAGACCAGCCTCAAGTACCGCTGCCAGGAAATCGCCGCCGAGCGCGACGGCCTCAAGCAGCGGGCGGTGGCCCTGAGCCTGGAGAACGAGGCGCTGCAGGAGCAGATCTGGCACCAGGATCTCGACAGCGTGGGGTGAGGGGGGGGGACGGTAAGCGGTGAGCGGTTAACGGTAAGCCGCTCACCGCTCACCGTTAACCGCTCACCGTTCCCCTAATGCACCTCCCCGATGCGATCGGGCAGCACCCCTTCCAGCAGGGGCGTCAGGGTGTCTTTGAGCTGCCCGGCGCGGATGAACTCGGCGTAGGTATCTGACTCGATCGCGAGCAGTTCTTCCCGCAGCTGCTCGGAGGCAAAATTGCGAATGTTTTCGTTCTGCTGCTCCAGCCGGGCCAGTTTTTCTTTCACTTCCTCTAGCTGCCCCTGCACCAGGGCCATCTGGTAACCGACAAACTCGGGGTCAAATTCTTCGTTGACCTTCATCTCGTCGAGGCGCTGCATGACGCGGGTGAGGGCGACCCGGTGGGCGGTCATCTGGCTGTACTCCAGCCGCATGGGCTGGTCGCCCAGCAGGCCCAGGTACTCCAGCAGCGGTTTGGTGGTGAGGCCCTGCACCAGCAGGGTAAACAGCATCACCCCAAACACAATGGAGATAATCTCCTGGCGATCGCCCAGCACGGTCGGTACGCTCAGGGCCAGGGCCACCGAGACCGACCCGCGCAGGCCGCCCCACCACAGAATGGTTTGTCCTTTGACCGGCAAATCCATTTCAGGACCCGTGACGGCGTTGCTGAGGTAGCCCAGCCCGTAGACGCTGATAGCGCGAGCGATGATCATGATCAGGATGGCGATCGCAATTTTGTCTAGCTCGTCCACCAGGCCGTAGAAGTTGGCCTGGTCGCCAATCAGCAAAAACACAATCGAGTTGATAAAGAACGACACAAACTCCCAAAACTCAGACACAACCAGCCGGGTGCGGGGGTTCATGCCGATGCGCGAGCCAAAGTTGCCGAGAATTAGCCCCGTGGTCACCACCGCAATCACGCCGGAGCCGCCCAGTTCCTCAGCCACCAGGTAAGTGCCGTAGGCCGATACCAGAGTCAACGACTGCTCCACCAGGGGGATGTCGAACCGCTGGGTCAAAAATGACAGGCCAAAGCCAATCAGCCCGCCAATGCTGATGCCTACCCCGGCGAACACCAAAAAGCGGGCGATCGTCACCGACACATCAAACTGCTCCAGGCCCAGGGCAATGCCCAGCACCAGGTTAAAGGCGACCACCGCCACGCCGTCGTTAAACAGGCTCTCGCCCTCCATCACGGTGGTGAGCTTTTTGTCAACCCCCAGCTCGCGAAACAGGGCCACCACCGACACCGGGTCGGTGGCCGACAGGCTGGCCCCCACCAGCAGGGCTGTAGCCAGCGAGGCCCCAGCAAAGGTTTGCAGGCCCCACACCAGGCTGCCGACGCAGATCACCACCCCCACCACGGCGTAGAGCACCACGGGCACGGCGTACTGTTTCAGGCTCTTCCAGTTCAGGTTCCAAGCGGCCTCAAACAGCAGCGGCGGCAAAAAGATAAACAAAATCAGCTGCGGCGACAGGTTGATCAGCCGCACGTCGAGCACCGCCAGGCCCAGGCCCACCAGCAGCAGCAGCAGGGTGTAGGGAATGTTGCGCAGCAGGCTAAACACCCGCGACAGAGTGGCCACCCCCAGCGACACCGACAGCACCAGGCAAAACTGGCGCAAATGCTCCTCAATGGCGGGGTCCTCCAGCATCAGGGAGGGATCTTCTAGAAGGGGTTCGACGGTCAGGAGAAAATCCATAGAACGTGGGCCTAATGTCTAGTACGCGACAGCTTATACCGAATCTATTGGGTCACACCCGGTCTGTGGGGGCATGGCGGTGCAATGCCCCCACAGCAAAACGTTTGTCAGCCAGTCAGGGCTCAACGTTACATCTGCATAGATAGTACAAGCCGAAAACAAAGCCATGTAAAGATTACAGCTTCCCGCGAATACCGTCGGCCTGGGACAGCAGCGACTCAGCGAAGGAGAGCGACTGCTGGTGCGACTCACCCCCAGCCAGCTGGGCCAGCTCTTCGCGGCGATCGCTGGGCGACAGCGGCAGCACCCGCACCACCGTGCGCTCGGCCTCATCGGTCTTGCCGCCCTTCGCCACCGCCGCTTCGACCACGTGCTTGCCGACGCGAAAGTGGGCGTCGGCCAGGGCCGCCACCATCGGCTGGTGGGTCACGCACAACACCTGGTGCTGGCGACCGAGCTGGTAGAGCTTTTCGGCGATCGCCTGGGCCACCCGCCCCGACACCCCGACATCGATCTCGTCGAAGACCAGCGTGCCCACCGGGTCTACCTGCGAAAAGCAGGCCTTCAGGGCCAGCAAAAAGCGGCTCATCTCGCCGCCCGAGGCAGTTTCGGCCAGGGGCTGCAGGGGTTCGCCGGGGTTGGGGCTAAACAAAAAGCGAATGCCGTCGGCCCCGGTGGCGGTAGGGGCGATGGGCTTGAGTTCGACCTCAAACTGCACGCGCTCCATAGCCAAAGGCTTGAGTTCATTCACCAGGCGGGTTTCGAGCTTTTGGGCCACGTCCTGGCGCAGGGCGGTGAGCTGGTCGCAGGCAACCATTAGAGCGGCCTGGGTCTTCTCGACATCGGCTTCTAGAGCCTCGATCGACTGGCCCTCGCCGGAGAGTTCGGCCAGCGATCGCACCACTTCGTCGCGGTAGGCCACCAGCTCCGGCAGGGTGCGGCTAAAGCGGCGGCACAGCCCCTTGAGCTGGCGCATGCGCTCTTCCACTTCCTCCAGCCGCTCGGGGTCGGCCTCGACGCTGGCCCCGTAGGCGTTGATGGCGCGCCCCGCCTCTTCGACCTGGGTGAGGGCTTCGCTGACCAGGGCCAGCATGGGGGTGATAGCGCTGTCGTAGCGCTCCATGTCGATCAAAATGGCCTCGGCCTGGCCCAGCAGGTCGGAGCAGGCGCTGCCGCTGTCGCTCTCGTAGAGAATCTGGTAAGCCTGGTAGCTGTTTTGCTGCAGGTCAACGCTGTGGTTGAGGCGATCGTGCTCCTGGGCGAGCTTGTCGAGTTCGTCGGGGTCGTCGAGCTGGGCCTGCTCCAGGTCGTGGCGGTGCATTTGCAGCAGCTCTAGCTGGTCGCGGCGCTGCTGGTCGGCCTTGCGGCGGGCGTCGAGCTTGCGTTTGGCCTGGGTGGCGGCCTCGTAGGCGGCGGCGACGCGCTGGCGCTGGGCCACCAGGGGGGCACCGCCAAAGCCGTCGAGCCACTCCCGCTGGCGATCGCCCGAGCCGAGCAGCACCGTTTGCCCCTGGGCGGTGATTTCGACCAGCTTTTGGCGCAGCCCTTCGAGCTGGGGCCGAGTGGCGGGGCTGCCGTTGAGAAAGGAGCGGCTGCGCAGGGTTTTGCCCAGGGTGAGTTCGCGGCGCAGCACCAGTGCGCTATCGGTGGGGGGAAGGTCTTGCTCGGCCAGCCAGGTGTGGATGTCGCTGGGTACGTCGAAGGTGGCTTCTACCAGGGCTTTTTGGCTGCCGGAGCGCACCAGGCGCTGGTTGGCTTTGCCGCCCAGGACGGCGTCGATGGCGTCGAGAATGATCGATTTGCCCGCTCCGGTTTCGCCCGTGAGCACGTTGAGCCCGGCCTCAAGCCGCAGATCGAGCTGGTCGATCAGCGCAAAGTTCTCGATGTGCAGGGCGGTTAGCATGGGGGCAATAGTCTAGTACCCACGTATTTTAATGGGAAGGCCCGTGGATACGCTGCTGAAATGCGTAAGTTTTAATAGGCTCGCCGTTTTGTGGGTAGAAAATCAGGGAATGCCAAACCCATCGCGATGCTTTTGATACGCTGGTGAGCATGGGCGAGCGTGCCTGTTGGCACCCTGCTACGGCATGTTTATCAGGTAGGGCAAATATAGCACTTGCGTTATTTGACTCGGTGGCGACGTTGCAGTCTATTAATGTGGCTCGGCTGACGCTGGTGGAGCCAGTTGAGAGGGCTGGTGAGCAGTTGGCGCGGGGGCAGGTAGGTACGGTAGTAGATGTTGTTGCCGAGGGGGAGAGCAAGCACTATCTGGTAGAGTTTGCTGACCTGGAATGGCGCGAATTTGCGATGGCGCATTTAGCAGAGTCGGAACTGTTACCGTTGCATTACCAGTTCACGGCTGCCTAAAACGGAATTCAGCAGCAGCATTAGGGTAGGTAATGCCAGCCCTTCCTACTTGTCGGCATAGAGGGCAGCGGCCTGGTACTGAAAATCGTCGAGGGGAAAGGGGAAAAGCTGGGCGAGGTCTAGCACAAAGCTGGCACAAGTAGGGGCGACACTATTCTAGTGTGCCAAAGGGTAGAGGAAACGAGCGCGAGCTGAGCGGTTCTCTCGAACGTCAGCGTCTTATTGCAACTCACTCTATCTCTATTCCCTTCTCTCTCGCTTCTGCTAAAACTGAGAGGACGCTGCCCCCACTCCCCCCCCTCCTCCACTCCCCAAGCGGCTATAGTAGGAGGCAAATATCCCCCAAACCTGCCCCTGGTTGCCCAACTATGCCTAGGAAGATTCTTTTTCTAGCCGCTAACCCCTTTGGCACCTCACGGCTGCGCCTGGACGAGGAATTGCGTGGTATTGATGAAGGCCTGAGGCTATGCCAACGTCGTCAAGATTTCGAACTTGTACAACGGTGGGCTGTACGTCCCCAAGACATTCGCCGGGCGTTGCTGGACGAAAACCCAGCGATTATTCATTTTTCTGGCCATGGTGATATTACTGCGGGCGGTTCAACTCCAACAGATGCGCGCAAATTTACCCCTGTAGACAATGTTAGTGATTCGACCGGCCATCTCATTGTTGAAGATAATCAAGGCAATCCTAAGCCTATCGAACCAACTGCTCTAGCTAATCTGTTTGAGCTGTTTGCCGAACACCTAGAGTGCGTGGTGCTCAATGCCTGCTATTCCAAGGCTCAGGCTGAGGCGATCGCGGCCCATATACCTTACGTAATCGGCACCCAACAAGCGATCGGCGATCGCGCCGCAATCGAGTTTGCTGTTGGTTTTTACGATGGGTTAGGAGCAGGGCGTCCGATCGAATTTGCGTTTAAGCTAGGGCGCAGCGCCATTGAGATGGAAGGCTTAAACGAGCAGCTAACTCCGATTTTGGTCAAAGGCAACGCTGCACTCAGGCACGCAGACCAGACCACAGTATTTAATCAGGGTGAACCGTCGGGTAGTGGACCGTCTTTTGGAGGCGAAGGTACTGGAGGCGTCACCATTCCCCAGGACCGCATCAAGCTGTATCAGTTTTTGATGGATTTGCCCGATGCTCAGTTTGAGCAGGTGATCAATGCCCTCAAGCCTCCTAGGGGGAATGTGCCCCCCTCCCATGCTCCGCGGGGTCAGCGGGTACCGGCTCTGTTTGAATGGCTTGAAAGTCCGTTGGTGACAGACGGAATAGAAACGTTAAGGACAAAGTTGCGAGAGATTCTCAACCCTCAGTAGCCCCTTCGACGGATTCAGGCACAGGGTCGGAGGGGCGTTCAGCGGTGTATCTGTGGGGGGTGCCAGATATTCCGCCCCACTTTTTGGAGCGCAACGCTGCGCTAGATGGTCTGCGGGAAAAAGTGCTGAGAAGCGCCAGCTCAGTGGGAATTTTTGGCCTGCAGGGCATGGGCGGTATTGGCAAAACCGTGTTGGCCACCGCCCTGGCGCGAGATGAACGGGTGCAGGCCCGGTTCCCTGACGGGGTATACTGGGTGACAGTGGGGATTGAGCCTCAGCTGACCCGACAGCAGGCTAGGCTAACTGAGGCGGTGAGCGGCACCCCTCAGAGCATTGCCGATGTGCAGCAGGGCAAAGACTGTCTGCGCCAATGTTTTGCCGATAAGCAGGCACTGCTGATTTTAGATGACCTGTGGAACGCCGCCGATGCCAAGGTGTTTGCGGCCCTAGATGCGGGCAGCCGCCTGCTGCTGACCACCCGCGACAGAGAAATTCTCACCGTTTTGGGGGCTGAGGAACATACCCTAGGGCTGCTGGATGAACCTCAGGCGCTAGCGTTATTGGCCGATTGGTCGGGCTGTGCGGTCAGCGCTCTGGATGACGAAGCTCTCGCCGTCGCGCGGGAGTGCGGCCATTTGCCCCTGGCCCTATCGCTGTGCGGGGCGATGGTGCGCGACGGCATTCCCTGGGGCGACGTGAAAGAAGCCTTGGAAGAGGCTGACCTTGGGTTTATTGAAAAGCATTTCCCTAACTACCCCTACACCAATGTGCTGAAGGCGCTAGAGGTCAGCGTTGCCGCTTTAGAAAAGCAAGATGCTCAGGCCGCAGAGCGTTATAGGGAACTGGCTGTTTGTCGAGCAGATGTAGCAGCACCTGAAACGGCAATCATTACTTTGTGGGAACACACAGGCAATCTCAGTGCCCGTCAAGTGAGGCAGCTCCTCAGAAGACTGGATAGCAAAGGACTATTGCAGCAAGAGACCGCTACCTCTGAACGTCGCGTGACACTGCATGACTTGCAGCACGATTACCTACGAGCAATCCAAACAGAGTGCAATGGTCTTGCAGGTTTACATCAGCATGTTTTACTGGCTTACAGCAAAAAATGTGCAGCAGGTTGGCCAAGTGGCCCCTTGGTGATGCAGAAAACTCATGACAGTCTCAGCATGAGAATGTAACGACCCTGGCAAACTCAATGCGGCAGTCT
>PYER01000166.1 GCA_003017855.1 filamentous cyanobacterium CCT1
GGGTACGCAGCAGTCGCTGGCCCAGGCGGTGCAGATGGCTTTGGGCATCGAGCAGGTGTTCAGCGGTAAGGGTTTTGAGCAGGGCGATGCGCTGGTGGTGAGCGTCGATCAGATCGGCCAGGGCGGGGACGGCGGCGATCGCCGCTGCCGTCGGCGTGTGGGCACACACATCGGCGGCCAGATCCGCCAGGGATTCGTCGCGCTGGTGGCCAATACCCGTCACCACCGGAATGGGACAGTTGGCCACGGCCCGCACCACGCGCTCGTCGTCAAAGCATTCCAAGTCTTCGCTGGCGCCGCCGCCCCGCGCCAAAATCAGCACCTCGGCCCGGCCATCGGCGGCGACGCGATCGATCGCTGCCACGATCGAGACCGGGGCGCTGTCGCCCTGCACCGTGGCGGGCGAAAACAGAACCCGCAGGCCGGGATGGTGGTGGCGCAGCGATCGCTGAATATCCCCCCAGGCCGCCGCCTGAGGCGACGACACCACCGCGATGGTCTGAGGCAGGGTGGGCAGCGATCGCTTATATTCGGCATCAAACAGGCCCTCGGCGGCGAGTCGCTGACGCAGCTGACGGTAGCGCAGGGCCTTGAGCCCGTCGCCGCTGGGCAGCACCTGCCACACCGTCAGCTGGTAGCTGCTGCGCTGGGGGTAAACCTTCACCGTGCCCAGGGCAATCACCTGTTCGCCCACCGTGGGTATTGTGGTCAGGCGGGCCTGCTGGCTGCGCCAGGCCACGGCATTGATGGCGGCCCCGGTATCAGGGTCGGTGAGGGTAAAAAATAGCCCCTTGGCGTGGTTGTTGGCGCTAGAGACTTCCCCCACCACCCACATCTGGCGCAGCGTCGGGTCATCCTCCAGCACGGCTTTAATGTAGTCGACCAGGCCGCCCACGCTCAGGGCAGCGGGAGCGGTGGCCGAAGTGAGGTCAAAATGGGTCATAGAACGACGGGTGAGGCCAACCTCTAGTGTGGGCCAGCGCGCGGTGAACATCAAGGCTAGCCCAGGCGATCGCCCACCACATAACAGTTGCGGCCCTGGGCCTTGGCCTGATAGAGAGCCAGGTCGGTGCGGTGAACCAGCTCGCGAGGGGAATGCTCTTTGACCGAGGGGCGGTGGCACACTACGCCAAAGCTCAGGGTGATCACCCTGGCCACCTCAGAGTAGGCGTGGGGCAGATGGCGCTGGGCGATCGCCGCCTGAATTTTTTCAATGACGCCGATCGCCCCCTCAAGGGTCGTGTCGGGCAGCAGCAGCACAAATTCTTCACCGCCGTAGCGGGCCACCAGGTCGCCGGGCCGCTGCACCACGGTATTCAACACCTGAGCCACGTGGCGCAAACAGTCGTCGCCTGCCAGGTGACCGTAGTTGTCGTTGTAGGGTTTGAAGTAGTCAATATCGCAGAGAACCAGCGACAGCGACTTCTGCTGGCGGCGGGCCCGCTGCCACTCCAAATCGAGCGCCTGGTCGAAGCTGCGGCGGTTGGCAATTTCGGTCAGGCCGTCAACGGTGGCCAGGCGGTTTAGCTCGGCGTTGACCCGCTGGAGCTTTTGGTTGAGGTCGGCCTGAATCGCTTCGGCCTGCTTGCGATCGGTAATGTCGCGCACTATGACCAATACTTCGGCATCATTAATGGGCACCACCCGCGACTCCTCGTAGCACAGATCGCCATGGAGGTCTAGGGCATGTTCGTAGCGCTGTGGGGTGCCGGTATCGAGGGCGAGCCGCACGTAGTGCATGCGCTGATCGGCTAGATCGCGAGGAAACCCCTGATAAACCGACTGATGGGAGTAAGGTTGAATTGGGCTGTAGAGCGTTATCTCACCGCCAGAAATGAGATTGAGAATGTAGCCATCCCGGTTGACCCGCATCATCAGGTCGGGGATAGCGTTTAGAATCAGTTGCTGAGTGGCCTGGTTCTCTTTGAGGGCAAGCTCGGCCTGTTTGCGATCGCTGATGTCGGTTGTCGTGCCGTCAATGCGGGTGGGCTGACCGGCGGCATTGCGCACCAGGCGGGCCTGCCCTCGCACCCAGCGCTGGGCGCCATCGGCCCTAAAAATACGGTACTCGCGATCGATTCTTAGGTCATTCATGACGGCTCTGATATCGGCCATGAGCAACGGTTCATCCTCGGGGTGAATGCAGCTAAACCACAGGCCAGGATTGCTCAAAAAGGCCTCCGCAGGGTAGCCGTAGATCGTCTCGACGGCAGCATTGACGTAGATAGTTTCCAAAGTAGTGGGGTGCACCGACCAGACGACGCACTCCAGCGAGTTGAGAATGCTGTCGATACGCTGCTGCTGCAGTCGCAGGGCCGCCTCGGTGCGCTGCAGCTTCTCAGAGCTGCTAATCACCCACTGCTCTAGCTGGTGAGACAGAGCATTGCGCTCGGATTCAATCCCCTTGCGCTCGCTAATATCTCGCAGAATCGCCAGATGGTGGTTGGGGTAAACGTGGGCCGTAGCGGCAAACTCCACCGTTTTGACCACACCGCAGGCCAGCCGTAGCTGCTGCTCACCCCGCACCTGCCCGGCGGCAACGAATCCCTGCCACAGGTCTTCCAGATCGGTGTCTGGCAGCAAAAAATCGGCTATCCGTCGCCCTACCAGAGCCTGCCGGGATAGCTCCAGCAGCGCACAGGCAGCCCGATTGACCTCAATTAAGACGCCTTCGCTGTTGACAATCAGCATGGCGTCGAGGGCCGCCTCAAACAGCGTCTGCCAGGGCAGCGCTGGCGCGATCGGCCCTGCAGTCTCCACGCTCGTCTCTGCCCTGGATAAATCTCCCAGGGACGGCTCTGACTCAGGTGATGGACGCGATTCAGCCGGCAAGAGATTACAGTCCGAAGAACTTGATCACAACGATGGCTTACCTGACCCGCCCCGGCAGGTCATACCCGTTAGAACATCTTTTCTAGAAAAGATGACTGCACTTGTCATCGCCCGCAGGATTTGAGTTAACGTTCCCCACGGTTTAACATTTCTTTCTCTCGCTAGCGGTCTCCCTAACGGGAACAGTATTCACCAACAGGACTCAGGCCGTAACACCTAGTTCGCAACCCCTGGTGACTCAGCCACTGGGGCCTTCGAGACCGCACCCGGCAGCTGCTGGTCCAGGGCCTGCAGCAGGGCGACGTAGTCGGCCTCGCAATTGACCGGGTACCGCTGCCAGCTGCCCTGCACTTTCAAATCGGCAAACAGCCCGCTGGGATCATCGTGAAAGTGCAGAAACGCCGCCGATTTCAGGTAAAACGTCCCTGGTTTTGGTTCCTTCAGGGGCGGCACCCGCTGGCGCACTTGCTCCAGCAGTGACCCCAGGCGAGTCAAGGTATGACTGTCAGCATGTTTCATAGCGGCCACCCTGGGGGCGATCTGTTTACTATTAGAGTATTCGAATTATTTCTGCATGACGAAACGTGCCTCTGTAACCTAAAGCACAATCAGCCGCTGCGCCAGCGCCTCAGAGGCCGCTCCTTCTGTTTACTGCTGCTACTGTGTCCTAACGTTGCCCTACCTCCGCCTGCGCGCCTACATTGCCCTCAAGCTTACCCTGCACCGTCTAAAGCAGGCGGCTACCACCTGGCCCCGGCCCCACCACTGGCTCCTGGCGGCGGGGCTAACCCTGGCGCTGGGGGTGGTGACTGTTCCGCTGGGGCTACACAGTCATTTTCTGGCCCCTGTGGTTGCCGATGTGACCTGGGCCGACGGGCTGCGGCTGGCGGCACGCGCGTTGGTGATGCCAGCCCTGATCGAGGAAGGGTTCTGGCGAGTGCTGCTGCTGCCCCACCCAACCGAGATCATCAGCGATCGCAAGCGCTGGCGGCTGGGGCTGCCCATGCTGGGGCTGTTTGTGGTCATGCACCCGCTCAACGCCATGACCCTGTATCCGCTGGCGTTTGATACCTTTACCAACCCCGTCTTTTTGCTGGCGGCAGCGCTGCTGGGCCTGATCTGCACCATCGTCTACTGGAAGTCGGGGTCGCTGTGGATAGTGACGACGATGCACTGGCTGGTGGTGACGGTGTGGCTGCTGTTTCTGGGGGGATACCAGGCGCTCAGGCTGTAGACTCACCCCCGGCAAGCGTTACGGCCCCTAGTAGGCCTCCCACCAGTGGGTCTTGCCCTTGAGCTTTAGCAGGCTCAGCATGTGGTCGAGGTAGGCGGCCTTTTCAAATTCGCCGTAGCTTTGAAAGCGCGATCGCCCCGACTCCAGCACCTGTTTGGCCTGATCTTTTTGGCCCTGAAACGACAGCGCCATGGCCAGTCGCTGGTACGGTTCAACCTCGTCAGGGTTCTGGTGTAGAGCCTGCTGAGATTCGGCAATGGCGGCCAGCCGCTGAGACTGGCCGCCGGTAAACATCGGCATGGCAAGTTTGGTATACGCTCGCACAGCCTTCGAGGCGTCCCACGGGGGCAGCAGAGGCAACCGCAAAAACTCATGCACCTGTCGCGCTACGGCAAGGTACAGGGACAAAACTTGAATGAGAGCGAGGAACGAGAGCTACAAGGGGTTTGACAAGATGAGGGGAGAGGAGGTGAGCTAGGAATTACCACACCCCATAGCAACCACCTCCTCATGAACGAGATTAACCGAATTCAAGCCGCTCTGCGACCCCATTTGCCCTGGCACGGTGCCCGAGTGAGGTTTTTAGCGCTCTTTCTGGTGGCGTTGTTCCGGGTGGAGAAAGTGAACTTGGATAAACTGGCGAGGTCTTTGCCAATCAGGCGCAGAGTGCCTCAAGCTACAAACGTTTGACTCGCTTTTTTCGAGACTTCGCGATAGATTTCGATGCGATTGCGCGAGCGGTAGTGAGTTGGAGTCAGATACCTGAGCCCTGGACGCTGAGCCTGGACCGCACCAACTGGTGCTTTGGCGTCGTCAACGTCAACATCTTGATGCTGGGGATTGTTCATGAGGGGATAGCCTTCCCGGTGATGTGGACGCTGCTCGACAAGCGTGGCAATAGCAACAGCGACGAGCGCATAGACCTCATGGAACGCTTTGAGCGCGTCTTCCCTGACGTCCAGATCCATTGTTTGACGGGCGACCGAGAGTTTGTGGGACGAGAGTGGTGCAGTTTCTTGATGCTGCCCAAGGCTATGCTCTTCCGACTCAGACTGCGCCACAGTGACATCATCAGTTCTCGCTCCGGGAAGACACGTCAGAAAGGCGAGCGGGTCTTTGCCAACCTGAAGGAGGGCGAACAGCGTATCCTCTCGAGCAAACGCTGGGTATGGGGTCGTCGCGTCTACATTGTCGCCACCCGCCTTGATGATGGCGAACTGCTGATTCTAGCCACCAATCATCGCCCCAAGACGGCGTTGGCGGATTACCGCTTGAGGTGGGGCATTGAAACATTGTTCGCCGCACTGAAAACGCGCGGCTTCAACCTCGAATCGACTCATTTCTGCCATGCCGAGCGGCTCAGCAAGTTGATAGCGCTGCTGGCGTTAGCCTTCTGTTGGGCCATGCTCACCGGGCTCTGGCAACACCAGCAGCAGCCGATCCCGCTGAAGGCTCATGGTCGCCGGGCCAAGAGTCTATTCCGGCTGGGCTGTGACTTTCTGCGCCGCACCTGCTGCGATCTCACTTTGCGCCACGCTGAGTTCAATCAGGCGCTACAACTTTTGTCCCTGTACTGAGATCCTCAACACACCCACTGTCCTACTTGCGCTGATACTCCGACCCTATCCAGCGGGTTTAAAGTATTAGGCTAAGTTAGAGGGAGTCGCGGCTTTATCCCTATGCATACCCTTTCGTTACCCTACCCAGACGATCTCCTCATCACCTCCGGTAAATCTCCCCAAGAGCTAGAAGCCGAACTAGCTTTCCTCCTGGCAGCCAAACTCTTCGAACTTCGCCGCCTTTCCCTAGGTAAAGCCGCTGACCTTTGTAATATGGAGAAATTGCGGTTCATGTATGAGCTGGGGCGACTCCAAATTCCTGTTATCAACCTAGATGACGACCAAATCGCAGCCGAACTCCGCGACGACTGATGCTGCTATCATCGCCGATAGCAGCCCGCTTATTTCCCTTGCTATCCTTGAGCAGCTTGAACTGCTTACCCAGCTCTATCAGCGAGTACTTATTCCGCCAGCCGTTTGGAGCGAGGTAACCGTTCAAGGTGCAGGATTGCCAGGCTCGCTGGCGGTGAGCCAAGCGGCTTGGTTAGACATTCAAACACCTGATCCTGGGATTCTTCAACCGCTGGCCATCCTGGTCGATCGAGGAGAAGCTGAGGCGATCGCCCTCGCTCAATCTGTGTCAAACAGCATTGTCTTGCTCGATGATGCGCGAGCCAGACGGGTCGCAGAACGATTTGGCATGCGCTGTATTGGTACAATCGGCATCTTGCGTCGGGCTAAGAGGGCAGGTCTAATTTCTGACATCAAGCCCTATGTGAGGCAGTTGCAAAACAGCGGTATCTTTATCGCTCCCAACCTGGTAGAAGCCGTTTTAAGAGATGTTGGTGAGCTGAGCTAACGTACATCCTCGGTTGGCTGAGACAGGATAAAAGCTGCTCAGCGGCATCAGCCATACGGCCCATACAACCTGGTCAGAACCGTGAGGTGAGCGCGATGTTACCCAGCGAATTGTTGATCTATCGCTACCAAGGAGAAGTAATTCAGCCCAAGCGGCTGGCGCTGGATGGAGCCAATCGGGCGATCGCAGCCGATCTGATCCAGCTGTTTCAGCAGCAGGTGGGCCAGACCCAGGGCGACCTCAACCGCCAGCTGCAAGACCTGGAGGGCGAAGACACCAACTACCGCATCAAGCGGGGGCTAGCCCACATTCTGCGCAACAGCTTTGCCACCTTTGACGTTGTCAGCCCCCTGGAGCCAATCGAGCTACGGCGGCGGGTGTTTGCGCTGGCAGCCCAGGGCGTTCCGTCTGCCGCTGCAACCCAGGCCACCCTGACAACGCTGAGTCAACGCCTTTCTGAAGAACTGGACCACGAGGTATCGGTGGCCGACCTGCGTCAGGGCCTCTACGCCGATCGCCAGGACAACCACATTCTGACCGAGTTTGATGCGCCCACGCCCGACGCCCTGATTCACCGCTACAACCTGTCGCAGACCCAGGGGGTATTCTACAAAGCCAGCGATCTGGTCATGCACCTGTACCGCAACGACCCCGGCGAGTACAAGCTCATGTTTCGCTACCTGAAGCTGTTTCGGCTGATGACCTACATCGAGGGCGATGCCGACCAGGGGTTTACGATCACCATTGATGGTCCCGCCAGCCTGTTTAAGCCCAGCACTCGCTACGGGGTAGATATTGCCAAGCTGATTCCCGCCATTTTGCACGTCAGCCGGTGGCGACTGACGGCGACGCTGCAGATGAAAGACAACTTTACTCAGCAGGTAAAACCTCGCCAGTTTACCCTCGATAGCGACTGTGGCTTGGTCACCCACTACCCGCCGGGCAAAACCTACGACAGCATGATTGAGGAATCTTTCGTCAGCCGCTGGCCCGCCAAAACAGCCTGGCGACTGGAGCGGGAGGTCGATCTGGTGCCCCTGCCCGGCAGCGTCATGATCCCCGACTTTCGCTTGGTGCACCCCGACGGGCGCGAGTTTTTGCTGGAAATTGTGGGCTACTGGCGACCCGAATACCTGCGCAAAAAGTTTGCCCAGGTGCGCAAGTCGGGGTGCGACAACCTGATCTTGGCGGTGTCGGAGCGGCTCAACCTGGAGAATGCTGGCGTGGATGTGGCCAACGTTCCGGCTCAGGTAGTGTGGTTTAAGACCAAGCTGCAGCCTAAGGTGGTGCTGGAGGTGCTGGGGGAGTGACGTTGGGGACGGGGCGCGATCGCCCATTGAACCAATTGGGAAACAATCGCAGTAGCATGCACGGCTCAGGGGGTCGCAGGCAGCGAAAACTCCTGTATCGGCACCACCCGCAGGGTGAGATCCACCGGCTGATCGAGGCGATCTTCTAAAAACACCTGGGACTGTCGCACGTCGCTAGCCGTAATCGTGTTGGGCGGAGCCGCAAAGTCAAGGGTGATCTGCAGCAGACCGTCGGTTTGCTGCAGGGCGATATCCTGGAGATCGGCCCGCTGAGACAGGGGCAGTTCGGTGCGAATGATTCGCCCTACCCGCTGGCGCGAGTTAGACTGCACCAGCAAATTGTTGAGCGAAAGCCCCAGCGGAACGCCCAGCACCAGCAGCAGTAGCGTCGACAGCACTACGCCTTCCTGGGCGCGCTTGAGGGTGCCGTAGCGCTGCCACAAAAAGACCAAAATACCGCTGAAGATAATGCCCGTCAGGTTAGTGATAAACAGCAGGGTGGCCCCAAAAAAGACCGCCTGGTCCAGTCGGGCCACGCCAATGCCAATCACGCTCAGCGGCGGCACCAGGGCCACCGCGATCGCCACCCCCGGAAAGGCATCGGCCACATGCTTGCGCGATTTGGCAAAGGCCCCCGCTGCCCCGGCCGCGATCGCCACCATCAGGTCGATCAGGTTGGGTTCGGTGCGCAGCAGAATCTCCTCATTCAACACCTGTAGCCCAATCAGGCTGGCAATCAGCGTTGAGCTGGCGACCGTCGCCAGCGTGCCCCAGAGCAGGGTCAGGCCCGCCCGCTTCATCAGGCGGCGGTTCGAAATGGCGATCGCATAGGCAATGCCAATGATCGGCCCCATCAGCGGTGCGATAATCATGGCCCCAATCACCGTGGCGGTGCTGCCCGCCAGCAGCCCCAGCGACGATATTATCCCCGACAGCATCAGCATGACAAAAAAGCTGAGCGACGGCACCGACTCTCGCCACAGCAAACGATTCACCCCCGCCACCGGCATGGGCTTGCTGGCCAGCCACTGCCAGTCGCCGCTGTTGCTCAGCCACAGCTTGCGCTTCTGGCGGCGCAGGCGAGCCAGCATTTTGAGATATCGGTATCGCTGAGTCATCGTTCACCAACGGTACAGACCCAGACCCATTCTCCAGCAACAGAGACCCCGTCGGCCCAAATTGACACGGTAGTTAAGCTAGCCTACAACCCCGACAGCCGCACCTTGTAAGGAATCTCTTCGATCGGCACGGCCTCGCTGTCCCAGTTGTCGTAGCGCAGCTGCAGGCGCTTCTCCCCGGCGTACTCGACCAGCTTGCCGCTGTAGCGCTTGGCCTCGGTGCCCAAGCTTTGAATGCGCACCATGCCGTTAAAGACCGTGGCGCGGGCCAGGTAAATCACCAAATCATCCCGCGAGGGGCGATTGACCGTGGTGCTGGCGGTCAGGTGGCCCAGGCCGCGCTCGTCCATTTCCTGGGCCAGGGCCATCGCCGTATTGCGAATGCCGCGAATCGCTACGATCGCCGAGGCCACCGCCATCGTGATATCGACGCCCTCTTCAGTCAAAATGCGCTGGCTCGACAAGAACTGAAAGTTGCGCTCGCCCAGGTCGCTGCGAATGCGGCGGTGAATCAGATTCTCGGGCTGAAAGTGGCTCAGTGCCCCCACAATTGCACCGCAGGCGGCCCGAGGTTCGCGCCAGGGTGACTCGCGGGTTTTGCCGTAGACCTGCTTGCCGTCTTCCTGAATGCGGCCCACATGGGTCTTGAGATCGATCGCCACCAGGGAAATCGACTGCGGGTTGCCCTCATAGACCCGGCGCTTGAGCTTTTCATCCAGCTCGTGGGCGACAGTCACGTGGGCCAGGGTGGCGCCGTTGTCGGTGCCGCCCCCGGCAGGGAAAAACGCCTCCAGCTTCTGTTCACCGATTTCTGACAGGGTGGCAAACCGGGAAGCCACCACGTCGCGGTAGCGCTTGGTCGCCTCGCCCTGGTGAATGCGATCGCCGCAATTGGTGTAGGCCAGGGTGGTGACGGCGCTGGGCAGGCTCATATCGGCCCCGCAGGCTCCCACATCCGTTGGGCTGGCCCCGGCAAACTGCAGCTCGTCGCGCAGCAGCTGCAGGCCTTTGACCAGCGCATAGCGATCGCTCACTAGCTCGTTGAGGTAGTTGTGGTAGGCATTGCGCTCCATGCCAAAGCTGGCCGAGAGCTGCCAAAATCGCTCAATTCGCGCCTCGCTGGGGGCGGCGTCAAAGGGCAGAGCCATAGCGTAAAGACCCTTTTCGAAGAAAATAGCGTGTCTAGCATCATGCCATGGCGGCAGTGGGTATTGTTATAGTCAGATTGACCATTAAATCAAAATTGGCCGAGTAGTGCTGAACACAAGCTGCAACCCGTGGATTGCCTAGGTTTCGATGGCTGGCAGCAGGGTAACCTTGCTCAGTTTTTCACTTATCGACTTCAAAAGCGATCGCTAGATGCTAAACGGGCGTGACCAACTCCTAGAGACAACCGCCAAGGCGGCCAACGTGCTGCTAACCCTTGAGAACTTTGAGCAGGCCCTCAATACGGCGCTAAACATTATCGGGCAGGGAGTTGGCTGCGACCTGATCAGCGTTCTAGAAAATTCGTTTGAGCCCTCGTCCCCATTGCCGACGGTCTGCTCCCTCATCTACGAGTGGACCGCTCCCGGCATTCCGCCGTTGATGACAACCCTGGAGTCGACGGCTATTTCGGCGGAGATCTATGGATTGGCGCTGCTGGAAACCTATTTTCTCAATGGGGATGGCTTTGGTGGGCTAATCGAAGAGTGGGATGACCCCTTGCGCAGTTTCCTCGCCTCCCTCGGCGTCAAATCGGCCTATGCCGTACCGATTCGGGTGAATGGGCAGTGGTGGGGCGTACTCGGGTTTGATTACTTTCGGGACGCGGTTCGCGTTAGCCCGGCGGAGGTTGCCATTTTGCGAGCGATCGCCGATTGTATTGGCAGCGCCATTCTGCGCGATCGCACCCAGACAGAACGCGAGCAAATCGTATTGCAAAGAGCCGACGATTTAGCCGCCTACAACCAGGTGTTGCAGGGGCGCGATCGCCTGTTTGAAGCCACCGCCAAAGCCGCCAACGTGTTGCTGACGCTGGAAAATTTTGACGCCGCCGTAAATACCGCCCTGCAGTTTATTGGCGAGGGCATCGGCTGCGACTACGTGGTAGTTCTGGAAAACATGTTTGAGTCGGCGTCTTCCTTGCCGAGTTCCTGCGATTTTATTTACGAATGGGCGGCTCCTGGTTTTGTATTGCTCAGCGTTGTCTTTGGCTCAGCGTCGCTCCCGGCTGACTTGCTGGGCTTAGACTTCATGCAGCAGTACTTTTTGGAAGGGGAGGGCTTTGGGGGGCTGAGCGAAGTGTGGAACGAGCCCTTCCGCAGCGCCCTGGTCTCGGTTCAGGTGCAGTCTACCTACGCCGTGCCCATTCGGGTAAACGGGCAATGGTGGGGCGTGTTGAGCTTAGACTACTGCCGGGCGCCAATTCAGGTGAGCACCGCCGAAATTGCCGTGCTGAGGGCGATCGCCGACTGTATTGGCAGCGCCATTCTGCGCGATCGCTCTCAGAAGGAGCGCGAACAGGGGACCCGGCAGAGAACGGCTGACCTGGAGGCGTACAATCAAAGCCTGCTCAAGCGCGATCAGCTGCTGGCGGTGACGGCTAGAGCCGCCAACGTGTTGCTGACCGGCGATCGCATTGACGCTGCAATGGACACAGCCCTCACCATTTTGATTGAGGGAACCGGCTGCGATCGCCTTGAGGTGCTCGAAAACATCTACGACGCCTCATCCGAAATGCCCGTTCGCTATCTCGATACGATTCTGAAGTGCAGAGATCCCAACTTTGAAATTGTTCGCGATGGCATTGGGCCTGCCGCCGCCGCCAGGCTCAGCGATGTCTTCAAAAAGTATTTTTTGGAGATGGATGGCTTTGGTGGCCTGGTGGAGGAATGGGACGAGCCGCTCAGGAGCTGGCTGGCGAACATTCACATTCAGTCGACCTACGCGGTGCCAATTCGGGTCAACGGTCAGTGGTGGGGCATTCTGTGTTTCGATTACTGCCGCGCCCCGATTCAGTTCGGCCAGGCTGAAGTGGCGGTCTTGAGAACGATGGCCGACTGTATTGGCAGCGCCATTCAGCGCGATCGCGCCCAGCAGTTCATCTTACAGGCAGAGCAAAATCGAGCGGTAGAGCTGGTAAAAGCCAATGCGGCTATGCGTCGGAGCATCGACTGGTTAGCCCGCGATCCCGACATGAACGCCTTTTTGGGCCACCAGCTCCAGGAAATTTCTGCTCAATTCAATGCTAAAGACGCCCAGATCTTTTTCTACAACCCGCAAGACCGGACGCTGCAGGTCTCAGTCGGGTTGGTTGACGGTAAGATCACCCTCTCTCCACCCTATACCCACAAAGTATGCGTCGATGACTGGCCGGGTTGGGAGGTTCTGCTGAAATCGCCTCAGCCCAGGCCTTTTAATTTAGAGACGGAACCTCACCTGTTTTTACCGAATTATCTAGAATTCCACCGCAGCCGCAACCATCGAGGTATTGTCTGCACGTTGCTGCGCCAGGATGAACAACCGATAGGCTTTATTGGGTTTGCCTGTCGCGATCGCGAAGCCTTCTCAGAGAGCGAGTTTGAACTGGTTCAAGCGCTGGCCCAGCAGGTCACCCTGGCGATTCAGCTAACCCGCCTGGCCGAAGAGGCCCAGCAGGCCGCCCTGCTGCAGGAGCGGGCGCGGGTGGCGAGGGAAATTCACGACACCCTGGCCCAGGCCTTTGGCGGCATTGTGATGCAGCTGCAGGCGGTGGACTACTTTGCCAGCCACCAGCCGGCCCAGGCTCAAACCCACCTGATGACGGCGCTGGCCCTGGCCAAAGATGGGCTGGCGGAGGCGCGGCGATCGGTCTGGACCCTGTATCTGGAAACCAGCGAATACGAAGACCCCGCCCAGACGATTGCCAGGTTCATTGAGCAAACCTCCCCCGGCCAGGCCACTCCCATTAGTCTAGAGATTCAGGGTGACCCCTACCGGCTCCATCCCGACCTGGGGCTGAACCTGCTGCGCATTGCCCAGGAGGCGATCGCCAATGCCCTGCGCCACGCCCAGGCCGACCTGATTCACCTGAACCTGACCTATAGCCCGCAGGCGCTGCGGTTGAGCATTCGCGACAACGGCTGTGGCTTTGATCCGACGTTACCCGCTCGCGGTTTTGGTCTGGCGGGCATGCAGCAGCGGGCGGCACGCATTGGGGCGACCTGGCATCTGGTGAGCCGCCCGGGAGAAGGGACTGCAATTACGGTGACGCTGGAGAATCCTACCCTGGCCCAAACTTAGGAGGAATGAACGATGCGGCCCCAGGCTGACAAATCGATCCGAATTTTAGTGGCGGACGACCACCCGATTGTGCGTCAGGGGCTAGTGGCGATCTTGAATGACCAGCCGGATATGACCGTGGTCGCGGAGGTCGACAACGGTCAGCGGGCGACCGAACAGTTTCGCCTGCATCGCCCCGATGTGGCCATTCTTGACCTGCAGATGCCCGAGGTGAGTGGTGTGGAGGCGATCGCCGCCATTCGCGCCGAGTTTCCTGAGGCCGCCATCATTATGTTCTCGATCTATGAGACCGATGAGGACATCTACCAAGGCCTGCGGGCGGGGGCCAAAGCTTACCTGCTGAAAGACACGCCCTGTCAGGAAATTTTGGAGGTGATTCGAGCCGTCAGCGCCGGAAAACGCTACGTACCCACCGCAATTGGGACCAAGCTGGTCGCCCGCATGGAGCGCCCCGATTTGAGCGATCGCGAGTACGACGTCCTGACGCTAATGGCCAAGGGTAAAAACAACAAAGCGATCGCCAGTGAGCTGACGATTAGCGAAAATACGGTCAAGTTCCACGTGTCTAACGTGATGATCAAGCTTGGGGCTAGCGATCGCACCCACGCCGTAGTCAATGCCCTCCGCCAGGGGCTAATTAAACTTTAACCAGCCAGCTCCCTACCCAGGGCAAACGCATACTCGGCGAGTAGGGATACTAATGGATAGGTTTGTTATCAAGGCTATCCATGTCTTCTTCAGTGCCACCGACCGATTCACTGTTAAGCCACTTTGAGGGTCTAGAGGATCCACGTACCGGCTATCTGATTGAGCACCGCATGGTGGATATGGTGGCCTTGACGATCTGTGCGGTGGTCTGTGGCGCAGAGACTTGGGTCGATATCGAGGCCTATGGCCAGAGCAAAGTGGACTGGTTAAGAACCTTTCTGGCGTTGCCTAACGGCATTCCATCCCATGACACGATTAGCCGGCTGTTTGCCCAACTCGACCCCGAACAGTTCCAAGACTGCTTTTTGAATTGGATTCAAACCGTGGCACAACTCAGTGCTGGGACGGTCGTCGCTGTAGATGGCAAAACCCTGCGGCGCTCCTATGTCCGAGGCCGGAGCAAAGGCGCCATTCACATGGTGAGCGCCTGGGCGGCCGAGAATCGCTTGGTGCTGGGGCAAGTTAAGGTGGACGAAAAATCGAACGAAATTACGGCGATTCCTGAACTGCTCAAGGTGCTGGCGTTGAACGGCTGCATCGTCACCCTCGACGCCATGGGAAC
>PYER01000494.1 GCA_003017855.1 filamentous cyanobacterium CCT1
ATATTGACGCTGCGTCGACTCGACTGCCATTTCATGGGTTCACCTCGTTTCGCTTGGCTGCCTCAGGCGGCTAGATTACAGACACCAATTTAAAGATAATAGGGAGCTATGGCCCATCTGTGGTTTGAAAGCACAGCTGCTGGTCAGATGATCTCAGATCACGGGCGATTAGGTCGAGAGGGATTGCGGTTTTAAACGATTAAGATAACGCCTCCATTTAAGCTCGGGGATATTAGTCGTTGGCACCGCCTGGGCACTCAAATCATCCCAAAAAGTAAACCCCAACCCTCCTAGGAGAGCCGGGGTAGATTGGTCGTTCCATTTATGGTCGTTAGGACAACAATAGGATTTAAAGATAAGAAATCCATAAGACTAGGGATCTAAAAGTCCTGCTGGAGGGTCGATTTGGAGGTAGCCCTCGGCCAAATTTACCACGGGCACAATGGCGGTTACAAAGGGCACCAGTACGGAGCGGGCCTTAGTTTGGGGCGAATTCTCTACGGCTGAAGAATAGTAAGTAACTTCTATGAGGTCGTTGCCAGCGGCGAAGACATCGCTCACCGTGCCAATATCCTGACCGGTGGCCTGGATGATTACCCGCAGCCCCACCAGGTCAGCGACGTAAAACTCGTCGTCGTCAAGGCTGGGGCGATCGCTCGACTCCACCAGCAGCACCGCGTCCCGCAACGCTTCGGCTTGCTCGCGGCTATCGACTCCGGCCAACTGCACCACATAGAGCCCTTTGCCGTCGATATAGCGCCCCCGCACCAGCTTGACCTGCTCGGGGGTGAGGCTGCGGGGGCGCTTCAGCCAGCGATCGCCCGGTTCCAGAAACCGCTCAGGAAAATCGCTGCTGGGGTACACACGCACCTCGCCCTTCACCCCCTGGGGCGCAACAATGCGGCCAATTTCAACCCAGTCGTCGGTGGTTGCAGAAGCCGCCATCATACCGCCACCGCTACGGCGGCAGTTCGGTAGACCTCAGCCACCAGCGCACCGAGGCGAGTGGCCGCCTCAATCAGGTCCTCGCGGCTGGCGGTCAGGCTCAGGCGCAGACACTGGCGAGTGTGGGGCCAGGGCTCTCCCTGCTCCGTGGGCAGGCCGGGGAAGAAGGGGTTGCCCGGCACCACAATCACGCCCCGCTGCTTGAGCTGGTTGTATAGCTCCTGGTCGGTGATGGGCAGCTGGTCAAACCACAGCCAGGCAAAGATCGCCCCCTCGCCCCGGTGCAGGTACCAGGGCAGATCCTGGGGCATGGCTCGATCCAGGGCGGCTTCAAGCACCGCAAACTTGTCCTGGTAGTAGGGGCGAATCACCTGCTCAGAGAGGCGGGCCAGTTCGCCGGAGGCAATGGCGCGGGCCGCGATCGCCTGGCCGTAGCGCGATGAGTGAATACAGAAGTTGGTTTGAAAACATTCCAGCACCTGAATCATCGCCGGGTCACCGATCGCCACCCCCAGCCGCTCCCCCGGCAGCCCTGCTTTCGAAAGGCTCATGCAGTGCAGAATGTTGTCGCCAAACACCGGCTCCATCGCGGTGAAATTTAGCGCCGGGTAGGGCGGCGCGTAGGCCGAATCGACCAGCACAGGCACGTTGTGGACGGCGGCGAGGCTGGCAATGTGCTCGACATCCTCAGTTGTCAGGACGTTACCCGAGGGATTGCAGGGCCGCGAAAACAGCACAAACCCCGTGTCAGCGGTAATTTCAAGCTGGCTAAAGTCGGGCCGGTAGCGAAACCGATGGGCCGCCTCATCCGCCTCAATGGTGGGGCGGTAGGCCCGCACCGCCTCCGGCACCAGCGAAATGCCGCCGTAGCCCGTGTAGTCGGGGCTGAGGGGCAGCACAATGTCTTTCATCCGTCCGGTAGCGTGGTAGCCGCCAAAGGCATTGGCTGCCAAAAAATACAGCGCCTGACTGCCGGGGGTAATCAGAATGTGGCGATCGCTCAGATTCAGCCCGTAGCGCCGGTTGAAGTCGCCCTTAATTGCCGTAATTAGCGGCTCATAGCCCTGGCTGGTGCCGTAACGGCACACCACATTGCCGTACTCATCGCTAGCCAGCAGCTCCTGGGTGCAATCGCGCCAGAGCTGCTCAATTCCGGGCAAAATCACCGGATTGCCCGCACTTAGATTAATGAACGCCTGCCCCTGCCCCGCCCGCAGCGTTTCAATAATGTCTTTCATAATGGCGCGCACGCCCGTCAGATGAGACATTTGCTCGCCGAATTGGGTCAGTTCAGGAGTCATGGGGAGTAAAGGGTGAGGGGTGGATGGGTAGGCCCTACGGGCTGGGTGGATGGGTGTCGGCTTGAACGGGGATGCTATAGCCTCACTATTTGCTGTCTCTTATACACATCT
>PYER01000495.1 GCA_003017855.1 filamentous cyanobacterium CCT1
TACCTCCCAAAAGACGCGTTCTTCAGCGGGGGTAAGGGGCAGGGGAGTGGGGTTGCTGGCTTTTTCGGCTATGCGCTCTAGGGCGCTGTGGAGGCGCTGCGATCGCGCGATCGCCCCCTTTACTTTGGCAATCAGCTCCTGGGCTGAGAAGGGCTTGACCAGGTAGTCGTCGGCTCCCAGGAGGTGGCCCTGCACCCGATCGTTGACTTCTCCCAGACTAGAGAGAAAGATGAACGGCACCGTCTCGCCCTCGGGCCGCGATCGCAGCAGGTGGCAAAATTCAAACCCGCTCATGCCCGGCATCATGACATCTGACACCACGACGTCGGCCACTTTTTTTCTAAATAGCGCTAGCGCTTCTTCCCCCGAGGTCGCGTTCACCACGTCAAAGCCCTGGTCTTGCAGGCGTCGGGTCAGGGCCAGCTGCATGGTGGCGTCATCGTCAACAACTAGAACAGTGCTCATGGATTTGGAACTCTAAAGGTACGTAGGACAACGAAATAAAAGGGGGCAAGAGGTGAAACCCGCTACAGTCCGTCGTTTAGGCCGAGTGACAGACCCATCGCACCCCAGGGACATTGGACCCAGCTTTAATTCGTTGCTCAACGAGCAAAAATGTGGGTTAAAGCGCATTAGACTATGGGATGTTTTGTCGTTTGCAGGCAATTTGCGATGTACGAACGGATCACTCCCCCGGCAGTAGGCGAACGCATCACCTTCAAAGATGGCGAGCCTGTTGTACCAGACACGCCTATCATTCCCTATATCCGTGGCGATGGAACGGGGGTAGACATTTGGCCGGCGGCGCAGCGGGTGTTTGATGCGGCGGTGGCGGCGGCCTACGGCGGCAAGCGCGAGATTGTCTGGTTTCGGGTCTACGCGGGCGACGAAGCCTGTGAGCAGTACGGCACCTACCAGTACCTGCCCGACGACACGCTGAAAGCGATTCAAGAGTACGGCGTAGCGATAAAGGGGCCGTTGACAACGCCTGTGGGCGGCGGTATTCGTTCTCTCAACGTGGCTCTGCGGCAGATCAACGACCTCTACGCCTGCGTGCGCCCCTGCAAGTATTACGCGGGTACCCCTTCCCCCCACCGCACCCCCGAAAAGCTCGACGTCATTATCTATCGAGAAAATACTGAAGATATCTACCTGGGCATCGAGTGGAAGCAGGGCGACCCGGTCTGCGATCAGCTGATTAAGATCCTCAATACCGAGCTGATTCCCAGCACCCCTGAGCACGGCAAAAAGCAGATCCCCCTCGATTCGGGGATTGGCATTAAGCCGATCAGCAAAACTGGCAGTCAGCGGCTGGTGCGCCGGGCCATGAAGCACGCCCTGCGCCTGCCCAAGGACAAGCAGCAGGTCACCTTGGTGCACAAGGGCAACATTATGAAGTACACCGAAGGGGCTTTTCGCGACTGGGGCTATGAGCTGGTCACCTCAGAGTTTCGAGACGAGTGCGTCACCGAGCGAGAGTCGTGGATTTTGGCCAACAAAGAGGCGAACCCTGACATTTCTACCGAAGACAACGCCCGCCAGATCGAACCCGGCTACGACGCTTTGACCCCCGAGAAAAAAGCGGCGATCTGTGCTGAGGTGGAGGGCATTTTGGCGTCCATCTGGGATACCCACGGCAGCGGCCAGTGGAAAGACAAAATTATGGTGAACGATCGCATTGCCGACAGCATCTTCCAGCAGATTCAGACTCGGCCCGATGAGTACTCTATTCTGGCCACGATGAACCTGAATGGCGACTACCTGTCGGACGCAGCAGCGGCGATCGTTGGCGGCCTGGGCATGGGGCCAGGGGCCAACATTGGCGACACCTGCGCCATCTTTGAGGCCACCCACGGCACCGCCCCCAAGCACGCCGGACTCGATCGCATCAACCCCGGCTCGGTGATTCTCTCCGGCGTCATGATGCTGGAATACATGGGCTGGCAGGAAGCGGCTGACTTGATCAAGAAGGGGATTGGCGGCGCGATTGCCTCCCGCGAAGTTACCTACGACCTGGCCCGGTTAATGGAGCCGCCCGTCAACCCACCGCTGAAGTGCTCGGAATTTGCCGAGGCGATCGTCAAGCACTTCGACGATTGAGAACGGTCCGGGGGGCAATTTCCCCAGCCTCCAAAAGACTCACCCGTAGGGGCAAACGGTTGTTTGCCCTGTTTAACCTGGCGCGAAATTCAGATAACCCCACAGACGGGATCAGGGCAGATGCCATTTGCCCTTACAGTTTTACCCGATCGCCCACTACCGCCAGCCCTGCCCCCAGGGCCTCGGCTAGGGTGCCCACCAGGCGGTACAGCGCCACCGCACTGAGCACAACCCCAGCGGAGAGGGTGTCTTGCAGCAGGGTGACGGCGATCGCCTCAAGCACCCCCAGCCCGCCCGGTGCCCCAGGG
>PYER01000167.1 GCA_003017855.1 filamentous cyanobacterium CCT1
ATAGGTGGTAGTGCTTTGCAATTTCACGTCACTACCACTTTCCTAGCTTTGGCTCACCCTATTTGAACAAACTCCAGTCCAAAATCCTCAGCAAGTTATCCTACATCTAAGCCCCTCTTCCCGGAGGCACCTATGACTACCCTTTGGCCCCAGGCAGCCCTGACCTATCCCAGCTCCGACGGTGAACCCGTGGCCGAAACCTACGCCCACCTTTACGCCCTGCTGATTACGCTAGAGGTGCTGCGGCAGTATCTTGCGGAACGGCGGGCGACGGTACTCGCCAACCAGTTTATGTACTACGCCCAGGGCTTTCCCAAGCTGCGGGTGGCCCCCGACGTGATGGTGATTTTTGAGGTCGAGCCCGGCGGCCGCGACAACTACAAAATTTGGGAGGAGGGCCAGGTTCCGGCGGTGATCTTTGAAATGACTTCCGCCAGCACCCGCCGCCAGGACGAAGTTGAGAAAAAGACCCTCTACGAAGGGCTGGGGGTGCAAGAATACTGGCTCTTCGACCCCAAGGGCGAATGGATTGTCGAGCAGCTCAAGGGCTACCGCCTGCGAGATGAGGTCTACGAGCCGATCGCAGACCGCTGCAGCGAACCCCTGGGCCTGCGTTTGGAAATCGATGGTGGACTGATCGCCTTCTACCGACAAGATACAGGCGACAAGCTGCTGATTCCCGATGAGCTGGCCGTGGCTCTTCGGCAGGAGGCCCTGCGACGGCAGCAGGCGGAGCAACAGGCAGCGGCGGCAGAACGAAGAGCAGCGGTAGCGGAACAAGAATTGGAAGCTTTGAAGACAAGGTTGCGCGATCGCGGCATCGACCCCGACAATCTGCTCGGCTAAATGCCTCCCTCCCTCTGGCAAAAACTAAACCAACTCTCCGGAAAGCCAGCCTGTCGTGGTGAAGGACTCTGTGGCGCGATCGCCCAACCCAGACCTGTACCCCACGAGGTGACCTTGGGCACCCTAAACCAGACCGTCCTTATTTAATTGCTATACAACGCTATGGTGGCTCGTACATTTGGTTGCTTCGGCTCTGCAGTGGTTACCGTGGCAGGGCTGGCTGGGCTCACGTGGGTGCTCAACCTGCCCTACCCCATGATTCGCTGGCCCGTCGCCAAGACGGCACCGCTGATTTTGCTGCCCAGCTACATCAAAATGGACCACGACTACCGGCAGGCGGTGTCGCTGGTGGCCCAGGCCGACCAGTTGGTAAACCAGGCCACCTCCGCCAGCGACATCGAGCTGGGCGAAACAAAAGTTACCCAGGCTCAGGAGCATTTAGATGGGCTGCCCGTGTGGTTTTTGGGCTACTACCCCAAGGCCTACTGCGGCTTCGTGGGCTGTCGATGGCAGTTTACGCTAGACGAATTCGAAACCGCCCGCTCTGAAATTGGCCGCATGGAGGCGGTGGTGTTTCAGGAGCGCAACGCCCAAAACCTGATGCAGGAAGGCACCACAGCCGTTGAGGCCGCTCAGCAGGCCTTTCAAACTGCCAAGTCTGGGGCCGATCGCGCCACCGCCCTGACCACCTGGCAGCGCGGCATGGACAAGCTCAACGAAATTCCGCCCGAAACGCTGGCCGGGCGGCAGTCGGCCACCAAGCTAGAGGCCTACGAGCGCGACTACCAGCAGGTGACGGGGAATGTCGCGGGGGGCGATCGCTCGAATACCCTGGTCGATGCCGCCAGAGCCTTTGCCTATCAGGCAGCGATCGCCGGAAAGAATCCGCCCCATCCAGCTACCACCTGGGAGCGCGCAGCGGGCCTGTGGGCAACCGCGATCGCTCGCCTCGAAGACATTCCCGCTCAAGACCCTGGCTACAACCAGGCTCAGGTTTTGCTGGCCGAGTACCAGGCCAATCTCGGCATTATTCAAGAGAATGCCGCCCGAGAAGAAGCCTCTGCCCAGGCCTTAGACAGCGCGATCGAGAAAAATACACGCATGCTGGCCCAAAACCTGGAAGGCATGGACCGCAACCAGATCGCCAGCCTGATGCAGGACATCATCAACGACTTGGAGAAGGTGCAGCCCGGCACGACGAGCTACGCCAGGGCGAGCGATCTGCTCAAGTCTGCCAACCAAAAACTGGCTCAGCTCAAATAGCTCAAGGCGGCAGATCTGACGATGCCGCGATCGCGGTAAACAGCAAGCGTGATGAACTGTTACTGATGCCCTATTGGTAGCAATGTTTACTCTAAAATCGGCAAAAGTGGTTCTGCAAACGCATAGCCTGGGCGTCATTGATTGTTGCCCTTTTTTGCAAACCGCTTTGCATCTCCGGAAGCAGGCTTTTGAAGGGTGTATTTAATCTCGGAACTCACCACCACAATCGCCACCCCATGCTGAAGCTCGACAACCTGCAACTCGGCCAAAAATTCACCCTGCTGCTGCTGCTGGTCTTTTTGGGCGGCATTATTGCTAGCAGCATTGCCCTGTCCTCGGTGCTCAACCACAACGCCCAGGCGCAGCTGACGACCAAAGCGCTAATGCTGATGGAAACCATGAACTCGGTGCGTGACTACACCACCAACCAGGTCAATCCAGAACTGGTCGATCGTCTCAGCACCGAATTTCTACCCGAAACCGTACCCGCCTACTCGGCCCGCGAAGTGTTTGAAACCTTTCGCGGCAACCCCATCTATGCCGACTTTTTTTACAAAGAAGCCACGCTCAACCCCACCAACTTAAGAGATAAAGCCGATAGCTTTGAGGCGCAGCTGGTCGAGCAGTTTAAGCAGCAGAGCACGGCCCAGGAAACGAGCGGATTTCGGCGCACCCCAGCGGGCGATCTCTACTACATTGCCCGACCGATCAAAATTACCAAGGCGAGCTGTTTAGAATGTCACAGCACCCCCGCCGCCGCCCCCGCCAGTATGATCGAGCGCTACGGCAGCAGCAATGGCTTTGGCTGGAATTTGGATGAAATTGTGGGGGCACAAATGATCTCTGTGCCCGCTGAGAAGGTACTCAAGAGTGCGCGTCAGTCGCTGCTGTTGATTCTGGGCATTTTTGTCCTGGCGTTTGCGGTGGCCATTGTATTGGTGAATCTCTGGCTTAAGCGCTACGTGGTGCGCCCCCTCAACCGCATGGCTCTGGCAGCAGAGGCGGCCAGCATGGGCGACCCCGGCGCAGAGTTTACCGTCAACTCAAAAGACGAAGTGGGCAAGCTGGCCGAGGCCTTTAACCGTATGCAGATGAGTTTGCAGATGGCCATGCAGCGGCTGGAGCGTTACCGCGAAGGACGCCGCAATTCAGGCGACTTTTCGAGCAAGTAGTTAGCTTTGAATTGGGTACGGTGGGGCGATCGCCCCGTTATCGAGCAACGCCTGCGGGGTACAAAGGAACGCCGCGATCGCATAGAGTAACGTTGGGACGGCATAAAGGAACGCTGTGACGTTACAAAGAAACGTCGCGACGTTACAAAGGAATGCTGTGACGTTGCAAAGAAACGACGCGACGGTACAAAGCAACACCGCGATCGCACAGAGTAACGTCACGACGTTACAAAGGAACGCCGTGACGTTATAAAGAAACGACGAGACGTCACAAAGAAACGTCCCCGTGTTTTCAGACAACGCTTATACGTTACTTTGCGCGACATAAGGGTTACTTATTGCTGTCCGCCCTCTTTGGACATCTGTGACCCCGCTCAACCCCAGCAGACCGCGCCAGCCTCCCGGTGCAGACCGGATACAATTGGACGTAATGCTAGAAAGCCTGCTGAATCGCCGTTTGCGGTGGTGAAGCTTATAGAGATGCGCTGCTGCCCCTATGACATCCTCCACTTATCAATATGATGCGTTCATTAGCTATCGCCGCAAGGAACCTGACAGAGCCTTTGCCCGCGATTTACGCAAGTCATTGATTGCAGAGGGATATAAAGTCGCCTTTGACGAAGTGGACTTTCTGCCCCAGGCCAGTTTTTTGGAAGAGATGGAGCGCTGTGTGAAAGAAAGCCGCTTCATTTTGGCGGTCATCTCTCCTCAGTATTTTGAAAGCGGCAATACGCAGGAAGAAGCCATCATTACCAAGGTGATGGATATGGCAGACCGGAAGCGACGGCTGATTCCGCTGATGATAGAACCGGTGGAGCGTCCAGTCTGGCTGTACAACCTGGTGGGGTTGGACTTCACAGATAATGACCCAATTGTTCCGCCGTTTGACAAACTAAAAGCGGCGATGGGTAACCCGCTTGTGGGGAAAGCAGATACCTCGCAAAACGAGGTGCCGACACCCCATCCAAAGCCGTCTCAACCAAGTGATGAGAAAGCCAATAACCAACCGGCGCTATCGGATGATCTTCAGAAGCGTTTGCAGTTGACGAAGGATTTATCCGGGCTGCCCAACCCACAGTTTGAGCAAGTCGTCTTTACGCTACGCCCCCCCGCTGGTTCAATGCCAGGGTCAACAGCTCCGTTGGGGGATCGGGTCGCTGCGCTGCTGAACTGGGCCGAAGGCACGGGCGGCTGTGGATTAGACCTGGTTGAGTCGATACTGGAGCAGATTCTACAAAACCCTCGCTAGCCCCTGCGGAGACAGAACCGGATACCCCGCAGGGGCTGCCCCCACCCGAACCCTCCAGACGGCGGCCCAGCACCTTTCAAGCGCCGCCGCTGCCGCAGTATTTTGTGGAGCGACCGGAACCGATGCAGGCCGTAAAGGCGCTGATGCTGCCGAGCGATCGCAAGCCGGGAACGCTGGTGGTGAGCGCTATCTATGGCCTGGGCGGCATTGGTAAATCGGTGCTGGCCTCGGCCTTAGCCCATGACCCGGACGTGCAGGCGCAGTTTACCGATGGGGTGCTGTGGGCAACCCTGGGTCAAAACCCTGACCTGCTGCCTCTGCTGAGCAGCTGGATACAGGCGTTGGGCGACTACACCTTTAAACCCACCTCGGCAGAGATCGCCACCAGCCACCTGCGAACGCTGCTGTACGACAAGCGCATGCTGCTGGTGGTAGATGACGTGTGGAACCCCGACCATGCCGACCCGTTTCGGGTGGGGGGCGACGACTGCTGTGTGCTGGTAACGACGCGATCGGCCCAGCTCAGCGACGTCACTCCTTATGACCTGGATGTAATGTCAGAGTCGCAGTCGGTGGAGCTGCTGTCGAATGCGCTGTGGGGCGACCTGTCTGATGCCGAAACTGCTGCCGCCCACGACCTCGCGCGGGAGGTAGGCTTTTTGCCCCTGGCGTTGGAGCTGGCGGCCTCGCAGGTGGATGATGGAGTGCCGTGGATAGAGCTGTTGCAGGCACTGCGGCAAGAAATTGTCGAACTGGATGCGCTGGATCGGGTGGAGGCGGCAGAGCAGGCCGATGACGCCAAGCGGCGGAAGCACAGCCTGGTGGCCTGCTTCAACCTGAGTCTGCGACTGCTGTCGTCAGAGCAGCTGGGGCAGTTTGCCGGGTTGGGGGTGTTGCCGGAGGATGTAGGGGTCACCGCGCAGATGGCGGCGACGCTGTGGAACAAGACCGTGCCCAAGGCACGAAAAACGCTGGTGACGTTTAAGCGCAAGGCGCTGCTGCTGGCGGGGAGTGAAACGTTAGAGGGTGAAGCCACCTATCGCATGCATGACCTGATGCATGACCTGGCGGTGAGGCTGTTGCAATCGCCCGTGGAACCGGAGGAGGCAAGAGATCTGCCGGGGTTGGGGCTGACGAAGGCTGCGGCTCACGGGCAACTGTTAGAGCGGTATCGGGCGAAGACTCAGTATGCTCTGTGGCATACGCTGTCGGAGGATGGCTACATTCACGCGCATTTGACCTGGCATATGGAGCAGGCGGGTCAGCCAGAGGCCATACATGCGCTGTTGCGGGAGACCAGAGTGGATCGGCGGAATGGGTGGTATGAGGCGTGCGATGCAATCGGGCAACCGGCGCAGTTTGTGAGTGACTTGGGGCGGGCCTGGCGACTGGCGGAGGAGCTATTTGAGCGCGATCGGACGGATTCGATTGTGCTGCAGTGCCGCTATGGACTGATTAAAACAACGTTGAATACGCTGGCGCAGAATATTCCACCAGAGCTAATCGCAGTGTTTGTGAAGAATGGTTTTTGGTCGCCAGCTCAAGGGTTAGCATACGCTCAGCAGGCGCAGCGAGACAACCAAAAATCACGGATAATTCAGGCCTTGGTGGCGAATTTTCCTAAAAGCCTTTTACCAAAAGCTTTAGAGGTGACGCGGCAAATTCATATTAAGGCTTTTCGCGCGGCTGCCCTTGGTGTGTTAGCAGAAAAGCTGCCAGAACTCTATCCTGAAGCCCTAGAGGTAACCCGCCAGATTAGGGATGAGTCGTCTCGTGCAGCTGCCCTGGGCGCGTTAGCAGAAAAGCTGCCAGAACTCTATCCTGAAGCCCTAGAGGTAACCCGCCAGATTAGGGATGAGTCGTCTCGCGCAGTTGCCCTGATCAAGTTAGCAGAAAAGCTGCCAGAACTTTATCCCGAAGCCCTAGAGGTGACTCGCCAGATCAGGGATAAGTCGTCTCGCGCAGTTGCCCTGATCAAGTTAGCAAAGAAGCTGCCGGAATCCTTATGGTCCGAAGCCCTAAAGGTGACCCGCCAGATCAAGGATGAGCATGATCGCATGGATACTTCAAGGAGGATAGAAAAGAAGCTGCCAGAATCCTTATGGTCTGAGGCCCTAGAGGTGACCCGCCAGATCAAGTCTGAGTTTTCTCGTGCAGCTGTCCTGGGCGATTTAGCGGAAAAGCTACCGGAGTTTTTATGGCCCAAAGCTCTGCAACTGACTGAGCAGATCAAGTCTGAGTCTTTTCGTACGCTTGCCCTGGGCCTGTTAGCAGAGAAGCTGCCGGAGTCTCTATGGCCCGAAGCCCTAGAGGTGACCCGCCAGATCAAGGATGAGTCTTTCCGTGCGGCTGCCCTGGGCGCGTTAGCAGAGAAGCTGCCGGAGCTCTATCCTGAAGCGCTGGAGCTGATCCGCCAAACTCAGAATGAAGCTTCGCGCGCGGCTACCCTAAAAACGTTGGCGAAGAATTTGCCGGAGTCCCTATGGCCCGAAGCCCTCGAGATGACCCGCCAGATCAAGGCTGAGTATTGTCGCGCCTCTGCACTGATTGCATTAGTGGAGAAGCTGCCAGAGCTTTATCCCGAGGCACTGGAGATGACTCACCAGATCCAGGATGAGGCTTCTCGCGCGTATATCCTGATTGAGTTAGCGGAAAAGTTGCCAGAATCCTTAAGGCTCGAAGCCCTGGAGGTGACTTCGGATAAGGCTTCCCATGCGAATGCCCTGATCACGTTAGTGGAAAAGCTACCAGAACTGTATCCTGAAGCTCTAGAGATGACCCGCCAGATCCCACGTGTGTCTTCTCGCGCAGCTGCCCTGATCGCGTTAGCGGAGAAGCTACCGGAGCTCTATCCTGAAGCCCTAAAGGTGACGCGACAGATTCCAGATGAGGCTTCCCGTGCGAATGCCCTGATCGCATTAGCGGAGAAGCTACCGGAGCTCTATCCTGAAGCCTTAAAGGTGACGCGACAGATTCCAGATAAGGCTTCCCGTGCGAATGCTCTGGGCGCGTTAGCGGAGAAACTACCGGAACTATATCCTGAAGCTCTAGAGGTGACCTGGCAAATTCCAGACGTGTCTTCTCGCGCGGATGCCCTGATTGCGTTGATAAATCGATTGAGCTCAAAGACTATCCAGTTGTCTCTATGGCAACAAACGCTGGACATCATGGCTTGTCAAACCCGCAGATATTATCTTTCACATTTGGCCTCACTTAATAAGGCTATCTTTGGCCTCACTGGCGACGGTGGTTTGCGGGGCGTTGCAGAGGCCATGCGTGAGGTATGTGAGTGGTGGCCTTAGAGGGTAGATGGGTAGATGGGTTGAGAAGAAGGGTAGCGGCTCGTATCATCCATCCGCTCTCAGCCCTTGTCGAAAGGCTTTTGCAGCGGCCAGCGGGTTCGAGTTCTGCAAACAGCGGGTCAGCAGCCCTAGATCTAAATCCGGCAAAACCTCACTTTGCTCAATGGTCTCATAGCCAGCGGTTTCGACAAACTGGGCCGGGGTTTCTTCGCGCTGATGGTAGAGAAACAGTCGATTCTTTGGCCAAAACCACACCTCCCGCACCCCCAGACGACGATATAGCTCCAAACGGTTGATGCTGCCGCTGGTGACGATTACCTCGTTCGCGTTAGCGGGGCAAAGCTCCATCGCTAAATCAGGAAAGTCCTTATCGGTGCCGATGCAGTAGCTCTCGTCTGGTTCGCCCCCCGCCTGCCGCTCGGGCTTCTTCAGCGTGGTCGAACCCATTGGGAAGTATTCTGTATCGGTTTCTAAGAAATAGAGTTCCAGCAAACTACCAAGCTGAGTTTTTCCGCTTTCGTGATTGCGACTCGGGGCCAAGATTTCCAGCACTCCATCTAAAAAATGCACCCGATAAGGCGACCCATTGCCCAAATCTGCCAGCAGCGTTTCGTACTGTGCCCACGACACTCGACTCAAAACCCGCCGCTCTTCGGGGTCATCTAGAGCGATTCGACTCGCCAAATCGTTTAGAAGGACCATCGCACCCAACCCCATCCGCTTTCGATCATTCTAGGACTGTGTTTAGCAGCGATGGCTGCTTCCTTGTGCCCCTACTGCATTTGCCTGCAAAACTCTTCGGCCTTTTTGCGATCGGGAATTTCGGCGGCTAGGCGGGTGACCAGGTCCTGGGGCGAAAGATGGGGAAAATCGGCTAGGGTGTCGTCGATCAGATAGTTGGCCATTGGGCCGATGCAGCGGGTCAGGGTTTGCCGACAGCGGCTGAGAAATTCGGGGCTGGGGCGTTCTTCGCTGGTGGGAAGAGTTGATTCTGCAAACTGAGCTGAATCTGGCTCAGGAAAATCTTGGGAATCAGCGTCTGAGCTGATATGGCTGCCGACGGCAACCTGAAGACGACTGACAAAATCGGTCGCCTGCCGCCCATTGGAGAGCTGGCTAGCCAGAATATCGACAAACTCCTCCGGGGTGGCCTGGGGATACTGGTCGATCATTTCTTCGACAATTACGCTGGCCATCGGGCCAATGCATCGGGCCAGTTCGTGGCGACAGGTTTCAATAAATGAGGGATCGTGCAGTTCTGAGACGGTGCTCGGGTCGGCGGCGGTGGGAGACTCTGACCGATTGACGGACTGCCCCCAGCTCGGCTCGACGACCAGGGGAGAACTGGGCGCAACGGCGGCAACCAGCGGCGTTAACCTCTGCACCACTTCAGCCGCGCTCTGAAAGCGAGCTTTTGGTTTTTGCTGCACAAGCTGGGTGAGAATATCTGCCAGGGCCGGGCTGAGGCTGACGTAAGACCGCCAGCGCCACTCCAGAGAATCCCGATCGATCAGATCGCGGGGGTAGCGGCCCGTCAGCAGCACGATCGCGGTGACCCCCAGCGCGTAGAGGTCGCTGCACGGAAAACACTGGCCCAGCTGAATTTGTTCTGGCGGCGAGTAGCCAAACTTGCCCACCATCGTGGCGGGCTGGGCCTCGTCGGGGGAGGTCGCTTCACCCGAGAGCAGCGTGCTGATCGCATCGCTGACCAGGCCAAAGTCGATCAGCACCGGCAGGTTGCGATCGCGGCAGTACATGATGTTGTCGGGCGAAATGTCGCGGTGCACGATGTTCAGCCGGTGGAGGTAGTCGAGCACCTGCAGCATTTGCATCAGCCACTGGATCACTTCGGCTTCAGAGAACTGGCTATCCTGCTGGCGGCGCTGCTTGATCAGCTGGGAGTAGGGCACGCCGTCGATATATTCCTGCACGATGAACAGGCGGTTGCGCTGGGTAAAGCAGGCCAAAAACTTGGGCACCTGGGGGTGGTCGAGCTGGTAGAGGGTTTTGGCTTCTCGCTTAAAGAGATCGAGCGCCTTTTGCAGGTTGTTGGCCGTTTTTTTGGTGGGGAAAAACTCTTTCAGCACGCAGGCTTCGCCAAAGCGCTGCGAATCTTCGACCAGGTACGATCGGCCAAAGCCGCCCTGGCCCAGCACCCGCTGCACAATGTAGCGACCGCCAATTTTGCTGCCTGGGGTGACGAGCTTGCGATCGCCCCCCGGCTCCAGGCCAGGCTCAGAGGCATCGACCTCAGCAGAGGGGCCAGGTTGAACCGGGTCGGACACCCTGGGCAGCGCGTGGACGTGGTAAGCCGGCACCAGATCCTGAATGTTTTTGAGCTGAAGCGGTCCAGCGTAGGTAACGTCCAGATCTAGCCGCGACTTGACCACGTCGTAGACAATCTTTGAAATGCAAAGACCGCTGGGGTTGGCTTCGGTTTGCAGGCGGGCGGCGATGTTGACCCCGTTGCCCATTACATCCGACTGGCTAAAGAAGACATCGCCCAGGTGAATGCCAATCCGGTGCAGCAGCGCCAGATCCCCCTCCACGTCGGTATTGATGCGGGCGAGTTCTCGCTGAATTTCGAGCCCGCAGCTCACGGCCTGTACGGCGCTGGCAAAGTACATCAGCAGGCCGTCGCCGGTCGATTTCAGCACCTTGCCTTCAAACTGCTCGCAGAGCGTTTCCATCAGCGCCTGGTCGCGCTGAAGCTGGGAGAGGGTCAACTCCTCACGCACCGACATGCGGGCGCTAAAGCCCACTGCATCGGTCAGCATAATCGCAGCGAGGGTGCGATGTCCGTGAGTCACACTCATCAGCTCCAGGGGTTACTAAAAACAGTGAGGCAGACAGCGGGCGTTAGTCGTCACTATCTGTAGTTACTTTCATCCAGTGCGCAGCCGTTTCCTGAAGTAATCCCTGATGGCTGACAATGCGGTAGCAAACACCCCTGATTTCCTGGCATTGGCCCTGACCGTAGCGGCCAACCGTACTGTTTCAGAAAACAACTACCATAGGCATGATTCTAGCCTACCGATTGTTCCCCCGCTGTTCATTCGATCGTCAGCACGGCGGGCTGCTCCTTGACGCGAGCTTCCAGAGGGCGCACTTTTTCGACCAGGGCAATCAGCTGGCTCAGGTCGGGCGGTGCGGCGTTGGGAATGTAGCCCGCATCAGCCGTTAGGGCCGAGGGTGCGTTCTGCATGGCCTGCTCAATATACTGCTGCTGATTGCGATCGACCCTGGGGCTGATCAAAACCGCGCCGGGGGGGACCGCGCGGCTGGCGTGCAGGATGCGAAACGCGCCGTCCTCAAACTCCCGGCGGTACTGCTGAAAGTCGTCCTCTGACAGGGCTCCCGCCGCTACCCGGCCATCGGTCACCCACTCCAGCGCCGTGGCTGGTGTGGAGGCAAACTCAATTTTCTCTAAGGTGAGGCCGTAGAGGTCGTAGAGGGGCAGGTAGTAGCCGGTAGCCGATCCCGGTTCGCCCAGGGCGATCGCCTCATTGGCCAAATCACCCAGGGTTTGAAAGGCGCTGTCGTTGCGCACCACCAGCACCGATCGCTGGTTGGGGGTGCCCAGGGTGGGGAAAATGGGCAGGTAGTTGGCTTCGGCGATCGCGATCGCGGCCAGCCCCGAGGGGGCAAACACCAGTGACCACCGGGCTGCCCGCACCTGCTCAACGGCGCGAATTTCGTTGAAAACCGGCTCTAGCTCCACCACCGCCTTGAGCTGCTCGGCCAGGTAGGTCTGAAAGCGCTCATATTTCTCCAGGGAGCTAGCGCCATCGTCGTAGCTCACCAGCCCGATAGTCAGCCGTCCGGGTTGGTCAGACCCGGTGCCTCCACCACAGCCCATGGCCTGGAGCAGCCCAACCACTACCAGACCCACCAGACAGAGTTTGAAAAATCGGCGCAGTCGACTCATAGGTTCTACAGACGGGGCGATCGCGAGGTTTGAGTAAAACGCTTAAACCGGTGTTTGCAGCTTAGATCGACGGCTCTGGCAATCTGGATCTTCTTCGTATTCTGTGACGTTTCGCGGCGGTGGAAGAGGGAATGGAAGGGGGCGATCGCCTAACCAAAATAGTTCTTGTAGGTTGGGTGGAACGAAGTGGAACCCAACAGCAGTCAGCCTTGTTGGGTTTTGCTAGCGCGCCACCCAACCTACAAATTGAGTCTTGTTAGACTACCCAAAATACTCAGGCTCGTTGCCCGGTGCCCACTTGATGTTGCAGCCAATGCTGGGTTTCTGGTGGCCGGGCATAGCCTCAGCGGCTAGCACGGCATCGAGGGCGGCGCGCAGGTCCTGGCCGGTGACGGGCACGTCGTTGCCGGGGCGGCTGTCGTCGAGCTGGCCCCGGTAGGCGAGGGTTTTGGCCTGGTCAAAGACAAAGAAATCGGGGGTACAGGCGGCGGTGTAAGCCTTGGCTACCTCTTGAGTTTCATCAAAGCAGTAGGGAAAGGTAAAGCCGACCGACTCAGCCTGGGCCTTGAGGTGCTCGGGGCCATCCTGGGGGTGGGTTTGCACGCTGTTGGCGCTAATCGCGACAATGCCCACGCCCTTGGGGCCATAGTCTTTGCCAATGCGAGCCAGCTCCTGCTCCACATGCTTCACAAAGGGGCAGTGGCGGCAGATAAACATCACCAGCAGGGCCGGGGCATCGGCGAAGGTGCCCAGATTAATGGTTTCGCCGCTGACCACATCGGTCAGCTCAAAATGGGGGGCGGCGGTGCCCAGGGGTAGCATGGTAGATTCCACCATAGCCATGGGTTGAGTCTCCAGGGTGAAGGTTTATCGTGTCTCTATCGTACTGAATCGTATTGGGGGATCTGGCTATGACCGCCGCTGAGGTGACCGATATTCGCAACTACCTGGCCATTGCGCCCAATCTAGCCACAGCAGGGCAGCCCACGGCTGAGCAGTTTGAGGCCCTGGCTCAGGCGGGCTACACAGTGGTAATCAACCTGGCCCTCTCGACCTCCGATAACGCCATCCCGAACGAGGCAGAGCTGGTCAAAAGCCTGGGGATGACGCACTTTCACATTCCGGTGGTGTGGGAAGCCCCGACCCCGACCGATTTAGAGATTTTCTTCAAGGTAATGGAGCGCAACCGCGACTACAAAACCCTGGTGCACTGCGCTCTGAACATGCGGGTTTCTGCCTTTGTCTACCTGTATCGAGTGCTGCGTTTGGGAGTAGAGGAACCCGTGGCTCTCGCCGACCTGCACCGCATCTGGCAGCCCAACCCCACTTGGCAAGCCCTCATCGATGAGATGCTCGCACAGCAGAAGGCTGTCTAATTCCACATCCGAATCGCACGATCCCCGATTTGAAACAGGTGGCTTGCGTAGGGGCAAACGGTGTTTGCCCAGCCTAATCGGGGGCAGCCAGAGTGGATTCAGTCCAAATAAGCCATCGCTTTTTCGGTGGACGGCAGCGGCACTGGTTAACCACAATGGCCCTATGAATTGGGGCATTACCCATGCAAATGACCTTGAGCTTTGTTCCCTCCCAAACCGAGATGGAGGCGGCCTTCTATAGCAAAGATGGTCGCTACGATGGCCTGTTCTTTATAGCGGTACGCACCACCGGCATTTTTTGTCGGCCCTCGTGCTCGTCGTGCCCCAAGCGCGAAAACGTTGAGTTTTTTCTGTCGCTGCGGGAGGCGGTGGTGGCCGGGTATCGCCCCTGCAAGCGCTGTCGCCCCGAAGCCAGCCTAGAGCAGCCGCCCGCCTGGGTGAGCCAGCTGATGGAGCGGGTTGAGGCCCAGGCTGGGCAGAAGCTCTCGACCCAGGACTGGCAGGAGTTGGGGGTTACCCCAGAGCGGGCGCGGCGATGGTTTAAAGACCACTACGGCATGACCTTTGCCGACTGGTGCCGATCGCGGCGGCTGGCCGGGGCCTTTACCCAAATTCGCGAGGGCGAATCGCTGGATGACGTGGTGTTTGCCCACGGCTACGACTCCTACAGCGGCTTTCGTGATGCCTTTACCAAAACTTTTGGGGTGCCGCCGGGCCAGGCCGAAACCCAGCGCTACATCGCGGTGGAGCTGATCGAAACGCCGATAGGGCTGATGGTGGCCGGGGCGGTGGACGAGGGGCTGTGCCTGCTGGAATACTGCGATCGCCGCAGCCTGGAGCGTCACTACATTACCCTGCGCCAGCGATTCGACAGCGCGGTACTGCCAGTCAGCCATCCTCACCTGGATACGCTGAGAACCGAGCTGGGGGAATATTTTGCTGGGGAGCGCACCACTTTCACCGTGCCCCTCGCCCTCCAGGGCACCCCATTTCAAATAACAGTTTGGCAGGAACTGCAGCGCATTCCCCACGGCGAGACCATTGCCTACGATGAGCTGGCTCGCCGCATTGGTCAGCCCACAGCGATGCGGGCGGTGGCGCGGGCTAACGGCACTAACCGGATCAGCATTGTGGTGCCCTGCCACCGGG
>PYER01000168.1 GCA_003017855.1 filamentous cyanobacterium CCT1
TGGTAAGGAACGTAAACCCGCTCAATCACGTTGACGGGGCCAGTCCCCAGGCTGCCGACGGTGCCCCCAGCCCCCAGGGGTGGCAGCATGGGCGGGGCAGGTACAGCGACTCCGGTCGGAGTTTGAGCAACAGCGGTAGTATTGCCCAATTCGCCGCGCTCGACCTTGCCAGAAATTACTTCTAGCGATCGCTGCAGGTAGGCCAAAAATTCTTCGTCAGACTGCTGGGCGGCGGTTTCACTAGTAGATCGGCCCAGCGAGAACCGATTGCCCTGCTGCCCAAACCACAGCAGCCCGCCCACGCCCATTAGCGACAGAGCCGTAATGCTCAGCAGTATGCGGTCAAACAGCTTGCCAAAGCGAGTTTTGGGTTGAGCCGGAGGGTCGGCAGGTTTGACATCCTCAGGGCGAAAAAAGTCGATTTCACTGCCTACCGGAGCCAGAGCTGCATCGGTGGCGGTTGGCTCAGCCGACTCAGCGGGAATATCAACGATCGGTGCGAGCGCGGTGGATGCGGGTGCGGGGGCAGCCTCTACCGCCGCCAGGGCGGCTTCATCGCCCTCTAAAATTTTGTCTACGTCGTCGAACAGATCGGTAATTAGGCTGTCGGCGTAGGTGGTAACCAGAGCTTCTGGATCGACCGGAGTGGGCTCCTCGGGCGGCAAGGTGGCGGTGCTGTAGGCTTCTTCCTGGCTCATGGGTGATTTATCCTGGCGTTGGCAAAGGGAGATTTCAAGGTAACCGTAGCGGTTGCGCGGGACGCTAAAACGAACCTGGTAAAACGCTAGAGCGGGCTAGATACAGCCTTCCAACAGACACTCCCCCGATAGTCTGATGAAGTTTACCTCAAGTTGCCAGATCTTTCATCTGCTGGCGCCTGAAACCCAATAATTTTTTCACCTAAAATGGCCTGGCGGTGTGGGTGGCGAGGTCAAACTCGTAGCGCTGAGCAAAATTGGTCACGCCATAGAGGTTAAACGACACCGTGGGTTCGTTACCGAGCGCTTCGACGCTGTGAATAGCGTTGGCAGTGAGCGCCACTACATCCCCCGGCTGAAGCGTAATTTCGTCCACCAGGTCCAGATGGTCGGGATGGTCGGGCTGAGGGTTGCGCCGCCAGAGACGATTGCGCTCTTGACCACCCACCAGCGCCACAATGCCCCAGGTGCCGTGGTTGTGAATGGGGGAGGTTTGCCCCGGCCACCACGACACCATTTGCACCGTGAGCGGAAACTCGTGCTCTCGGTAGAGAAAGTTGACACTCCAGCCGGTTTTGGGGTCGGGGGCGCTGTACTCCAGCTGTAACCAGTAGGAGCTAACCAGCAGCTTTCGCACCAGGGGGGTAATCGCCTCCAGGCGGCTGGTGTCGTCGTGAAACGTTTCAAGAATGTCTTCTAGCTCGGTCAAAAACCGATACAGGCGGTAGTATTTCACCGGCTCTAGCGTTTCAGGATCGCCAAAGGCGCGATAGGTGCCGTCGTCGCTAATCAGCCAGTTGTGGGCCATGGCTACTCAACCCGCACGCGACGCGTCTCTACCACCATGCCGTCTTCGCGAATGACCACGGTCGAGACCCAGCGGCTATCGGGTTCAGCTGGGGCCGTGCCCATTTTGTACAGGCCGCCCGAACTGAGCAGATCAAACACCACCGGGCGCGGCTCGAAAAAGTCGGTGGCGGTCACGCCTTCTTCGACGGCGACCCCCATCAGCGATCGCTCCTCTAGGGGCTCGACCACGATCGTGTCGAAGCTGTAGGTTTGCCCCGGAGTCAGGGTCTCAGGCAGCTGCACCTGTAGCGTCGGCGGGTTGGTGCCCGTGACCAGGCGGCTGGTTTCGCTCAAGATTTCCTGGTAGGCAATTTGCCCGGCTTCGAGCCGCTGGCGCGAGGTGGTGTCGGCGGTGAGGGTGAGGGTGCGATCGGGGCGGGTTTGGGTGCCTGTTACCGTGGTGCGGGTTTCGAGCAGGTAGCGGCCCGGGCCATCGGCCTGCCAGCTCAGTAGCTCAACGTCGTAGGTGATGTCAGGGTACCGCTGCCACAGGGTTTCGAGGGTCTGGCGCAGCTGGGCGTAGTCGAAGCCGGTGTCGCTTGAGAACGATTCGCTATAGAACGCCATCACGGCATCGAGGTTGCGATCGCTTGCCGCCGCCTCTAGCTCACTCAATAGTTGCTGCACCTCAGCGGGGGCCGCCTGGGCGACGACGGCTGCATTGGCCTGGGCCACAGGCGCGATCGCCCCGCTGCCAAAGCCCAGGGCCACCGGGCCCAAAGCCGCTGTGGCCATCAATCCTAGACTATGCCGTCCGATCAAACTGTTAGCCACGCCTACCGCCCTCGATACCAGAAATACTCCGTCTACCTTATATCAACTGACAGGGAGTTGGTATAGTTAAAGGCGTTTTCAGCGTCGAGGGTGTTCACTTGTCCCAAGCATCTACCCCTCTGGCTTCTTCCCAAGCCGCATCGCCCCGGCTGCTGGTAGCCGCCAGCGGTACTGGAGGGCACCTGTTTCCGGCGATCGCCACCGCCGAGGCCCTGCTCCAGGAGGGTTACAGCATTGAGTGGCTGGGGGTGCCCGACCGCCTCGAAACCACCCTGGTGCCCAAGCACTTTCCTCTACACACCGTCAGTATGGCTGGGTTTCAGGGCCGACCGGGGTTGGGGACGATTAAAACGCTGGCAAATTTTGGCAGAGCCACCGTACAGGTGCGGCAGTTATTGAAAAAAGGTGGCTTCGACGGCGTATTCACCACTGGGGGTTATATCGCGGCTCCGGCCATTCTGGCAGCGCGATCGCTGGGTCTGCCCACCGTACTGCACGAGTCGAATGCTCTACCGGGCAAAGTCACCCGCTGGCTCAGCCCTCGCTGCACCGTCGTAGCGCTGGGGTTTGAGGCCGCTCGCCAATATTTGCCCAAAGCCAAAACCGTGGTGGTGGGTACCCCTGTGCGCGATGAGTTTCTCACCCCAGAGCCACCCGTCTTAACCGATCCCGCCATTCCCGATGGCGTGCCGCTGATAGTGGTCGTGGGCGGCAGCCAGGGCGCGGTAGCGGTCAATCAGCTGGTGCGCGCCGCCGCCCCCGCCTGGATCGAGGCAGGCGCGTGGATTGTCCACCAGACCGGCAGCAACGACCCCGACGCCGACAGCTACAATCATCCCCACTATATTCACCGCCCCTTCTTTGGCTCAATGGCGGCACTCATGCACCGGGCGACCTTGGCCATCGGTCGCTCTGGGGCAGGCACACTGACGGAGCTAGCCATCTCTCGCACGCCCTCGATTCTAATTCCTTACCCGTTTGCGGCAGAAGACCACCAGACAATTAATGCCAAAGCCTTTGTCGATGCCCACGCCGCTCTGATGTTGAACCAAGGCCATGTCGTTGCTACAGACTTTCAGGCTCTAGTGCTGGATTTGCTGGCCGATCCGCAACGGCTAGAGGCAATGGCCGCAGCCGCAGGGAGCCTGTCCACCGCCGATAGCGCCACAAAACTAGCCGATTTGATTCAGCAGGTTGTACTAAACCGTTAGGTTATTCCCGCAGCGCCGCTATTTTGAGCTTTTTACGGCATGCCTCGACGTTTGGGGATGACTTGAATCAGGCCGGTGTGGAAGACTTGATCGTAGGTAATAATGGGCAAATTTTCTAGTTCTGCTTGGGCCATCAACATGCGATCGAAAGGGTCGCGGTGGGCAATAGATAAACTTCCCGCTCTGATCGCATGATCAGCAGTAATAGCTAGTTCCTCAAAGTTTGCCCGCTTTAGCGTTTCTAGATATTCGATAACCAGTTGCTGAGCTTCCGGAAGTTTGCCGATGCGGTGCTTGGTGGCGGTCTCCCACGCAGAGGCACTGCTAACTAGGATACGATGGCTTGGATTACGAATAATCTCCCGACTGTCGGTGTCTAGCTTGGGGGTCATTGAAGATCCACCACAGCAGAATGTGAGTGTCGAGGAGGTAGCTTATTCCCACTGCTGAAGTTCCTCGTCGGGCAGGGGGTCAAAGAAGGCATCGCTAAGCTGTCCTGGAAGCAAACCGGGAGTGCGAGGTTGAGGCAAGTCTTGCGCTAAGCCCAGACGAAAATAGTGGATGATGTCAAATAGCTCTGCCAGCTTTTCTTCGGGAATATCCTGTAGCTCTTGCAGAATTTTCTGAATCAACATGATCTTTCGCCTAAAGTAAGAATGATATCGGTCGCAGCCCAAGCAGGTTTGCCTAATTCTAGCTACTCCAATCCCTCTTATTTCTGCTATCGCTGTGTCCTGACCGCTATACGGAGTTCGCGAGTGCGATCTCACCTTTGCAGCCATCCGATAAGCAGGTATGGCTACAGCATTGGATCTATAATCGCCTGCCAATCGCTGAGCGTAGAGCTTGACTCTAGCTCAGGGACAGGGCTGCCGTTGACGAAAATAGTCGGCGTCGACCACACCCCGCGACCGATCGCGTAGCGTACAGAGGCCTTAGCTCGACTCGCCAAGGCTCCCTCCTCATCACTGATTTGCTGGGCCAGATCGCTGTCTGACAAAGCTGGGTCAAATTTAGCGACCAGGTCTTCGATTAGCTGCCACAGATCTTGACGGGTCTTGTGGTCAAAGGCGTCTTGCGCGTAGTCGGCCTGGTGCTGGTAAAGGTGGCTCATAAATTGCCAGGCCCGCTGTGGGTCGTTCCCCGCGATCGCCACCACGGCCTTGGTCAAATCCCAGCTCTGGCGATGATCGCACAGCACGATGGGGTGAGCCGTTATGCCAACACTTTCGCCCTGGTAATGGCTAGCTACCGCCAAAACTGTGGGCCAGGCCTTTTTAGAAAAAGGACATTCCAGATCGATAAAGACCTCGATCTGCGCGGGGGCATCGCCAGATCCCAGACGAAATCCACTGGGACGAGACGGGACAGGCATTGACATAATTGAGCAGTCTTAACAGCACTGACGGCAGTTTATTAGACTACGGCCAGCGCTGTTACCCTCGCAGGGCAGATTGATACCTGAAAAACTAAAGGGCGATCGCCTGAATATCTGCGATCGCGCCCCAGTCTACGTGTAGACCTCACCATTGCGAACGCTGTTCAAGTCGAGCCTGTCTGCGTCTTCTAGCGTAGTTGACTCGCACTGCAGGTGAGCTTCTAACAGCTTCAGGTTCCGCACGTTCGACTTGTAGAAGGCGTCAAATATATCCCCTACCAGCGGCACGGTCCCCACTACGGCCTCCAGGCCAATGTTAAAAATCATCTGCGCCAAAATGCCCCTGGGCAGACGAAACCGAGCCGCCAAAACGATCACGTAGGCGGATGTAGCGGTAGCGATCAAATCGCCTAGCCCAGGTATTAGCCCCAGAACCGGGTCCCAGCCGACTTTTAGCCCCAAAACGGGGATTTTGAAGGCCGTATCCATCAGTCGGCTAATGCGACGGATGCGGTTGAGGTTTCTGAGTTGAGAAGCGGTATTGACAGTATTCATAGACTAATATTGCCAGCGATGGCTGGCCGTTGTCTTACCTCGGAAGAAGCAAAAAAGCCCGGTAGATGCCTGGATCGCATCTAACTATGGGATTGCACCTCGGCGCACCTCCGATTGATGCACTCTGTGGTTAACTCCTCAGGCAACAGGCTGTTGTTTTTTTGATTGGCCAAGTCCGTCCCTATGCATCGGCCAGTTGGGGGCAGACTTTGCCCTGAGCTACTTGGCTACTTGAATGGCCTCGGCATGAGCAGTGGTTCGAGTCTTCAGCGGCTGCAGGCTAAAGCCTACGACTTGCTGTCCTCGACAGTAGAAGCCCAGCTTGGGGCGGACCTCAAAGGCGGGTGTAGCGCCTTTCTGCGCCTCGGCCTCGGTGTAGAGCCAGTAGCCCTTTGGCCCAGCCACCAGCTGCACCGGAGTCTCTTTAGTGCGAGAAATTAGTACGTGAGTTGGGGTGAATGTCATTGCAGTCTCCTGGGGTGCAAGCCCCTTAATAAGCAGTAACTCTATGTAACGCCCTCTCAGAAAAAGCTGAAATCGTAGGAGCCGAATCTCCGTAGGGAGGATCTCCCTATCCCTACGAAGGCAAAGCCGCTTAGGGTGCCCAACGGTGCCTGGTGAACTCCACGAAACCTGAAAGACGTATTAAATTGTTAAACGTAGGTTACAAAACTTCATCTGCCCTGGGTGGTACCCCGTTTTCAGGTAGCGTTTTTTCTATGCAAGAATTTCACGCCAGTCAAAATTTGCGCCTGCGGGTGCCCAACGAGGCCATTCCCATTGAGCACTACCTGCGGCAGCCCCAGCGCCTGGTCCAGGCGATTACCGATCCGCGCCGCATTGAGGTGATTGGCGATGGCGTCTATCGGCTGAGTTTGCGCCCTCTACAGTTTCTGGGCATCAGCATTGAACCCACCGCCGATTTGCAGGTGCGATCGCAGGCCGATGGCACGCTAACACTCGAATCGGTAGGCTGCCAGGTCAAAGGGCCTGACTACCTCAGCTTTGTCAACGATTCCTTTGGCATGGCGTTGCAGGGCGTTCTGACTCCCCAGCGCGGCGATCGCTACACCGAACTCCAGGGCCGAGCTGATCTGCAAATTCACATCGAGCTGCCGCCCCCAATCCGCTTTATGCCCGCCCCCGTGCTCGATAGCGCCGGCAAGACCCTCCTCAGCGGCATTCTCAGCACCATTAAGCACCGCATCGAGCGGCAGCTGGTCGAAGACTATCGGGCCTGGGTGGCGACAACCCATGCTCAGCCGGAGGTGAGTGGTCAGGGGTCGCTGCGCGGTCGGGCTGTGGAGGGTTGAGTGGGTAGCGATCCCTGAGCGGAGTCGAAGGGAATGCGTGGGAGCGTGAGTGATGATCCCTGAGCGAAGTCGAAGGGGGAGCGTGGGTGCGTGGGTGATGTTCCCTGAGCGAAGTCGAAGGGGGAGCGTGGGTGCGTAGGAGCGTGGCGGGTCAATGTGGGTTGTCTTTGTCTCGGGTGGGTGAATGAGTTATGGAAATGCGATCGCCTACCGCCAGTCCAAACCGCTCTTGAGCGTTGCCCTGGTTGACCGCAATTTCTACAAATCCGTGGCTGCCTACCAGAGCTAGACCTTCCCCTGGGGAGACTTCGCCGTAGGTTTTGCCGCTTGGCAGGATGGTTTCTCCCAGAGTCAGCGTCCAGTTGTCAAATTCCACTGCGCTGGCGGAGATGGTAGTAGCGGCATTGCCAAATCGATCAATGTATTGAACTACGCCTTGCCAACCTGTTTCGGTGACGGTTGGAGCAGTGAGCAGCAGTGTTTTTAAAGATTGAGGATCGATCGCTGGCCCCAGGCGATCGATGGGTACGCCGTTGGACAGGTGGGCCGCTGCTGGGGCAAAAATGTCGCGTCCGTGGAAGGTGGTGCTGGGCTGGGGAACCCGCCAGTACTCGGCATTGGCCAGTTCCACAGCGTTCAAAATGGGTTCGCTTTCTAAAACACCGCTGAGCACGCCGTTGTCTGGACCCACCAGAAACCCTTGGCGGGTCTGCACTGCGATCGCCCGACGGGTCGTGCCCACCCCTGGATCGACCACCACCAGGTAAACGGTGCCCGACGGTAGGTAGGGATAGGCGCTCAGCAGCGTAAAGCGAGCAGCGTAGAGATCCTGCGGCGGCAGGTGGTGGGTAATGTCTATCGTTTGGGCTGTGGGGCATATCCCTGCCATCACCCCTTTCATGACGCCCACATAGCTGTCTTGGGTGCCAAAGTCGGTGATAAGAGCGATGAGCATGCGATCGCAATCGTCAATGGGACAGTCTGCAATTTTCATTTTGTCGCCGTTCCTTCGACTCCGCTCAGGCAACGACGGTGGACCGAGCAGAGGCCTGTTGACCGACTGACGCCCGAGGCTTAACTCTCCTCTGCTCGGTAGTCGCCCGATTTGCCGCCGGTTTTGCTCAACAGACGAACAGAGCGAATCTCAATCGATTTTTCGAGCCCTTTAGCCATGTCGTAGAGGGTGAGGGCGGCGACGGTGGCGGCGGTGAGGGCTTCCATTTCGACCCCGGTTTCGGCCTTAATTTTGACTGTTGCCTGAATGCGGTAGCCGGGCAGCTGGTGATCGGGGGTGATCTGCACCTCTACCTTTTGAATTGGCAGCGGGTGACAGAGGGGAATTAGGTGGGCGGTTTGCTTAGCGGCCATAATGCCAGCGATGCGGGCCGTACCCAGCACATCGCCCTTGGGGGCATCGCCCGCCTCGATCGCGGCCAGGGTTTGGGGCTGCATGACCACAAGGGCTTCAGCGACGGCCTGCCGCACGGTCTGGGGTTTGGCGGCAACATCCACCATGTGGGCCTGCCCCTGGGCATCGAGATGGGTCAGCGCTGCCGATGACGAATCCATCCCAGAAGAATTATTGGTCATGGGTACAACCTTGGCAAAAGATCATGCTAGTATAAGAAGCCTGCACGAGGGCGTGTAGCTCAGTGGACTAGAGCACGTGGCTACGGACCACGGTGTCGGGGGTTCGAATCCCTCCTCGCCCGTTTAAGTTGATTACCTTGCTATCCAGCGCTGGATCTTTGGTTCGGCAAGCTGGCGGCATAGACATCGCGGCCATGCCCCAGGGCAAACCGCAGGGAGTGACCCAGATCTTTGCTGTTGGCGGTGGCAAAGATCACCAGCCCCACCAGGGTCATGACGCCCGAGAGGCCAAAGATGCCTCGGTAGCCCAGTTGATCGGCAATGGTGCCAAAGACAGGGCCAGCTAGGGCAATACCCACGTCAAATCCCACCATGGCAAGGCCAAAGGTGCGACCGCGATCGCTAGCGGTCGAGCGATCGCCCATCAAAGTCGCAATCATAGGAATCAACGTGCCGCCCGCAAATCCTTGAATTAGCCCGGCCAGCAAAAACACTGGCGTGCTGCGGGCCAGCCAAAACACGCCCATCCCCAAGCTGTAGGCCAGCAGGCTGACGGTAATGAACCGCCCCCGTCCATAGCGATCGGAGGCTCGCCCCACCACCAGCCGCGATATAAAGCTGGCCAGGGCCGACGCGCTGTAGATCAGCCCCACATTCAACGCCAGGCCTGCCTCTCGCACGTACAGCGGCACAAAGGTACTGATGGTGCCAAAGGCCAGCCCCACCAGCAGCAAAATAATCGCCGGAGTGCGCACCCGCCCGCTCCACAGCTGACCCCAAAACTCCTTTGAACCCGCATCTTCAGCCGCAACCCTGGGCTGGTACGGCTCGTGCAGTCGCGCCACCAGCAGCAGCCCAACAATGCCCAATATTCCCATCACCAAAAACGCCGTGGTAAACCCCGTCGCCTCGTAGAGAAAGCCGCCTAGGGCAGGCCCCAGGGCTAGGCCAATCGGGTTGACCAGGGTCATGTAGCCAATTAGCTCACCCCGGTTGGCAGGCGGGGCCAGATCGAGCACCAGGGCGCTGTAGGCCACCACAAAGGCGGCAATGCTCAACCCATGGAAGGCACGAATGGCAATCATCGCCAAGATTGAGGTGTCGAGGTTGAGGGTGTAGCCCGCTAGCGACAGGGGCACGATCGCGCGGGGCAAAAACAGCACCAGCAGGTAGCCAAAGGGGGCGATCGCGATCGCACTCAGCCCCACCATCAGCACCACCTTGCGACCCCGCTCGTCGGCCAGCCGCGACAGGTAGGGCCGCGCCAGCAGTAGCCCAATCGCAAACGACGCCATCACCAGCCCAATTTGCTGACCGCTGCCGCCTAAGGTGGCAATAAACAGCGGTAGGGTGGGCAGCAGCCCGGCCAGTCCGGCCCAAAAACATAGCCCAGCGGCAAATAGCACCGTCAAATTGGTGCGCACCGATGGGCTAAAGGTTGAGAAAATAGTCAAAACGGTCGTTCTCCGAGTAGAGTGCTGGGTGCTTAGCGCCGCTACGGTCGGACCACCGCACCCACCCTCTCAATGTAAACAAATGTTGCAGGCTTCGGCTATAGAACGCACGGCTACCTTCGACCCCACAGGCCACTACCGCTACAGCTTGGGCCGACGGTGGAGCGATGCCCCCACCCTGGCCATCATCATGCTAAATCCTAGCCAGGCCAGCAGTAGCGTAGACGACCCCACCATTCGGCGCTGCATTAGGCTAGCTATGGGCTGGGGCTTTGGGGCGATCGCGGTGGTCAACCTGTTCGCCTACCGCAGCCCTCACCCCAAGGCGCTGCGCCAGGCTACCGATCCCATTGGTCCCAAAAACGACGCCGCGCTGATCGAGGCCGCTAGAAATGCCAATACCATTCTGCTGGCCTGGGGCAACTGGGGCAGCTGGCAGGGGCGCGATCGCGCCCCTGCCAGCTGCTGACCCCCTTTCATTCTCAATGCCACTGCCTGGGCCGCAACCGCACCGGCCAACCCCGCCATCCCCTCTACGTCCCCCGCGTGACAGCCCTACAACCCTGGGTTTCTCCACAGCCAAGCCACTTCGAGCCTGTCCCATACTGAATCCACCTTGGCTACCCTCGGTTGGGCTGGGCAAACACCGTAAAGCCTCTGGCTTAGCTTAGCTTATGCCTCTACCCAGGCCACCTGTTTGGAACTAGGGATATGCGATTCGGATTCGGTATTAACGCTAACAATTCCACTCCACCCAACTACCGCCAGGTCACAATCCGCTTTATCCACCCGCGCACCCACGCACCCGCGCACTCATCAACTACCCACTCCCTCATCTCTCTACTTCCGCCGCTCCGGCTCCTGATACACCCCGTAGGCTGCCACAATGCCCAGCAAAAAGCCAAATAAATGCCCCCACCAGGCCACCATCGGCTGAGTCGGGAACATGCCAAAAATGAAGTAGCTGTAGTTGATTAGCACAAACATCGAAATCAGCAGCGGCACCACCCGCCGCTCTAGCCAGCCGATACAGAGAAGATAGCCAAACAGGGTATACACCACGCCGCTTAGGCCGTGCACACTGCTAGGGCCAAGCAGCCAGGCCACTACGCCACCCCCAATCCAGCCCACCAGCAGGGTGATCCAGTAGTCGCGGCGACTTTTAGCCAAAATCAGCCAGCTAAAGATCAAAAAGCCGATGGTGTTGCCAATCAAGTGGGCAAACCCCGAGTGAGAGATAGCCGATAGAAAAATGCCCGGTAGACCCTCAAGGCTGCGGGGGTGCAGCGGCAGGTTCCAGCGACCGCCAAACACCACCTGGTCAACAATTTCCTGCGCCCAGGGAATCGCCACCAGATAGACCGGCAACAGCGCGTTGCCCTTCAACCGTTGTCCCCAGCTCTGAGGTGCCGGGGCTGGCTTGTCGGTTGAGCGCGAAGCAGCCGGAGGCGCGGCGGTGTTGAGTTCTGCCTCTAGCTTCTTGAGTTTGGCCTGTAGGTCTGCGTCGTCCAAAGGGTATGCCTGTCTGGAGTTAAGAACTACAGCCAGCGTAGCGCTTTCGTCCTCCCACTGCCCAGTGCTGAAGCCTGGGGTAGATCTGGGCAACAGATGTGACCCAGGGGCGAGGGTACGCTAGTCATAGATTTACCTAAAAACGGGCCATGCTGGGATCGAACCAGCGACCGACCGCTTAGAAGGCGGTTGCTCTATCCGCTGAGCTAATGGCCCAAACCTGATCACTCTATATTTTAGGGGGTGCTGGTTGCTCTCAGAGCAGACTGGGACGAATAGAATATTGAAAAAACAACGGCGAATGCTGCCGAGGTGGTGAGTGCCGCTAAAATAAGTCACCTACTCCATAGATCTCACCGTTGCGAGGGGTTGCCAAGCTCTATCCCATCACGATGACGCAGTAATAAGGGTGCGGTTTACCGTTGCAGCCGCCGCCTACTGCAGGTACTCACCTCAGTTAGGAGTCAGCAAGCCATAACATGTTTATCCTCAAGCGGCAGGATGTTGACATCAAAACGATGCACCATCCTCAAAAAGATCAGCAAATTCCAATTTTGTCGTACCAGGGGCAAACCTTTCGGCTGCTGAGCGTGTTTACCGCTGCCCAGGAAGACGATGCCAGAGCGCTGTGGCGCGACCTGACCGACAACCGGGGCAAGGCCTGTGTGCTGCTTGAAGAACCCGATCGCTTTAGCATTTGGGGCAAAATTCGCCTTGACCAGTTTGATGAGGCTGGGCCAGATACTGGCACCCCAACAGCCGAGGCCACCTACATCAAAGCCTGCCTGCTGATGCTGCAGGTGCTGTATATGGATGTGGAGGATTTGCTGGGGGCCAAGCAGGCCCGTCAGTTTGAGGGCGACATTGGCAAGATGTTTGCGGCCTGGAAGTTTCCCCAGGCGGTGACCCCCGATGCGGTAAAAAACCTGCTGACCGTAGACCCGCTGGCCATGCCTCAGCTGCCCCCTTGGCAAGACCACCACCTGCATCGGCTGCTGGAGGAGACCCATCGGGTGGGTAAAGACTTCTTTGGTAACGCCAACTTTACCGATCGCGCCCTGGAGGCGATCGAAGACCTCACCGTTAATGAGCAGGCGTTGTTTCGGCGGTGGCTGCAGCAGTCGCCCAGCGGCAAGCTGTGGGCCTAGGGCGTGTCGTCAATTCTGGCCGAAATCATCAACCCATCAGCGTGGCCACGCCCGACCCCAAAAACAGGCTAGGGGCTGTAACCGCTGATTCTTGGGCCATCAGCAACGAATTGATGACAGCCTTAGCGGGCGTAGGAATGGCGCTAAAGTTTAAGAATTATTGCTCTGGACGACTAATTAGATCTATTCTTGCAGACTAGCCGCCCATGGGCGGAGGGAGTCGATACAATTCAGGCGTTGCGCTGCGCACTCCAGCGAGGCCGCGCCGCTGTGGCGATGGTCAAAGTTGCCCCTCAAGGGGCCAGCGCTGATTTTCAGGTCGGCACTGATGCCGTTGAGTTCCTTAGGAGTGAACCCTTGAGCAAGTCATCAACCCCCTCGTCTGCCAGTTCCTCGTCTACTCCGCTGTTGGTGGGAGCCTGCATTGCCTGGGGCGTCGTTACGCTTTTGTTCTTTCTGCTGTTTACGGCTCCTGGGGAAGACGGTGCCCAGCCCGCCTGGTTTTTACTGGGTATTAACCTGCTTGAAACGGGGGCGTTTTTCCTGGCGGGGCTGCTGTGCTTTCGCAACTGGCGCAGTACCCAAATTGCCAGCGGGCGCAACGTCTGGTTTTGGATTGGCCTGGGACTGCTGTTCTACGTGCTGGGCAACGTCATGTTCTTTCTTTGGGGCAATATCTGGGGGCTCGACCCGGCGGTATCCCTGGGCGATTTCTTTTACATTTTTAGCTACATTTTTCTGGCCGCTGGCATGTTTAAGGCGGTGCTGCCGCGGCGACTCAATCTGGAGCTGCCCCAGTGGCTGATGGTGGTCGGTATTGGTCTGGGCGGCATTTTGCTGACCATTTTTGTCAATCTGGCGGCGGCGGAGGCGGCGGTGGTACCCGGGGCGCCAGCGCCAACGCTCTATCTGGCTCAAACTGCGTCCCCAGCAGCACCCGAAGCCTCCCCGGAGGTCGCACCTGAAGCTGCACCCCCAGCCGTGCCAGAGTCAGTAGCAGAAACTTCAACGGCACCTGATTGGGTACTCCAGCTCGATGGCATCCTCGAACCGCTGGCCGATGGGGTAGGCCTGCTGTACCTGATTGGCGACGTGGTGCTGTTGATTATTGCGGGCACGCTGCTGGTGGCCTTTTGGGGCGGGCGCTACTCGCAGTCCTGGAAGCTGATTGCGATCGCGGCCTTTTGCCTTTACATCGCCGACATGTTTTTTGCCTACGCCGTCAACACCGACTCCTACATAGAGGGCAGCCTGTGGGAGGTCTTTTGGACATTTTCGGCAGTGTTTTTTGGCCTCGGCGCCGTCGTTGAGCACGCGGTTTCTGTAAATTCTCGGCGCAGCACCCGACGGCGGCGCGGCTAAAGCCATTGCAGGTTCTGCAGAGATATTAGCCTTAAAATATTAGATGGCATTGTTACGGAACCCAAGGCATGGCACCCAAAAAGCTAACTGAGGCTGACAAGACATCTATCTTGAGTCTGTACCGCCAGCCCCAGGAAACGACCTCCACACTGGCGGAGCGCTATGGGGTCAGCAACAGCACCATCAGCCGTCTGCTGAAGGCCAGCCTACCCGAAGACGAATACAGCGTTCTGATTCAGCAAAAGCGCGGCACTACCGACAAGGTGGCGGCACCTCCCGTCCTGTCTCAGACCGACGCTCCGGCCAAGGTCAAGCCCCGCCGCCAAAAAGACGCCGACCCTGAACCGGCGGTGTCAGCGCCAGCGGCCGATCTGGAACCCACTGACCCAGCGCCCCCTGCTGCTGACGAGGCCCCGACCC
>PYER01000169.1 GCA_003017855.1 filamentous cyanobacterium CCT1
GTCCCTGAGCGGAGTCGAAGGGTAAGGGGACTGAGCGGTCCCTGAGCGGAGTCGAAGGGGAAAGTGAGGGTCGGTCTGAGCGGAGTCGTTTGTCCTGTGGACAGGCTTCGCCAACGCGCTAGCGTCTCCCGTAGGGAGAAAGGGCGCTATTTTTCACCCAAGAACAAACCGCTTTCGGTGCAGACGCCGGCCAGGGGTTTATCCCAGATATCTCGGGGCAGGCTGGGCAGACGAGCGTACTCAAACACAATGCCCACGGTGGGAATGCTCTGCCAGGGGGCCTGACTGAGCAGGCGATCGTAGTAGCCGCCGCCGTAGCCGAGGCGGTAGCCGCGCACGTCGCAGGCCACGGCAGGAACAAGCATAAGATCGACGAGAGAGAGGTCGATCTGGGGCGACCTGGGGTGGGGTTCGACGATGCCGAAGGCCCCCTTGCGCAGAGGCCAGGCGTTTTGGGACGACCAGTAGTGCCAGTTTAACTGGCTTTTTTCGACGCAGCGGGGCAGGCCCCAGTGCTGGTGGTGGGCCGTCAACGGGCTGAGGTCGGGCTCCTGGCGAAAGCTGGTATAGGCCAGGATCACCCGGCACTGGCGAAAGTAGCTCCAGTTGAGCAGGTGGGCGCAGATGCGATCGCTTTTTTGTCGCCACACCTGGGGGGGAATGCTCTGGCGGGCGCTGATCAGGCGACGGCGCAGATCGGATTTAGCCTGATGGTTGAGATCGGAAGAAGATTGGATCACAGGGGAAAGTCAACGGTCAATGGATAGCCAACAGCGACGCTAGGGCGTGTCATTGATGAGTTGATGACAGCTCCTAGAAGTAAATCAGGAGATTTAAACCAGGAATGGTGCGCGAGAGCGTCCACAGAAGCAGTGCTGTGTAGAGCAGACCCAACCCCCATTGATACCACACCAGCGCGGTAATGAGTCCGGGTACCTGCTCGTCTCGTAACCGAATGTCATTAAAGCCAAATTTAAGCCAGTTGTTGAGGCTAAAGTCGAGGTAGTTGAGCCAGTTCCAGCGGCGATCGAGCAGCAGGTAGGTGTAGCGATCGCGAAAAAACGGAAACTTCGGAATCACCGGCAGCCGGGCAATCAGCAGCCTCAGCTGGCGCATACTGCCGTCTTCGACAAAGTAGCTCTCTTCCATCAGGTCGTGGTAGCGGCCCCGCTTGATCACTAGACCAATCAGCACGGCGGGCACCGGCACCAACAACATAAACAAAAAGCCCAGCGTCAGCAGCGGGTAGTCGGCGGCGCGCAGTAGGGCATTGAGCCCCAAACCCAGCAGCAGGCTGCAGCCCCCAGCTAGCCACAGCCCCTCCTCGATTGGTGGCAGAATAGCGGGGGCGCGGCGGCGACGATAGCGATCGACCAGCCAAAACATCAGCGCGAAGGTCGGAATCGCCACCAGCCCCAGCCCAAAGGTGAGGCCAAAGCTGGTGCCGTAGCGGCTCAGCACCACCAGCCCCCCCAGCCACAGCCAGCGCAGCCCCAGCGCCAGCCGCTGGGCAATGGGGTAAGCATCGCGGGCAAAAATGCGATCGCGCACCTTCAAATACGCCGCCAGGTCAACCCCCGGCACGCTCAGCACCCCCTCAGTCCCAATGAAAGTTTGGCGCTGGCGCTGCTCCACCAGGGCCGCCGCCTGGGTTTCGGTAAAACCTGTCCGCACCAGGGCTGGTACCGAGGCGGTGTTGATGTTGGTACCCAGCAGCCGCTGCTGCCAGGCCTTCAGGCGCAGGCGCTCGGCGGTATAGGCGATGTAGTTGGCGTCGCTGATTTGCTCCAGGCGACGAAAGTTGCGCTCCAGGTTGCGCAGCAGGGTTTCGTTGCCCGCCAGCTGCGGCACCGAGAATACCCGGCCAATTTTGCCGGGGGTACCCAAAATCTGGGTCTGCTCCAGGCTAAACTCCAGCCCGGTCACATTCAGGTAGGCCGCAGGCAGAAACAGGGCATCGCCCAAGTCCACCTCGCTGCCCACCATGGCGTTGCGCAGATTGACCGGTTCGCCAAAGCGGGCCTGGCGCAGCACCAGCGGCGCGTCGAAGCGAGCCTCGGTGAAAAACAGCGCTTTGGCGAAGTAGCTGCGCACAAAAAAGGCCGACCCCAGCCAGAACGTGCGGGCAAAGTCAGTCACCCCCTGCCACTGCACCCGACCAAAGTTCAGATCCCCCGCCAGCACCGCTCGGCTAAAGTTGACATCAGCTTTAAACTCGGCCCCTTGAAAATTGGCCCCGGCCCGAAACTGGCTCTGGTCAAAACGGACAGCATCAAAAAACAGGCTGCCCTTGGCCTGCACCCCCTGGCGAAAGTCGGCACCCGACAGGTTTACCGTCCGGTTAAAGCGCGCCCCCGACAGCGACAGCCCCTGCTCAAACACAGCGCCACTAGCTAGCACCCGCCCTAAAAAGAAGGTATCGCCCCCCAGCACCTGCCCGCCAAAGCGAGTTTGCACCGCCACCAGCGGCGCCTTGAATAAATAAATTTGCTGACTGCTGCCCTGGCCCTGAATCAGCAGCGACTGCGACAGCCGGCTGAGCTGAAGCAGTCGCTGGCGATCGCGCTTGAGCTGCGCCTGGCCCGCCTCGCTCAGCAACGGCGAGAGGGTATCGCCGTAGAGGGGTTCGCGCTGGCCCAGCCGCTGTAGGTCAAGGTCGCCCTGCACTACGGCGTAGCTGAGGTCCAGGGCAGGCGCTGTGGCCGGCTTTTGTAAGCTGCTGCTGAGCAGCCGATAAAAGCTGTCGGTCAGCGGGCTGTCGGGGCGCAGGTCAAGGGTGTAGTAGCGCAGGTCAATAGCCGCTCTGCCTTCCCGCTGTACCGGGGCAGCCAGCCGCTGGCGCAGCAGGTCCAGGGTGAGGAGAGGGTGGCCGTCAGCGGCCAGGGCAGGGGCGGGGCTAGCGATCGCGGCTCCCACCACAAACACCATCGCCACTAGTCCCAGGCTGAGTCGGGCTAGCCACCGCCGCCGCTTGGGCACCGCCGCCTACAGCGCCGCCTGCTGGCCCACGTACATAGCCCGCAGCACCAGAGCCGGATCGACCCAGTTGTCCTGATATTTGAGGCCCCAGTGCAGGTGGGGGCCGGTGGTGCGGCCCGTCATGCCCACCCGGCCAATGCGGGCCCCGGCAGGCAGGGTCTGACCGGCTCTGAGCTGAATGCCGCCGTCGCGATCGACCATGGTTTTGCCCTGGCCACTGCCCTCCACATGCCCCTGCATGTGGCAGTAAATGTGGGTCCATTCGCCCGATTTGATCGCAATGGAGGTGCCGCAGGCCCCGTCACCTTCGACCCAGAGCACTTCTCCGGCCCACCAGTTGCGAATGTAGCTGCCGTTGGGGGCAGCTAAATCTAACCCGTAATGAAAACGAGAGCTACCGCTGTAGGGGTCACTGCGGTAGCCAAAGGGGGAGGTATAGGTTTGAAAATTTTCGACCGGGAAGGAGGCCCTGGTCCACAGAGCAGCGGCGAGCTCTTGGGCGTTGGCGGTTGGCGTCGAGCGGGGCATGAAGACTACCACCACTAGTGCTGTTGATATCCCCAACCCCAGCAGAGTCTGAGGGCGGGGCAAGGTCTTGATTAGTTTGCTTAAATGAGAGGCTAGCGTCTTTACCCAGCGGGGTTTGGGCAGAGCAGCAAAAGATAGCCGTGGCAGAGTGCGGAGTCGACCGTTCATGGTTCCAATGGCGATCGTAGGAGCAGCGAACATCGCCAATTAGCTTATCCCAGTTTTAGAGACTGGAGCGATTTTTTTAAAGGCTTTGCATTTAAACACTAAACCCCGCGAACTGGCATCAGGGCAACCATGAGACCAAAATCTTGACCAGGGTAGCGCTAGCGCTCCTATTCTTCGGCTGAATGCAGCAAACCGGCATTTTCGCCGGTCTTGTCAGAACGCAAAAGCGCGGTGCAGGTCGCGCCTGGCCATGGACTATCGAGGGGGCTCCATCTATAGCGTCGAGCCATGGCTCAGGGCGCGAGTCAGGCACTAGCGTTCAAAACGTCGAGCGCGGGCGATCGATTAGCGGCCCGCCTGGGCGGTGGCGGTGGCTAACAGCTGGGGCAGCCCGATTTCGCTACACACTTCGTAAAAAGCAGTTACCGGGGGGGTTTCAAACAGGTGGGCGATTTTGCCCAGGGTCTGTTGGTAGACGGCGTCCTGGTGGCCGTCCATCTGCTCAATGCTGTCCCAGAGAATGATGGCAATGCCGCGATCGCTGCCTGGTTCCTGCAGCAGGTACGCGCCCTTAAAGCCTTCGGTGTAGGTCGATACCGCCTTTTCGTAGAGCTGGCGGGCCTCGCTAAAACAGCCGGGCTTAAACTCGCCAATGGCTACGTAGGCGTACTTGTGGCGCAAAAAATCGTCGAAGTCACTCATAAACAGAATCAATCCTAGGTCTGGTCGTAAATGTCGTACGTTAAGTGTCGATCAGATGGTGACAACCGACACTTTTTCTTACCTAGGCTTTAGATTCTGTTACCGATCTTCTAACAGGCGCTGCCCCAGAGCAGTGAGCGACTGCCCCAGCGATCGCCGCAGGTGCTGCCAGCCCCTGACCAACCGGTGCCTCCAGCCTCTATCTCTGGGCAGCGTGACGATGATGGCCCCCTGCCGGTAGGCCACCTGCACCTGGCGATCGAGCACCCGCTCGGGCAGGGGCACGGTTTGCTGAAAATAGTTGATGCCGAAGCTTTGCAGCAGCGAACCCGCCGGGTGAGCGCTGCGGTAGCCCGACTGCCGCTGGCCGGAAAAGGTGAGCGATGTTTGCGTGGCCCGCACCTGCACCGCCTGCGGATCTACCCCCGGCAAAAAGGCGGTTACCACCAGCGCATCGGCGGTGGTCTCGATCTCAACGGAGGGCACCTGCACCTGTCCCGAGGGCGAAACCCCAAGCGGCATCAGGGCGGCGGCGATCGCATCCATTTGAGCCTGGGCCGCGCCCAATCCCCAAATGGGCGGTTGAAACGACGATTGCCGAGACGATGATTGCCAGGTCACCATAGCCTAACTCCCTGCTTTGTATACTTATGATCATCGCGGTCAGCCGGCCATTTCACAGGTCGGGAAAGCCCCCAGCCCCAGTGGGGTATAACCGCCATCAGCCGCCATCAGCGCTATGAGAAAAATCCTCCATGTCGATATGGACGCGTTCTACGCCTCTGTAGAGCAGCGAGATTTTCCCCAGTACCGGGGCAAGCCGCTGGTGGTGGGTGGTAGACCCGAGCAGCGAGGGGCGGTGGCCGCCGCCAGCTACGAGGCCCGCCAGTACGGCATTCACTCGGCCATGCCGGCCCGCCTTGCCCAGCAGCGCTGCCCAGACCTAATTTTTGCCCGCCCCCGCTTTGACGTCTACAAAGCGGTTTCGAGACAAATTCGCGACATTTTTGCCCGCTACACCGATCTGGTTGAGCCGCTGTCCCTCGATGAAGCCTACCTGGATGTGACGGTCAACGCGCTGGGGGAACCCTCGGCCCTGGCGATTGCCCGCCGTATCAAAGCGGACATCTTTGCCACCACCCGGCTCACCGCCTCCGCTGGCGTATCGATCAACAAGTTTTTGGCCAAAATGGCCAGCGGCCAAAACAAACCCGACGGGCTGACCCTGATTTTGCCCGAGCAGGCCGCCGCCTTTATCGCCGCCCTGCCGATCGAAAAATTTCACGGGATTGGTCAGGTCACCGCCCGCAAAATGCACGCCCTGGGCATCGCCACCGGGGCCGACCTGCGGCAGTGGGCCGAGCCCGACCTGGTGCAGCGCTTTGGCAAAGCTGGACGCTTTTACTACCGTGTCGCCCGGGGCGAAGACGATCGCCAGGTCAACCCCAACCGCGTTCGCAAATCGATCGGAGCCGAGCGATCATTTGCGCCCGACCTGACCACCATTGCCGCCATGACCGATGCCCTGGCGCGGATCGTCAATGAGCTAGTGGCCCGCCTGCAGGAGCAGCGCCGCCGGGGCCACACCCTTACCCTCAAGGTTAAGTACGCCAACTACAGGCAAATCACCCGCAGCCGCACGTTTGTGGCAGCGATCGGCCCCGAGTCGCCGCTGTTGCCCTGGGCCCAGGAGATGCTGATTACCCACTGCGACTATCGCCAACCCGTGCGCCTGCTAGGTCTCACCCTCTCCAACCTGGAGCCAGTTGGCGACCCCGCTTACGTGCAGCTTTCGCTCGAAGTTTAAGCCGCTAACCCCTAGTAGACGGCCAAGCCAAAGATGATAGGTAAGGCAGGGTATACGGTTCACGGTATACCCAGGCCGTTGCCCCCTGTCACAATTAACTTGGTCAAGTACTAGCTACCCCTGGCCCAGAAGCACCAGCAGCGCTGTATAGACACAGGCTCCGGCACCGACGAGGTAGACAAACCAGGTCAGAAAAAACCCAACGGCCCGGCCTGGCGATGGCCCATAGGTTTTGATCAAACCCCAGGCGTGGGCAATGCGAGCCACGGTCAGCGTAATGCCCAACATCCAGACCAACCACGCTGCAGCCTGCATTACTTCCAATGCCAGAATGAACAGCAGGGCGAGGGGAACGTACTCGATAAAATTGCCGTAGGTGCGCACTTTGCGCTGCAACAGGCCGTCGTCGCCGGTTTTGGGAGCCACAGACTTTTGCGTGTAGGCTTCGACGAAAGCCGCCCATTTGCCTGGGTTTTCGAGATAGTCTGGCTGGCTCGACACATCGGCTAACGAGGCTCCGTGCCAAATTCGGGTGCTGGTGCGCTCGATCACGACCAGATAAGAGAGCACCAGCGCAATCAGACCGTGCAGTCCAATAAAGAGCGTTGAAATAGGAATGAGGCCAGCCATATCCACGCATCCAGGCTTCAGTAGCTGCCCAAATTTAATCACAGAACTGTAGCTATCGCCATAACGGCTAGGACACTCCAGAGTTTCTGGAGCGATGGCTATACGTCAGTTCGCACCCGAGTTTTCGCCACTGGCAGTTACCCATGTTCTAAGCGAACCGGCCACCGCTAAAAAACAGAAGACCCCAAATCCTGCGATCGGGGTTCTTCTATGGCGCTGCAGAGCGATGGGCCTATTATCAATACTGGCTACAGTTCTGACTCCAAACGCGGACTCAACCCGACCTAAAAACAGATTTAGGTGCTGTAACCATCGATGCTTGGGTCATCGGCCATCAATCGGCCATTAACGTGATGGCAGCCCTTAGTTTTCGCGGATGGTGAGGGTGTAGTTGGTGGGCGTTTGGCTACTGTTGCCAATGAAGAAGGAGTAGGTGCCCTGATTGAGCAGCCCAGGGGCGTTGATCGTGCCGCCACCGCCGGTATGGCATTCGCTGAAGCCATTGCTGCCCTGAATCAGCAGGGTGAGGCCACTGGTGCCATTCACCGTCAGGTCGACAGCGGCAAAGTCCTGGGTGACCTGCAAAACCTGGACGGCCCCATCGCCCAAAACGCCGCAGTTGGAGGGGCGACTGGGGTTGACAGAACCGCTGGCCTGCACGGGCTGGCTGAGGGGAGTTTGGGCAACGGGTTGGGCAGAGGCTACGCCGGCGCCCAGGGCTATGGCAGCGGCGGGCAGAGCAAAGAACTTGAGCAGAGACTTCATGGCGTGTCCTCCTTCTTTAGGAGAGTTTTTCATATGTCCCTATGGTATCCAGTGCTACGGGAAGCTATGACAGTAGATGTGCCAGATTTCAGGGTGCCTGAGGTTTTCTTGCTCCGTTGAAATGCTGAGGGCCAAAATCCGCCAAAATGAGGCCCCTTCGCTATGATGAAGGGCAATTATTCTGAGAAGTCAGGGTCAGTTGATCGGGCGGCGGTGCCGGGCTACCTCCTGTTTTCTTTAGAGGCTGGATCGTTTCAGGGTTTTCATGGCGCAGACCTCTCACTCTCAGCCCATTTCAGCTCAGGTATCTGCCGATCGCGTGCCGGAGCAACAGCGGCGATCTGCTAGTCTGGCCTGGCGGCGGCTGGCGGCCTGGGGGCTGGAGCTGAGCCTGCTGGCAGGCAGCGTGGCCCTGCCCTGGAGCCTGGGAGAAGCGGTGCGATCGCGCCCGACGGTCGAACAGGTGCCGCTAAACCCAGGGGTAGTGGCGGTGCAGCATGCGATCGCTCGACCGCTGGGCCTGCCCCGTCAGCGCCTGGTGGCCGAGGTGCCGCCCCTAACCAACCTGCTGTGGTTTACGGCTCTGGTGCTGCCGATAGCGGTGGCCAGTAGCCAGGTGTACTGTCTAGCTACGCGGGGCAAAACCCTGCCCAAGGCCTGGATGGGGCTGCGGGTGGTGGCCATTGATCGCTCGGTACCGGGGCTGCAAGCCGCGCTACTGCGCGAAGTGTGTCGCTGGGGGGTCCCGGCTGCGGGTGCCTACGGCATCTGGCTGGCCAGCGGAGCGTTTCCCAGTTTGCCGTGGTTGGCAGGATTGGCTCTGGTTGGCGGGGTAGGGGCGGCCGCCTGGGGGCATCGGCCTGCCCACCGGACCTGGTACGATCGCCTGGCCGGTACCCGAGTGGTGCTGTTGCAAGGCGGGGTACTGCCAATGCGCCACAGCCCAGACCCCGAAGACGACGGCAGCCCCGGGGCCAAAGTGTTAGCGCTGCCGTCGGGACCGCTGCTGGGGCTGACCACCGAAGAGTACGGGGGGCTGACGGCGATTGTGCTTTCCCCTGAAGACTCGGCTCAGGTGCTGGGACCAAAGGGCTGGCGGCAACATCTGCCGGTGATTGCGGGCGTACTGGCTGGGGTTGTGGTTTTAGCCGGGGCGGGGGCGCTGTGGCTCGATCGACGCCTGCCTGCGGCGAGTAGTGACAAAGACGCGCTGTTCTTAGCCCTGGTCGAAAATCTCAGCCGCAATGCCACCTCGTTTAGCGATCGCCAGGCCGCCGCCCTGGCCCTGGCCACGACCGAAGACCCCCGCGCGGTGCCGCTGCTCGTCGATATGCTGGCCCAAACCGACGACCCCCGCCTGCTCGATACCCTACAGCAGGCGCTGGTCACCCTTGGCCCCCCGGCGATTCCTGCCCTTCAGCGGCTCAACCTGGCGTTGGCCAACGACCTGCTGGCGTTGCCGTTAGACCAGCAGCTCATTCCCCAGCTCAGGCAGCGGACCGTGAAGCGCACCCTGGCCAAAATTATGGTGCTGCACAACGGCAACCTGAACCAGGTCGATCTGAGCGGCACCAACCTGGGTTATATCATTGAAAGCCCCGACGCCTTTACCCTGGTGCTGGAGCAGCAGAACCTGGCGGGGGTCGTGTGGCGCAATGCGGTGCTGTCGGGGGCGCGATTGCGCAAGGCCAAATTGTTTGACCCCGGTGCCGATGGCCGCATAGATACCTTCGACGATTGGATTACTGATTTCAGCGGTTCAGACCTGACCGAGGTGAGCCTGGTGGCGGCTCAGCTGCGGCACGTCGTGTTTCGCAATACCAGCCTGCTGCGGGCTAATCTGAGCAATTCTATAGCCCCCTACGCCGATTTTTCGGGCGCCAATGCCAGCAGCGCCTGGTTTATTGCGGCCGATGTTCGCAACGGCAGGTTTGACGGCACCAGCCTGGTCGGGGCCGACTTTACCGATGCTGACCTCAGCCAGGCCAGCCTGACGGCCGCCCGTCTGCGTCAGGCGACCTTAACGGCGACTCAGCTCACCGAGGCCGATCTGACAGGGGCCGATCTGAGCGAAGCCAACCTGAGCGAGGCTGATTTACGGGCGGCTAACCTGAGCCAGAGCAACCTCAGCCACAGCTGGTTGCGAGGGGCCGACCTGAGCGGGGCCAATCTAGAGCAGGCCAATCTGGCGGAGGCCAATCTGGAAGGCACTGTGCTGAGCGGGGCTAATCTGGCGGGGGCAAATTTTGCTGGCGCGCAGTTTAATGCGTTGGCGCCAGTGCCCGGAGATAGCTTTGTCGCTACGGTGGCTGCACCCGATACCGGCACCGCCCTGACCGGGGTAGACTTTTCTCAAGCGATTAATCTGCAGGCCGATCAGCTGGACTATGTGTGTGGACAGGGGGGCATTCACCCGGCCTGTGGGCGCTAATTTTGGCCGGCTGCCCGCGATCGCCCCCGTCAGGACCGTAAACATTGCACCAGCGTTAAAGTTTGAGGCTTTATTTTAAGGGGTTGACCCATGCAGCGCACCCGTTTGAGTACTTTGATCGACGATCTGGGGGATCAGCTTAGCCTGTGGCTGGTGAACCCCTGGCGACGGGTGTCTTTGGTGCTGATTAGCCTGCTGCTGGGCTACTTTTTTGCGGTGTCGCTGTCGGCGATCGCGGGGCAGGCGGCGGTGCAAGATACGGCGGTATCAGCGTTTTTAGTCTTGGGGGCAGAATTTGTGAGCTGGCTGGCCTACAGTCGCCCCTGGCGCGACCCAGACCTGCTCAAAAAGGTGCCCAAACCGCTGTGGCTTGACTGTATCAACAGCTTTAAGGTTGGCGGTATCTATGCCCTGTGCGTGGAAGCCTTTAAGCTAGGAAGTTAGGACCGTACGGCGATCGCCTTCAGGAAGTGCTGTGCCTGAGAGCGACAGCTGATCCACTAACCCCTTGGCCAACATCGTGATGGCAGCCCAGTTGCGAGCCCCAACCATCGCGCTCGGAAATAGCCCGGTGGAGAGGCCGACCGCGATCGCCCCAGCCCCAACCATAGCCGCCGCATTCTCCACGGTGACGCCGCCCGTGGGCACCAGGGGAATGTGGGCCAATGGCCCCTGCAGGCTGCGAATGTAACTAGCGCCCCCCACGGCGCTGACTGGAAAGACTTTGACGGCGCTGGCCCCGGCCTGCCAGGCGGCCACAATTTCGTTGGGCGTCAGGGCACCGGGCACAATGGGCATTTGCAGCCCCCGCGCGGTCTCGATCAACCGGGCATCAGTATGGGGACAAAAGCAAAACTGCGCCCCAGCCGCTGCCGCACATCTTAGATCAGCGATCGATAAGGCCGTGCCGATACCAATAGTGCAGTGGGTCAACTGCTGCCTGAGAATGCTGACCAGCTGCTCAGGCTGAGCGCTATTCCAGGTAATTTCAATCAGCCGGATGCCGCCCGCTGCAGCCGCTTGAGCCTGGTGTAAGCCTGAGCTAACATCGTCAGCGCGGATGACCGCGATCGCCCGATGCTGCCGCAGCAGGGCCAAAAATGAGTCTCTTTCCATTGGCCCATCCTAGTCGGCAGGCCAGCCGATGGGGCGATCGGGGCATCTTTTGTAAGATTTTCTCTACGCTTTGCCCCGCTGCCGTTGGGCGATCGCATTGTAGGCAAAGAAGGCAATTAAAATCAGCGAGGCTGAGAATACCGTTGTTAGCGTGCCCAGGGCATAGAGGGCGGGAGAGGTGACGTTGGTGGTCATGCCGAAGATTTCGAGCGGCAGGGTGTTGCTCTGCCCCGACACCAGCGACGTGCGGGTAAACTCGTCGTAGGAGAGGGTAAAGGTCAGCAGCCCAACGCCCAGCAGGCTGGGCGCAATCAGCGGCATCACGATTTCCCAGAAGGTTTTAGAATCGGTGGCCCCGAGGTCGCGGGCGGCCTCCTCGTAGGAGGGGTTAAAGCGGTTAAAAATGCCAAGCATGATCAGGAATGCGATCGGCAGCGTCCAGGTCAGGTGCGCCCCCAGGCCCGAGGTAAACCAGTTGGTGGGCCAGCCCATCACCTGAAACACCACCCCAATACCGAGAGAAACCAGAATGCTGGGCACAATCAGGCTGGCGATGGTCAGGTAAAAGATTACCGTAGAGCCCTTAAACCGCTGCCGAAAGCCCATGCTGGCCAGGACTGAGGCCGCAATAGTGATGGCCATCACGGCAACGCCGAGCAGGAGCGATCGCACAAACGGTTCAATAAAATTGCCCACCCGCTGCTCTTGAAATACCTGCCCCAGCCAGTAAAGGCTCAGGCCCCGCATGGGGAACGTCAGCCCGCCATCCGGCCCCTGTAGCGACAGCATAAAGATGGTAATCATCGGGCCGTAGAGAAACAGCACGAACAGGCAGAAGAATGCCAGGAGCAGATAGAAGGAAAGAGAACGTTTTTGCATGGGTGATTCTCACGGGTGGATGGCGGGCAGTGCCCACCCTATGGCTTGCTGCATCCCCTCCTGGAAAGGGATGAGCGTTTACAGCTCTTTGCGGATATCGAGCACACGCAGAATGGAAATAATGATCAGCATGGTCACCGCTAACAGCACCATGGCATTAGCCGCAGCCAGGGGATATTGCAGACTGCCAATTTGGGTTTGAATCAGCTTGCCCACCGAGGCCGACTGGCCCCCTCCCATCAGTCGCACCGTTACAAATTCGCCCATAATCAGCGTAACGATGAAGATTGAGCCAATGGCAATGCCCGGCGCAGACAGCGGCAGAATAACTTCTTTGAAAACCTGGAAACCAGACGCACCCAAGTCTTCGGCAGCGGTGATCAGCGATCGTTCGATGCGCATCAGGCTGTTAAAAATAGGCGCAATCATAAAAATGATGTAGAGGTGCACCATGCCCAGCACCACCGCAAAATCTGAGAACAGCAAAAACTGTAGCGGCTCCTGAATCAGACCAATACTCATCAGTCCCTGATTGACCAACCCCTCCCGCCCCAGCAGCGGCACCCAGGAGATCATGCGGATGATATTCGAGGTCCAGAAGGGAATGGTGCAAACCAGAAACAGCAAAATTTGCCACTCTAGCTTCGGCACATGGAACGCCAGAAAATAGGCCACCGGATAGCCAATTAGCAGCGTTGCCAGCCAGGTCAACCCTAAAAATTTGAAGGTGTTCAGGTAAGTCTTCAGCGTTACGTCGGTCAAAATTCCCCGATAGTTATCGAAGGTAAACGCCGGAGTCATTGAGTAGCCGTTAAACTCCCAAAAGCTCACAACCCCGATCATGAGAATGGGGAAAACCAAAAACATTAAAAACACCAATGTCTGCGGCGTGATCAGCGCGTAGGGCTTGAGGGCTTTCCAGGTTTCAGACATAAGGGGAGATAGTGAGGAAATCGTCGGGCGTGATGAACTAGAAGTGAGGCGATGAGGAGGGTGAGGAAGCCGGGGAGATCAAATCCTCCTCATCTTCCCCATCCCCTTATCTCTCCATCACTCTTCCTACGAGGCAATAAACTCGTTCCACTTCTGCACCAGGTAGGTGTTTTCTTCCATAGTGGAGTTCCAGCAGACGATGTTGCCAAAGCGCTCGTCAAAGGAGCCCCCGTCGCGGCTAGCGCCAGTTTTAGCGAGGGTTTTGCCGAAGGGGTCAACGATATCTTCGGCGGCGGGCTGGCCTTCGTACCAGTAGTCCCACTCGGCGGCCGACATAAACTTGCGGGCGGCTTCGGGAGCAGCGCTGTAATAGCCCTGGCGACCGAGAAATGCGCCTACCCAGCCGTCGAGCATCCAGTTGATGTACTCGTAAGCGGCATCGAGTTGTACGCCCTCTAGGTTTTTGGAGAGGCCAATGCCGCCGCCCCAGCCCCGATAGCCCTCCTTGAGCGGCGCGTAGATGCACTCAATGCCCTGAGACTGTACGGCAGTAACAGCTGGCGACCACATCGACTGCAGCACTACTTCCCCCGAACTCATCAGGTTGACCGACTCGTCAAAGGTTTTCCAGAAGGCGCGGAACTGGCCGTTGGCCTTTTGCTCCTTCAAAATTTCGATGATCTGATCAATTTCGGCTCTGGTCATGTTGCCCTTGTCGGCAAAGGTCATCAGCCCCAGCGACTCAGCTACCATGGCCGCATCCATGATGCCGATTTGAGGAATATCGAGGATGGAGGTTTTGCCCCTAAACTCTTCGTTGAACAGTTCTCCCCAGCTCTCAATGGGGCGACCGACCAGATCGGGGCGATAGCCCAGGGTATCGGCGTTGTACTGGAAGGGAATTAGAGTGGCGAAGTCGGTGGGGGTGTCTGAGAATTCTTTAGAGTCGGGGCCGGTGAGGTACTGCACCTTGAAGGGGGCCGTACCCTGAGATTCCTCAACCGGCATGCCCTTAAACTCGCCGGTTCTGAAGAAGGAGACAATCTGGTCGTAGTTGGTAATGCGCTTGATATCGATGGGCTGAAGGTTACCGGAGGGCACCACCAGAGGCAGGCTAAAGTACTCGCCGTCGAAGATATCGTACTGGCCGGGCTGGGTAATGGCGATCTGGTTGTTTTCTTCGGTGCTGAGGGCGCGCATGTCAAACTTAAAGCCCAAATCTTCTTGGGCTTTGTCACGAATGTCGTTGATCTGCGACACGCCCGTGCCAATCAGCCGCAGGGTGACGTCTTTCGACTGGTTGGTGTTGACCTGGGG
>PYER01000016.1 GCA_003017855.1 filamentous cyanobacterium CCT1
GTAGGTGGGTAGGTGGGTAGGCGAGTAGGTGGGTAAGTAGGTGAGGAGATGGGGAAGGTGAGGAGATGAGGGGGTGAGGGGAATTTGCTGATCACTGGTCCGTTTGCAGAACATAGGTTTAAACCGATGATCGATTACTCCTTTCCGTTGGGTCCAGGGTGGCGGAACAGCCCTGGTCGACGGGGTCTGGGGGCGATCGAAAAGCCCCCAGCAGCAAATCTGGCTTGCAACTTCAATCCCTGCACATCACAGTCCACGCCTCAATCAGGCAATTAGATCTATGACAGACGATCACTCCGTCACCGGCCATGACCTCTGGGCCTGGCGCGAAAGCGCCCGCCAAGCCGCCCAAGCCGCAGGAGTTGAGGCGCGAGAAGTAGACTGGCTGCTGCTGGCGGTAGCCGATATCGACGGGCTAGCGCTGAGGCTCGGCACAGTACAGTCGCGATCGCATATTCACCTGCGCTACCCTCTCGCCGAGCTAGAGCGACGCTGGCAGCAGCGGCTCACCCAGCGAGTACCTGTGCAGTACTTAGTCGGTGAAACCCCCTGGCGCGACCTCACCCTGTCCGTCTCCCCAGCGGTACTGATCCCCAGACCCGAAACAGAATTGATGATCGACTTGGCGGCGGCGGCGATCGCCAACAGCCCGATTGGGGATCAGCTAGCGGCGGGCGTTTGGGCAGATATGGGCACGGGCAGCGGCGCGATCGCCCTGGGGCTGGCCCAGACCTTTTCTGCCGCCAGCATTCTAGCCGTCGATTTGAGCGCTGAAGCGCTGGCGATCGCCGCCGAAAACGCCACTAAAGTGGGCCTGCGCGATCGCATTGCCTTCTACCACGGCTCCTGGTTTGAGCCGCTGGCGACCTACCGAAACCAGCTCAGCGCCGTGGTCTCCAACCCGCCCTACATTCCCTCGGCGCTGCTGCCCACTCTGCAGCCAGAGGTGAATCACGAACCCACCGCCGCCCTGGACGGGGGCGACGACGGCCTCACGGCCCTGCGCATTCTCGTTACCCAGGCCCCCGATTACCTGGTTGCAGAAGGGCTGTGGCTGGTCGAAACAATGGCGGGCCAGGGCGAGGCGGTCAAGGCGATGCTGGAGGCGCAGGGCGGCTACCGCGACATTCAAATCTGGCTCGATCTGGCTGGGCGCGATCGCTTTGTGCAGTCCATCTACGCCCCCAAGTAGAATGCACCATGTGTTGCTCCCCACCTCCCCCATCTCCCCTACCCATCCACTCAATTACACCTGTCGATATCGCCCTGACAGAGGACTAGAGGTCAATCAATGGAACAGATCCGAGCGGTAGTGCATGGCGTCGTACAGGGGGTTGGATTTCGCTACCACACCCGCCAGACAGCCCAGCAGCTGGACGTTAAGGGGTCCGTGCGCAACCAGCCCGATGGCACCGTTGAAATTGTAGCCGTGGGTACCCGCGACCAGGTAAACGCTCTGCTCGATTGGGCTAACCATGGACCCTCAGGTGCCCGAGTCACCCAGGTAGAGACCGAACCTTATAACGGCTCAGCGCACTTTGATGACTTCACTATTGAGCGTTAGGACATTACACAGCTCATTCCAAACGTCCATGCTGCTAGCGCGGTACCTCTAACGATAAAAAACCTAGCCGCTCCCTGAGCGAAGTCGAAGGGGTGGCGATTTTTAGGGCGAATCCTACTTGAACCACCCGATCGTAGCGACATAACATTATGTCGCCTGAGGAGGAAAAACTTTACAGCGTGCGACACATCACAATGCCCCTAGGATTAGGTGTTAACCGTCATTGCCGCCGCGCTGGAACCACCAGAAGCGCTGCCACCAGTCGGGGGGCTCATCCTTGGGGCCATCGTGCTCGGTGGGTCGTTGGCCTCTGGCCGGTCCTTGACCATCGCTGGGGCCATCTACCACCAGGCTGCCCACGTAGTCGGCATCGGCGTAGACGCGATCGATCTGCTGGCGAATTTCGGCCATATCGGCTTCTGAGACCACGCCGTTGCTGGTGGCTTTGTAAAACTGCACCGTGACCCGAATGGGGTAGTCGGGATCGCGCTCAATGGCGAGATTGTCGATTTCGGTAAACGGCCCCTCCACTGCGCCGCGGCCAATCACGGCTGCTTCTACATCGCTGGGAGCGCGACTGCTCTCCATCGCAGGGGCCGCCGCCAGGGGTGCAATACCGCTGTCAAAAGACTGCCGCACGGGGGTCTGCTGCTTGAGCGGCACCTGAATCAGTAGCACCATATTTAGGCCCTCATCGGCTTCGACCACCTCACCGCCGGGGCGCGAGCTGTCGGCATCCCCCGGCTGGGTTTGAAAATCGCTTAGCCGCTGGCCCGTAAAGCTGGCCCGTTCGCCATTTTTGTTAAAAAACAGCCGCTGGCCCCAGGTTTGCCCCGCCTCAAACCCGTCGCGCTGATTGTCGATCACGGTCACGCTGGTGCCCTCGCGGGTGGCGAGAATGGTCAGCACCGCCGGGTCGCCAGGGCGCGACTGGTAGTTAAACAGCACGGGGTTAAAGGTGGCCAGGCCCGACTGCGGAATGGGCAAAAAGCAGGCCTGGGCGCTAACCAAAACGTGGCTATCGCGAGGGGCCAGCAGAGACTGCCGCCGCCCAGCCCAGGACTCGGACTCGTGCAGGTAGCGGCGCAGGTCGCCCAGCACTTCGTTGAGGGGCACCCGCCGCAGGTCTTCGCCTCGCTCGTTACCCACCAGCACTAAAAAATTCTCAAGGGGAATGTCGGCGCTGAGGTCTTCAAAATTGGGGTGGCGAATGACGGGCATCAGGTGGAGCTGGTAGCGCCCGGTGTCGGGGTCTCGCTGCTGCACCTGAATGGTCATGTCGCTGATGTTTGGCCCCACCGCCGATCCGTAGAAGCGCCCAGTATCCTCCCAGGTGACGTTGAGCACGTTTAGGTCAAATGACTCGGCTAGCTGGCGAGCGATCGGGTCGTACACCATGGCCTGGGTGCGCTCAATCACCTGGCGATCGCGGCTGTACTGCTGGCGCTGCACAATCGGCGGCACCGAAGACAATTCGGGAACAGCTAGCTCCGCCGCCTGCAGGCTGGTGGAGGTGAGGGCAATGGGCAAGGCTCCGCTCAAGACGAATGCGCCTAATGGCAACCAGCATTTGAATGGGCGTCTCATCCTCGTACTCCTTCCAGACCTATGCCCTTAACCTACGAGAAGGTGCAGGTGAAGTCAGGATGGTTACAAAAACTGAAACTGCATCTCTTGTGTAGCGGTGGCCACGCTTAGGGCGTCGGGAACTCTCTTTACTGCTTGATCGGAGTCGATGGCCCTGCCCCGTCTCCTAACTGATGCAGCGCCGCCAAGACATCCTCCAGAGATACCGCTTCGCCGCCTGCCATGTTTTCATCGGCAGCCACCTGAAGCTCGCGGGCATCGTATTCCCAGCGGCGCAGGATTTCAACCTTCTGCTCCAGGGTTAGCTCTGAGCTGTTGCACACCTCGGCTGGGGTGGCAAACACGCTCCCTGGGCTGACCATTGCTCTGTCAATATCCACGCCTATCTCCTGGAGGTGTCTGCTGGGACAAGTTGGTTGCTCTCATCCTAACCAGTGCAGCAGCCTCAGCGACCTCTACAGAACTGCTGATTCCTACGATTGAAACCTGCGTCCATTGGATGGCTTCCATTCGCGAAAGCCGAGTTAGTCGGTTGGGGGTACTAGCTCGCCGTGTACAGCCAGCCAAATGCAGGGCGGCTCGTGGCTGGTGTAGTCGACCCGATGACGCACGTGGGCCGGTATCAGCACGTAGTCGCCAGGTTCCAGGGTTAGCGCCGTACCATCTGCGTAGGTGAGAGTGGCGCTACCCTGCAGCAAAATCACCCACTCGGCCTGGCCCTGGTCGTACCATTCACCGGGGGGTGTTGTCTGCCCAGTCGAAATAATGCGCTCAATTCGCAGGTGGGGTGTCTCAACCAGGGCCGTAAACACCTCCACCGCAGGCAGTGGACTGGGCAGCTGAAATAGATTGCCAGTGGAGGGCATGCGCAGGAATGCCTTGCCCTAGTCGATCGAGCAGCCGTCTTGATCGCAGGTGACTTTAGACGCTACCGCACTCTCAGGCACTACGGTAAACCCGCCCACGCTAATGCCCGAAATTCCGTACTGGTCGCGCAGCACCTGGTTAAAGCTGGCAATAATGTCTGGCAGCTGCTGCTCCAGCACGGAGCGCACTTGATCGGCCTCAGGGGGCGGGCTGCCAACGGTTTCTACAGACATAGGGTTAAGCCGGTAATGTATGTTTCATTGTAAGGGGCCAGGAAATGGCAAACCCGGTTTGCGTTACGGCTCTACATATAGACCCGCGATCTAGAAACGCAAGCCGGTTCTCTAGCGCTTCTCTGCGGGCTGAGGCCGTCAGCTGAGGGGCGTCTGGGGGAAACTATAGCTCCAGGTCCTGGCTAATAGCTTGAATAGTGGAGCGCAGCCAAAGATTAGCTGGGTCGCGGTCGTTGAGCTTGCTCCAGGCCATTGCCACGCTCCAGGTGGGCAGCGCCAGGGGCAGCTCAAAACACTGTACGGGGTAGTACCGGGTAAAGTGCTGCTCTAAGCAGGAGGGGATAGCTGCCAGTAGGTCAGAGGCCGCGATCGCCGTTGGCAGCGCAAACCAGTAGGGCACCGTCAGCGCAATGCGCCGCTGCAATCCCTGCTCAGTCAGTTTTTGATCGACAATCCCTACGGCATCTCGCCGCAGCGTAAACAGGGCGTGGGGATAGGCGACAAAATCCTGTAGACTTACCTGGCCTTGGTTAAGGGCTGGATGACCCTGTCGACAAACGCCTAAAAAGCGCTCGATCAGCAAGTCTTGGAGCAGAATGTGGGCAGGCAAATGGGCAAAGGTGCCTAGGGCTAAATCGATAATATCTGCCTCTAAAAGCTCGACAAATGACTCTTTTTCAACAGTGATCAGACGCAGATCGATGTGGGACGCCTGCGCTTTTAGCAGCACCAGCAGTTTCGGCAAAATCAGACTGGCGAAATAGTCGGAAGTTGCGAGCCGAAACACCGTTTTTGACCGGGCGGGATCGAAGACTTGCGGCTCAACCAGCGCCGCACGAACGGCAGCTAGAGCGGTGGCGACCTGAGGGGCGATCGCATCGGCTTTAGCCGTGGGCTTCATCTCGCGACCTACGCGCACAAACAGATTGTCGGCAAAGAGCGATCGCAGCCTGCCCAGGGCCGCACTCATAGCGGGCTGCCCCACATGAATGCGCTGGGCCGCTGCCGTCACGCTCTGCTCGGCATACAGAGCCTCAAAGGCCACCAGCAAATTGAGATCAATGGCGCTTAAATCTATCATTCTCAATGATGGCTTGCATTTTTATTATCAATTTGATTTATCTTAGCTCCGCCGCTATCGTTGATTCAAGCGTTCAGGAAAATAAATTGTGGCTGATCTAGAAAATCAGAATTTAGCCGTTGCCCATCGATACATTGAGCAGTTTCTGGGCAAGGGCGATATCAGTATTGCAGAGGAAATCTTTGACGAAAAGATACAGGTGATCACGGGGCTAAAACCCACGGGGCCGATCAATGGTATTGAGGAATACAAAGAAGTTTTTTCAGGCTTCTATGCCGCTTTTCCCGATGTGGAACCCCTGACCATTCAGGATAGTTTTGCTACGGGCGATCGCGTTGTGGTGCGCTTTAAGTCATTTCAGAAACACGTAAAAGACTATTTTGGGATTCCGAAGAGCGATCGCGTCATCACCTTCCACGAAACCCACGTGATGCGCTTCGCCAACGGCAAGGTGATCGAAAACATCGTCAGCGCCACCAACCTGGAGTTTGAAATGCTGATGGCCCCTGTCCTGGCTCCTTTAATCCTTACGTAACGGCTGAAAAATAATAGCTTTGTCGGCTAGGATACACGCCATTTTTTGACTTGTGGGCCACTATCCTGCCAGGACATTTGCAAGTCCCCAACTGCCCCGTTTACTCTTCGATACCGCCATGACGCTGCCCGATCTGTACAGGTCCACGCCCGTAGACCTGGTTCCTGCCCAATCTCTGGCCACCTTTCCCGTCAACACGTTTTTAGAAAATCTGGCGATCGCCCCAGGCGGAGACATCTTTGTCACCAGCCACGAAACCGGCGAGATTTTTAAGCTTGACCGCGATCGCACCCTCACCCAGTACGCCAAAATTGACGGCAAAGTGAGCGGCATTGCGATCGTCGGGGCAGACCGTTTTTTGATCAACGGCTGGACGGCAGCTGGAATACCCTTTGTAGCGACTCTGTCGGGTGGCGCCGTTCAGGCATTACAAACCATTCCCACCGGGGCTTTCCTCAACGGCATTACACCCCTGACGCCGCATCTGTACCTGATGGCTGATTCTTACCGGGGAGCAATTTGGGCCTTTGATCTCGCCACGATGACCGCTGACATTTGGCTCGAGCATCCGCTGCTGGCCCGCAATGATGCCACCGATCCATTCCCGGCTGCAAATGGTCTCAAGCGGTTTAGCGATTTTCTCTATGTGTCCAATACTCAGCAAAAGCTACTGCTGAAAATCGCTCTGGATGAAAGCCTAAAGGCAAGCGCTCCAGACGTTTTTGTCGAAGGAACTAATATCGACGATTTCGCCTTTGACGTAAACGGCAATCTCTACGGTGCCACCCACGTCTACAACAGCGTGATCAAAATTGATAACAAAGGCAACACGACGATTATTGCTCAGGCTGAGCAGGGTGTCACCGGCTGTACGGCGGTGAGCTTCTACGGCACCGACCTCTACGTCGTCAACAACGGCGGCATGTTTTTACCACCCCCCGGTGGCGTCGAAGCTGCTCAAATCGTGCGCCTGGAGATTGGGGTGGCGGGCGCACCGCTAGTTAGCGAGGGCTAAACCATGGCAGGTGACCCGCCCGTAACGGTAGATGTGATGCAGAGCGTTCGGCCCGGCAAAGAGCGCGAGTTTGAGCATTTGCTGGAGCAAATTATCGGCACGGCCAGCACCTTTGAGGGCTATTTAGGCGCTTCGGTATTTCGGCCCAGCGACCAAAATCAGTCAGAATATCGCGTTATTTTTAAGTTCGATCGCCTCGAATATCTAAAGCGGTGGGAGAATTCTTCTGCCCGCCAAAACTACCTTGCTCAGGCCAAAGAACTGACGCTCAACGAGGGCACGTTCTCAATTTTGACCGGGCTAGAAACCTGGTTTACGCTACCCGCCAAGCCGGGGCTAAAACCGCCAGCTCGCTACAAAATGGTGTTGATTACGGGGATAGTTATTTTTGTTATCAATCAATTCTTATCGCTGGTGCCAGCCGCCTGGTTGGGGGTGTTTCCACCCCTGGTGCAGCTACTCATTTTGATTTTCATCACCGTGATTTTGATGACTTACGTGGTCATGCCCCGACTGACTAAGCTGCTGGCCTGGTGGCTCTACCCAAATTTGTAAATTCTCTTACAGCAAAAGGAAAATGTTATGCCAGAACTCTGTGTAATTGTGGGCATGGGCGAAGGAAACGGCATGGCGATCGCTCGCAAATTTGCCAGTGAAGGCTTTGCGATCGCGATGGTCGCCCGCAACGAAGAAAAGCTCAAAGGCTATCAATCGACCCTGCAGTCAGAAGGCATTACCTCCCACTACTTTCTGGCCGATGCTGGCGACGAAGCGGCCCTAAAAGCGGCGATGGAAGCTATTCAAACCCAGCTGGGGACGCCAGAGGTGCTGGTCTACAATGCCGCCGTGCCCCGTATGGAGAGCGTGCTGCAAACCGAGGTGGAAACCCTGGCAAGCGACTTTCGCGCCAACGTCGCCGGGGCGATCGCCTGCGTTCAGGCCGTTCTCCCCGCCATGCAGGCCCAGCAAAAAGGCACGCTGCTGTTCACGGGCGGCGGCTTTGCCCTCTACCCTGACCCCAACTTCGTCTCCCTTTCCCTCGGCAAAGCAGGGATTCGGGTGCTGGCCAATACTCTCCACACGGCACTAAAGGATTCGCCCATCAAGGTGGGCACCGTCACCATCTGCGGCACGGTGAATGGCGAGGACCCCAAATACAGCAGCGATCGCATTGCCGAAGAATACTGGCAACTCCACACCGCCGACAATAGCGAGTACGAGACTATCTACTAGAGGAACCATGAGCCAAAATCCCAAAACGGTTATCGTTGTCGGCGCTAGCCGGGGCATTGGGGCGGCGGTGGTCCAGCATTTTGACCGGCAGGGGCATGTGGTGTGGTCGGTCTCCAGAAGCCCAGCGGCGGCTGGGCGGTGGGTGCAGGCCGACATTTCTAAGCCGGAGGGGATTGGGGCGATCGCCGCTGCCCTGGGCGACATCCCTATTGATGCGCTGCTGTTCATGGGCGGCGTCTGGGAAGCAGACGCATTTACCGACGCCTACGATTTTTTGGCCAGCTCTGACGCTGAGACGCGCTGGGTGATCAGCGTCAACACCATTGCCCCGATCGAGATCACCCGCATCCTGACGAAGAATTTGGTCCAGGCGACCAATCCCCGCGCCGTCTACATCGGCGCGCTTTCTGGACTGGACAACTGCGCTTCTGTGGAGGTCGCCAACACCGCCTCTAAGTTTGGCCTGCGCGGTGCAGTGCAGTCTTTGCGGCTGGCGCTAGGCGGTCAGAACATCGGCTTTACCGTCATCAACCCCGGCAATATAGCCACTGAGGAAGTCTTGCTCGATATCGAGGAAGGCCGATTCGGCCCGCAGACACCCATTCCCATCGCGGTCATCACCTCCGCCATCGACTGGCTGCTGAGCCTGCCGCCCACTGTCAATGTGCCGGAGTTGAATCTGTGGCAGCGGCTGAAGTGAATTCCGATGAATAACCAACCAAACCTGATGTATCTGGGAGCGCAAAAATAAATGGGATTCTCTGTATGTTGTAGTTGAGGAACGAAACTCAATTGCATCTAAGCTACCTGGGTCTCAGGTAGCAGTTTGCTATAGTGATGGCGTCATTTGGCCGATGTTTTGGAATTGCCAGGGCCATGCAATTTCACATGTTGCGATCGCAGTGGGACGGCATTACCGTTGAGTATGGCCACATGGCAGAAACAGGCGAGTTTGATGCAGAAATGCCGCGCCAGGGAATTGCGGTAGCCTTTACTCCCCACGATCGCGTCGTCTGGTCGGTAGATGGAGGCAGTCGCCAGACTAACGCTCTGCCTCCCGGCAGCGTGTTTTTTTACGCGTCTCGGCAGCTGGTTTGGCACCATCGAGAGCAGGCGAGCGATTGGGTACATATTACGTTCGACCCAGCCTACCTAGGTCGGATCGCTGCAGACCATGATCTGGCAGAAGACTTACACATTGAGCACCAGGTTTTCTTTATTGACCCCACTATTCTTCACATCGCCCAGCTGCTGAAAACCGAGGTCATCAGCGCTGGGCTGGGTGGTACCTTACTGGTCGAGTCGTTGCGCAACGTATTGTCGGTGCATCTTTTGCGCCACTATGGGCAGGCGCCCAAGCCGGTTGCTGCAGGCCATAAGCGGCTCAGCCCTCAACACATTCAGCAGCTAAAAGACCACATTGAAGAGCATTTAGCAGACGATTTATCCCTGGCCGAGTTGGCGGCGATCGTGCCGATGAGTGAGTTTCATTTTGTCCGCTTGTTTAAGGCCACTGTGGGCGAGACGCCCTACCGCTATGTCACCCAGCGCCGCATCGATCGCGCTAAGGTGCTGCTGTCAATCACGCAGCTCTCTGTGGCTGAGGTGGCCTATCGAGTTGGGTTTGCCAACCAGAGCCACTTTACCGCCCAGTTTCGCAAGCTGGTGGGAGCAACACCTAAACAATACCGCACCAGCGCCTCTTAACCAGGTGAGCAAGATTACGATAAAACCGCGCAAGAACCGGTCGTGACCTCCTCCGGCGTTCTCCCTAAAGTAAGGACATCCACTCGATGCCTCAGTAAAGGAGATGGTTATGAACATTCTCTCTGCCCTGGTTGCTCTCTCGACTCTGCCTCTGGTACTCTCGCCCGGCTTAGGACTTCCCACTATGGCTGCTACTGAATCTCCCACTTCTCTGGCGGCAAATATTGAAGCGATCGCCTCCACCCTACAGCCGGGGTCCAACCGTGTTACCTTCCAAAGCGAAGGCGAAACCCTGGTCGGCACCCTCTACCTGCCTGCTACTTATCAAGCGGGGGATGCTCTGCCAGCAGTGGTTGTGGCTGGGGCTTGGATTACCGTGAAAGAACAAATGGCGAGCCTTTACGCCCAAAAGCTCTCGGAGCAGGGGTTTGCAGCTTTAGCTTTCGACTTTCGCTACTACGGCGAAAGTGGTGGCACCCCCCGGCAGCTAGAGTCGCCTGCTGCCAAAGTGCAGGATATTAAAAACGCCATCACTTACCTGGAATCGCTGCCTATGGTGGATAGCGATCGCATTAGCGGTCTGGGCATCTGCTTTGGCGCTGGCTACATGGCACAAGTCGCAGCAGAGGACCCTCGCCTGAATGCTTTTGCCACCGTAGCCGCTTGGATGCACGATGCCGAATCTCTCGATCAACTATTTGGCTCTGAGGTAATTGACCAGCGGATGCAGGCTGGCCTGGCTGCCCAAAGACGCTACGCTGAGACGGGCATTGTGGATAGGGTGCCTGCTTTCACGACCGCAGCCGACCCCATCGCGGCAATGACCGGAGAGCCCATCTACTACGGCAATCCCACTCGCGGCTCAATTCCAGCCTGGCGCAATGATTACGCCGTTATGTCTTGGGTAGAGTGGATTCAGTTCGATGCCCTCGCAGTAGCTCCCCAGGTGCATACTCCAGCACTCTTCGTCCACTCTGACGGTTCGGCTCTGCCCGAGAATGTCAGACGCTTTTACAACGCTATGCCAGGGCCAAAACAGCTCATTTGGACAGAGGGCAACCATTTCGACTTTTACGACCAAGAGCCTGCGGTAAACACAGCGGTGGCTGCGATCGCCGACTACTTCCAGACTGTGCCAAGCTCATCTCGCTAGCCACCTGGGCATAATCAAACTGCCTGTAGCATTCAGTCAATGCTACAGGCAGCTTTCGTAAGCAGATATTGGAACTGGTCTCGAACCTCAGATTCCTAAAGCTGGCCAAAGCCCTTCTTTTTCTTCTGACTTTTCTGCTTTTTGTTGCTGGGGGCGCGAAAGCCGGGCTGTGCCCCGCCGCCCATACCAGGGAGCCCAGGCATACCGCCCCCCATGCCTGGGAAGCCACCGCCCATGCCGGGGAACCCACCACCCATGCCGGGCAGGCCGCCGCCGCGACCCATCTGCTGCATCATCGTGCGCATTTTGGTGAAGTCGCTGACCAGCTTGCCCACGTCTTTTTCCTGGTGGCCTGAGCCAGCGGCAATCCGGCGGCGGCGGCTGGGGGAGCTAGAGAGCAGGTTGGGGTGCTTGCGCTCTTCGGTAGTCATGGAGTTGATCATGGCTTCACAGCGTTTGAGCTGTGCTTCGCCCTGCTCCAGCATGTCGCCCGTGATCTGCTTGCCCATACCGGGGATCAGCTTCATGATGCCGCCCAGTGAGCCCATAGTCTTCATCAGGCGCATTTGCTTGAGAAAGTCGTCGAAGTCAAACTCGGCTTCGAGAATTTTTTGAGTCAGCTTTTCGGCGTCGGCAATGTCGACCGCTTCCTGGGCTTTTTCGACCAGGGTGAGCACGTCACCCATGCCCAAAATGCGGGAGGCCATGCGATCGGGGTAGAAGGGCTGCAGCGCCTCGACCTTTTCGCCCACGCCGATGAACTTGATCGGCTGGCCCGAGATCTGCCGCACTGACAGCGCTGCACCGCCGCGCGAGTCGCCGTCCATCTTGGTCAGAATGGCACCCGTAATTCCGATCTCGTCGTGGAAGGTGCGAGTCAGGTTCGCGGCCTCCTGGCCGGTCATGGCATCGACCACCAGCAGCACCTCATCGGGCGCGATCGCAGTCTTGATGTTGGCCAGCTCGGCCATCATCTTGGGGTCAATTTGCAGGCGACCCGCCGTGTCGACGATGACCGTGTCGACGCCGTCGGCCTTGGCCTTTTCGACCCCCTGACGGGCGATGTCGACCGGGTTGGCTTCGGTACCCAGCTCAAAGACGGGCACGTCGATCTGTTTGCCGAGGGTGACCAGCTGATCGACCGCGGCGGGGCGGTAGACGTCGGTAGCAACCAGCAGGGTGCTGCGGTTTTCTTTGCGCAGGTGCAGAGCGAGCTTGGCAGTGGCAGTGGTTTTACCGGTACCCTGAAGGCCCGCCATCAGCACCACGGTGGGCTTGGTGGGTGAGTTGGCCAGGGGAGCGTTGGTGTCGCCCATCAGCCGCACCAGCTCGTCGTTCACCACTTTGATGAACTGCTGGTCGGGGCTAACCCCCTTCACCACCTCGATACCCAGGGCGTTTTCTTTCACCTGGGCAATAAAGTCTTTGACTACCTGGAGGTTGACATCGGCCTCTAGCAGGGCGCGGCGCACCTCGCGCAGGGCGCTATCGATGTTGGTCTCGCTGATTTTATCCTGGCCACGCAGGCTTTTCCAGGCAGATTCAAGGCGATCGGACAGGGCTTCAAACATGGCTCAGCGGGGAGAACAATCCTTGGGCAGGACTTCTATTCTAAAGGGTGAAGGCCCCAGCCGGAGCGGCGCTGGTTTAGGCAAGGTTTGGCTACCGCAATTGGGTACCATGGACGCTAAGGGTAAATCTGGCCGCCAGCCCAAAACGCGATCGGCCTGGAACGCAACTGCTCCAGGACGCAATATCACACCCAAAAGTGCATCAAGACGATGAGGTTTTACCCCATCGTTTTAAATTCCCTGGATTCCGCAAAGATTTAAGGCGCGATTCGGAATTCCGTTGAACTGCTTTGTAAGACTTGGTGAAGGGTGGACCACACGCAACTATGGCTAACGAAGCATCTCGCTGCATTGATACAGACCCAGTCTCAAGGGCTATTCCTATCGTTGACCTTAGCTATACCTTGGGCGATCGCGCCAATAACTGCCAGGAGGGTGAGACCCCTGATCACGAAAATCAGGTTGAACCTCGCCCGGTGCTGCCCTGGCTAGACCTCATTCAGCACTACAGCCATCTGGTCATGGCGGTAGTCGATGTGGCAACCGAGGTAGGAGCCCCACCCCGGCCCCATCCAGTGCTGTTTGCCAACCGCTACTTTTGCCGCCTGACCGGCATTCGCACCGAGGGAGGCCACCTCGACCTGAGCTTTTTTGACCGCCTTGCGCTGGCCGATCAAAAGGCGCTGCGGGAGCGGTTTCGGCGGCACTTTTTGAGCGCCCTGCTGCAGCACGCCTACGGACAGAGCGGTTTGGTCTCCCAGCGGCTGCTCCACGAGCCACTGGTGGTGGCCCTGCCCGACTCCGAAACGGGCCAGATGCGGCAGGTTGAGCTGCGTCTGCGCACCGCTGAGCAAGGCCTGTGCATTACCGCCATCAGCCCAGAGCTAGAAGCCAGCCTGACCGCCTGCTGGGCCGAGCCCCCCAGCCGCGAGCAGATTGCTACCCAGCTGCTGAGCAAAGAGCCTGCCTTTAAGCAGCTGCTGGCGGCCCTCAAACCGGGGAACTACACCGTTAGCGGACAGATTTTGATTGAGGGTATCGACGTTACCGAACGCGAGACCTCTAAGGCCCTGATTCAGCTGCTGGTGGGCCATGAGTCGGTGTTGGGCACGCGCCGGTTTGACCAGGCCAACGCGCTGATGAAGCAGCTGTTTAGCGCCACCGACAGCTTTTTGCTCAGCGCCGAGAACAATCAGGCGCAGTTGTTCACCGAGCTGGACCAACCTGAGTGGCAGATTGCTACCTACGCCGTAGCAGACCTGCAGGGATCGGCGTTTTTGCGGGCTACCGAGCGCCGGGAGGTGGTCAACGTGCCCGACCTCAGCCTCGACTGCCCCACGCCCTGCGAGGTGGATATGCTCAATCAGGGGGTCAGGTCGCTGCTGCTGATTCCCCTGGTTATGCGCACGGCCCAGCTGGGCGACAGCACCGCTCAAATGGTGGGCCTGGTAGGCATTACCAGCCCCAAGCCCTACGCCTTTGACCAGGCCGACTGCAGCCGCGCGATGACGCTGATTCCGGCCCTGACAGCGGCTATGCGCCACAGCGTGCAAGACCGTTTTACCAACATTCACCCCTCGGTGCGCTGGCGATTTGAGGAAGAAGCCGAGCGTCTTAGCCTGGGCCTGCCCCCATCTCCCATTCTCTTTGAGGGCGTCTATCCGCTGTACGGCATCTCCGACATTCGCGGCTCGTCCGACGAGCGCAACCGAGCCATTCAAAAAGACTTGCTGACCCAGCTGCGTCTCGCTTTGGCGATTGTCGAAGCGGCCGATCGCACCGTTAACAACGCCCTGCTAGGGCAGCTGGCTCTGGATCTTGTGGACTATATCGCCACGCTAGAGGCAGGGGTCACCGTCGACTCGGAGATCACGCTGCTGCGCTACCTCCAGGATGACGTAGAGGTGCACTTTGCCTACTTTGCCCAGCACAGCGCCGAGGCCGAAGCCGCGATCGCACGTTACAAAGCGGCCATCGATGCCGACCACGGCTGCGTGTACGCCGCCCGCGCCGTGTATGACGAAACCATCGGCCACATCAACGGGCTGCTGCGCGACACCTGGAACCAGTGGCAGCAGTCGATGCAGGCGATTACCGCTCACTACTGCGACCTGGAGGCCACCGACGGCATTGACCACATGATCTACGCGGGGCAAGCCATTGACCCGACCTTCACCGAGTTTCAGCTCAAGTCACTGCGCTACGAGCAGCTGCGGGCAGTGTGCGACTGCGCCCGCAAGGGGTTTGCCCTCAAAGCCGCCTACGACACCGATATGACGATCACTCACCTGGTGCTGGTGCAGGGCTACACGGTGGATATTGTTCACGACGAAACGACCGAGCGCCTGTTTGACGTGCGGGGCACCCGCGACACCCGTTACGAAATTGTCAAGAAGCGCATCGACAAAGCCTGCGATGCTGAAAAGGGCGATCGCATTACCCAGCCCGGCATGCTGACGGTGGTCTACTCCACCAGCGAAGAGTGGCACGAGTACGAGCGCTACCTGCGCTACCTGCACCGCGAAGGCATTGTCGACGGTCATGTAGAACAGGGCACGGTAGAGCCTTTGCAGGGGGTTAGCGGGCTCAAGTTTGCCCGCGTGCGCGTGAATCCTGAGTAGAGCTTTTAGGCAAAAGGGACCGGGTCTCTGGCGGAACGCCACCGCACTGGTGGACTAGCCCGGATTATTCACGAAACCGGCCATCAGCGGCTGTCATTCCCGTGGCAACGGGAATCCATGAGAGGCAACTTACTCCAGAGTGGATTCCCGCCTTTGCGGGAATGACGAACCTTTCAGTCGGCTCATGAATAATGCAGGCTAGCCAAGAAACCCGGTCCCTGAATCTGGAGCTTGGGCAAGTTACCGATTTAACCCGGCAGGTAGGCCCCGGCCACTGTCGATTCGGCGCTGCAGACCGGGGGGCAGGCCCCGCCCATTCTCGACTCGACGCTGTAGGCCAGGGGGCAAATTTTGAGGATGGTCTGCGGATGCCTGAGTGACAGAGCCATGCAGGGGAAGACTGCCCTGGTTGACGATGTCGGCGGTTTCTGCGGTGGCCTCGATCGCGTCTCCGGTCAGCGTTAACTCCGCCTCGGGGACGGCCTCCTGCACCACGGGCTGACTGGGCTGAGGTTGCTGCCCCTGCCCTTGACCAGGGCGCGCTTCGGCAGCGGTGACGGCGAGGGCGGCTGTGGCAAGCACGCTCAGGGTGGCCAGGGTAAATTGCGATCGTAGTGACATAGCAGGACTCCTCTTGGTGAGCGAAAGGCGCGGCAGCAGGCCAATGTGGGGTGGAACTGCCGATTTTTTCTAAAGTACTCACCCCCAGGGCGTCCCTACATCTGTGGATACACGCGATCGCATCGCCCTTTTCTCAATGATTTCTCAGAATGCGCTCACGGTGACCTCAGCCCCAGCGAGTTTAGTGATGATGTCGCTGTAGGCCGTCGGGTTAGGGCGTCTGTCCAACAGGCGTTTGAACGTTTGAACGTTTTCAGGCTCTTAATTGATGTCCTAACCCAGATGACTCTGGCTATACCGTTTGGTGCTGGTATCGTTTGCGTGGCCGCGTTTCTGCGGCTGTGGCAGGGGCTAGCCCGACCTCCGACAGTAACGCTGCTGTTCTCCCAAGGATGCTATGAAGATTCAATATCTGGCGGCCCTGCTGGCCTCGTCTGCTTTGACCGTTGGCGCTGTGGCCCTGCCCAATGCCGTGAGTTCTGTGTTTGCGGCCCCCTGTGCCGGAGCCGCTGAGGCCGTCAATCCCTGCGCCAGTGCTAATCCCTGCGCCAGTGCTAATCCCTGCGCCAGTGCGAATCCCTGTGCGAGTGCGAATCCCTGCGCTGGGGCTGATGTCGTTCGGGCTACGGAGCCACCCCACCCTGAGGTTTACGTGGAGTCGGCCAGCAATCTGGCTATTCGCGGAGCTGACCCCGTGGCCTACTTTACAGAGGGAGAGGCGGTACCTGGCAATGCCGCCTACCAGTACACCTGGAATGGGGCCACCTGGCAGTTCAGCAGCGCCGAAAACCGAGCGTTGTTTGCCGCTGACCCCGCAGCCTATGCGCCTCAGTACGGCGGCTACTGCGCCAAGGCCATGAGCGAGGGCAATCTGGCATCGGTTGACCCCCGCGTCTGGACGATTGTCGATGGCAAGCTCTACCTGAACTACAGCCCCGACGTGCAGCAGCAGTGGGTGCAGGATATTCCTGGCAACATTGTAAAAGGCGATGCCAACTGGCCCGAGGTCTTAACCGTAAAGACCTTTTACGAGAACACGGTGTCCTGGGCACAGTAGTACCTGACGCTGGTTACTGATCGATTGACAACCCTCTCCTCCCCGGCAGCAGACCCTCGGTCTGGGCCGGGGTTTCTTGTCAATGGGGAAGATGGACGGCGGTTATGAGGGGTTCTCAACCACAGGCCCACAGCGCTGATCGGTGCAGAGGGGGTAGCCTGAGTCGTAGCGGCTGGAGCGCTTGCCGAACAGGTCATAGCGGTTATCGCGCACAAAGGCGTAGACCTGATCACCCGCCTGCTTAACCCCCGGCAGCGCGCGGTAGGCCTGCACAAAAACGTCCCCCAGGGGCAGCAGACGACCAATTTCTTCAGCGGCAGCGCTGCCCTGCCAGCGGCGGTCAGGAGCCTGCAGGTCGAGCAAGATCATGCCGGCCTCGCAGTCGGCGGCGGTAATGTTGTAGCGGGCTAACGTGGGCTCATCTTGCATGGGCACGTACTGAAACTGATTGCCCCGGTCGAGCGATTCCAGAAGCCGCACTAGACTGACGCAAAGGTTACAGTTACCGTCATAAATTACACAGTACATAGTAGTATTGCTGCTGATGGGTCGTCATCCTTATCTTAACGGTCTGGTCTTTGGGTTTCATCCCAACGGCCTGTGTGTTCACTGCTCCTGAGTTCCTGACATCAACGCTACAACTGCAGGGAGCCACAGCGGCTATTTTGCGGCCTCAATCTGGGGTTTGTATTCGCTGTGGGGAAGGCCCTGAGTAAACGGCTAACAGCAGCAGATTAACGTCTACCTTGGGTTGTGGGTTGTTTTTATCACCCTGACCGGTGCATTTACCTCGGCAAATCTAATGGTTGTGAAAAGACTAATCGATGGACGATTTCAGTTCATTCGAGTTGTCAGCACTAAGGCTTACACCAAGACCTACCTGATGACCGATCATGGCAGCTTGGCTAAGAGCAAGTGCATTGTCAAGCATTTGCAGCTGCCTGCTCACAACACTATTACGCTTAAATTTCTCAACGATTTGCTGGCTAAGCGGGTCAGTTTGCTCAAGCGCATGGGCGAACATGATGCGATCGCTAAAAATCTTTCTACCGTTCAGGAAGGGCAGGATTTTTATTGGGTGCGCGACTACGTGCCCGGTCACTCGTTGCTGACAGAACTGGGGGAGCAAAAGCCTAAGACCGAGGCCGAAGTCCAGAGCTTTTTGAGAGAGAGCCTGGGCATTTTAGACATTATTCAGCGCCACGGTATTGCCCACCAAAACCTGCACCCCAACAACCTGATTCGCCACCGCGATCGCGGCCATTTGGTCCTGGTTGATTTTGGCCTTATTCAAGACACAGGTACCCCTGAGCCTGCCCCTCCCACCAACGGCACCTCCGGTGTTCCCAGTGCCGAGTCGGCCTACGTGCCCCAGGCTAAGCATCGGCAGTACACGCGCTTTGCCGCCGACCACTTTGCCCTCGGCATGATTGCGGTGCAGATGGCCACAGGGCTCTCCAATGAAGCGATTCCGCGCCTGAGCCAGGATGATTTTTTGGCCCAGGTCAAGCTCCAGCTCGACGAATGTTCGCTGTTGAGCAGCGCCCTCAAAGAGATTTTGCTGCGCATGGTGTCGCCCCAGCCCGAGGTGCAGTTTCACCAGGCAAAGGACATTCTGGTTGCGCTCCCAGCCCCAGAGGCTGTTTTAGCCCCCGTGGCGCCGGCTCCTGCCGCCCGCCCCCTACCCCAGGAGAACGGTGCCATGGAACCCGAGCAGCCGCGATTCGCGAAGCGATCCGTCCCGGAATCGCCCGTTGACACCCCACCCGCTGCCCAGCGTCGCTGGCTGCGCAACCTGCCCCCCAAACCGGCGCTGTGGCTGGGGGCTGGGGCTGCCCTGGCGCTGCTGGCTGTCGGGGGCGTGGTATGGCTGCGCATTCCTCAAACCATGACCGTGAATGCTCTGTTGCAGCAGGCCGAAACTGCCAAGCAAATGGGCCAGAGCAATGACTCGCTCAACTACCTCAACCAGGTGCTTGAGCTGAGGCCCAACAACAGCGATGCCCTGGCCCAGCGCTCTACCCTGCTGTGGGAAAATGGCCAGTCAGAACAGGCTCTGCAGGATTTGACCGACGCCATTGAGGCCAACCCCGATCGGGCTGTGGCCTATTACCAGCGGGGCAACCTGCGCTTTCAGCTGGGCGATTTGCAGGGGGCGATCGCTGACTACGGCGAAGCCCTGCAGCGCCAGGAGGACTACACCGACGCCTACGTCAACCGGGGCACAGCCCGGGCCGAACTGGGGGACGAAGCCGGGGCCGTGCAAGACTACACCGCCGCCATCAACCTGGCCAGCGACGCCGAGAATAAGGCCGTGGCCTACCTCAACCGCTGCCTGTCGCTCTCTAACCTGGACGACAACGCCGCCGCTCTTAAAGACTGCACCGAGGCCGTCAACCTGCGCCCCAACAACAGCCTGGCCTACGAAAATAGAGGGCTAGTCAGGCGTCGTCTGAACGACTACCAGGGAGCAATTCAAGATTTTACGATCGCAATTCAAATTAATTCGAGCAACCCGGAGCCTTACTACAATCGCGGGCTGACGCGTCAAGACCTGGGCGATTTTGCTGGAGCGATGGCCGACTTTAACCAAACTATCGAGCTCAATCCCAACCATCCCTTTGCCTACTACGACCGGGGGTTGCTCCATGCGGAGCTGGGGGATATTGAAAGCGCGATCGCTGATTTAGAAACCGTGGCCACTGCCTGCCTTGACGTCAGCCGCCTGGGCTGCTTTGACGACGCCCAATACCAGCTCGAAAAGCTCCGGGCTGCCCAAAGCAGCGAACCCTAGCTAGGCCTGCCCCGGCGACCCGTGCCCCGACGGTTGCGTTGCACATAGGTATTGGCAACGGTGTCTTCGCTAATTTCAGGAACTTCAGCCTCTGGGGTAAACCGGGTCAACCCAGCCTGACTGGGCTGGTCAAACCCACCGACGCCATAGACGCCACCCACAGCCACAACAGCGAGCACTACAGAGAAACGATGCCACATGATGGTCTTCCAAATCCGGACAGTTACCTTTTCTCTGCTCGCCCAAAAAATCCAGCCATTTCCAGGCTTTAGAATTAATGACTTGGTAAACGATTTGGCAGACGTTTGAAGATTGAGTGGAAATATTGCTCAACCAGCTTCAAAAGTTGACATCTCTAGACAAAGCGGCTAACCCATCCCAACGGCTGTGCACTGTATACAGCTTTTTCTCTATAGTGAAAACATGACAGCAAAACTGGCGATCAGCCCCTGGGCTAGCTCAGAATGACTGAGCGGCCCTTGGCGACGTGCCCCACCCATTCCAGCAGTTAGGAGCGACCCATGTACAACCTGAAGGTGGTGATTATCGGAGCCGGAATTGGCGGCCTGACCGCAGGTATTGCCATGCGGCGAGCCGGTTACCAGGTCGAGGTCTACGATCGCGCCCAGGAGTTGCGCCCGGCTGGGGCCGGTATTTCGCTGTGGTCGAACGGGGTTAAGGTGCTTAACTACCTTGGCCTGGGCGAACAGCTGGCGGCCATCGGCGGCGAAATGAACGCCATGGAGTACCGCAGCCACACCGATGAGTCGCTCAGCTATGTTGACCTGCGCCCCCTGTTTGAGCGGGTGGGGCAGCGTCCCTACCCGGTGTCGCGCACCGATCTGCAGTCTATGCTGCTCGACGCCTGTGGTTCTGAGTGCGTCCACCTGGGCATGAACTGCGTTGGCGTAGAGCAGGACGAGCACAGCGCCACCGCGATCTTTGAAAACGGCGATCGCGTCAGCGGCGACCTGGTGATTGGGGCTGATGGCATTCACTCCGCCGTGCGGGCCGATGTGGTGGGGCACGGCGTTGATCGCCGCTACGCCCGCTACGTCAACTGGAATGGGCTAGTCAAAGCTGACCCCGAGCTGTGTGAAAAAGACCTGTGGGTGCTCTACGTGGGCGACAACAAGCGCGCCTCAATGATGCCCGTGGGGGGCGATCGCTTTTACTTTTTCTTTGGCGCGCCGATGCCGGAAGGCACTCAGGTTGATCCGACCCACCGCCAGGATGAACTGGCGAAAATCTTTCAGGGCTGGCCCGATAAAGTGCAAAAGCTGATTCAGGCGATTGACCCAGAGCAGACCAACCGCCTGGAAATTGGCGACATCGACCCTCTCGAACGGCTAGTCAAGGGGAGAGTTGCTCTGCTGGGCGACTCGGCCCACGCCACCACTCCCACGCTGGGCCAGGGGGGCTGCCAGGCGATCGAAGACGCCGAAGTGCTGACCCGCTACCTGACCACCACCAACATCAGCGTGGCCGATGCCCTCAAACGCTACGAAGCCGCCCGCAAGGAGCGCACCGCCGACCTGGCGCTCAAGGCCCGCAAGCGCACCAGCACCATTTACGGCCACGTACCCGAGGCCACTCAGCAGTGGTACTGCGACCTCAAGCAGGAGCCCCCTGAGGCGGTCATCAACGCCCTGGCCAAGGTAATTTTGACTGGCCCAATGGGTTAGGCTACCAGCTCTTGCCGCTCTCGCTAACCTCGTCGCTGCTGAGGGCGGCGGGCCAGTTTTGGTCGCCCAGGGCAATGTTGCCCGCAATATCGCCCTGCCACTGCCGCTGCACCCCAGCGCTGTAGTTGAGGTAGAGCTTGCCGTCCACAATCTTCCAGGCCTCTGGGTCGACCGAAGCCAGATAGCCACTCTTGACCGCCCAGGCGCAGTAGCCACCGTACTGGGGCGCGTAGGCCTCGGGGTCGGCCTCGAAAGCGGCCATATTCTCGGCGCTGCTAAAGCGCCAGGTAGCACCGCCCCAGGTGGTTTCGTAGTCGGCGGAGCCCTTAACGGCTTTGCCCTCGGTGAAATAAGCCACCGGGTCGGCCCCGCGAATCGCTACGCCCTCAAAGGCATAGACCGCAGGCTGTGTCCCGGCTTTAGCCCCCGCACAGGGATTGGCCCCCGCGCAAGGATTCGCAGCGGCGCAAGGATTCGCAGCAGCACTGGGGTCAACGGCTTCCGGGCTGACGGCATCGGTGTTGGTGGTCGTCGTGGTGCCACAGGCTACAGCACCCAGGGTCAGGAGAGAGGCGATCGCGATCGCCCCCAAATATTGAATGCGCATGGTAACCCTCTCTGGAAGACAACATGAATTGGCCGTCGCCACACCAGGCGTGGCCTTTGACGGGCCTGGTGCGCTACGCCATCAAGCTGCCACAGCAGCCTGAGAGCATCCTGAAAAAAGCGGGATGACCAGCTGAGAGACAGAATTGCCTTACTCTACAGCTTCAGCTAAGCCGATCTACGAAAGCTGCTGCTAACAGCAATTAGAGACTGAGCAAGGTTCTGCGTAACCCCGCCAACAGCATTGGTAAAGGCATTGCATCGGCTTGAATGGCAGCCTTAAAACTAGGACGTGCCTTCAGACGATTGATGTATGCGTTTAGCCGAGGGCGAGTGTCGGCCCATAGGGAATCAAACTTGAGTTCTTCTAGCCGATTCAGAACGGCTGTCCACACGACATCTGCTAGAGAGTACGTTGTCCCACACAGCCACTCGGTCTGGACGAGCTGAGTTTCCAGTTGAGTGAGCATTGGCTCGATCTTTTCATTGATGCGGGCGATCGCCTGACGGTCTTGAACGGTAGCATTCCACTGCTTCACATCTGCCAGCTTGGCTGCGTACTGCGTTCGCAGGTCAGGATGAGTCTGAATGAGTTGAGGCAGCAGTTTCTGCTTAATTCGAACCGATCGCCTCAGAACCCATCCGTCGAGTCCTCGATAGTTGCCATACATGACCTCTCGCATCGGAAATTGATTTTGCAGATCAATCCACCTCTGCATTTTTGCTTGCGACTCTAACGCAGTGGGCGTCAATGGAAAATGCGGGAATTGTTCATCTAGGTATTGAATAATCACGGCTGAATCTGTAATCACTTGCCCAGCATGCCCCAGGGTCGGCACAACGCCTTTTGGGTTTAGCTTCATGTAGGCTGGCTGCAAATTCTCAAAGGTCAGCAGGTTGAGCAAATGCCCTGTCCAATCCAGGTTTTTCTCCGCTAAGACCAGCTTCACTTTTTGTGAGCAGAGTGAGCCCGAAGCGTAGTAAAGTTCTAGCATTTTTGATTTTCCTCACTGAGCGCGGGACATAATCACGATTCCAGCGGTGATCAAGCTGGCTGCAAAAAGTTGATAGCCAGTCAGGTGTTCACCGAAGCAGACATAGGCCAAAATTGCGGTCGCTGCGATCCGAATTCCTGAAACAACCGGAACAGCTGTTGATACGGGCAATTGCTGTAGAGCCTGGGCAAAGAAAACCAGATCGAAGATGTAGCAAGCTATCGCGCTCAAAAACCAGGGAGAAGTCGCGATCGCAACCATCCCAGGCTTAGCTAAAGCGAGATTGGCCTGTTTGAGCAAAAGATTTCCGGCACAAGTACCCGTAGCCGACAGGCCCAGTAATACCCAGCCGTACCCAACTGAATGCGCCATAGCTATTTGATGTCGAAGAAGGACTATCGATTCGCACATAACAACTGTTGTCATGTGCGAATGCAAAGAGCATAACAACTGTTATGATTAGGTGTCAACTCTAGCGGCTAAGCTGCAAGCGTGGGAACGCCATGAGCTACGACGAGCGACGCACGGAAGTGGCGGAAGCGGCCTGGCGGGTAATTATTCGCGAAGGGTTGGATCGCGCCAGTATGCGAGCGATCGCCCAGGAACTCGGCTCCTCGACAGGGGTAGTCACCCACTACTTCCGCAATAAGGATGAACTCACGCTCTTTGCCCTGGAGCGGGTGTTTCAAGAGGTCTTTGCCGATATGAAAACCTGTACTCAAGATCGCCAGGGACTGGAGCGGCTGGAGCAGATGCTGCTATCGGCTCTCCCGCTCGAAGCGGGTGGCGTAGCCGGCTGGCAGGTTTGGATCGCATTTTTGGGCTATGCGATCGGACGTGAGCGCCTGATGCAGGAACATCGCAAACGCTACGATTCTGTGCGGCAGACAATCAGTCAAGAATTGACTGATTTGCAGGCGGCAAGGCTAATTCGTAGCGATCTGGATGTGACCCTTGAAGCCAACGCCCTGATTGCCCTGGTGGATGGCATCGGCACTGGGGTTGTTATTCACCCGGAGCAGTTTTCTGCAGAGCAGCAGCGTTACCTGGTGCATCGACACCTCACGACGTTGCTAGCGAAAGCTTAGATCAGGCATACAGCGTCAGCTAACCTTGGCCAAACAGGTCGAGCTGTTCTGAGGGATCGTAGCTGGCGGTGGCTTCCCTGATGCGGCGGCGGGACTTGCTCGGTTTAGGCACATCCCCCCGCAGCCCCACGGCGATCGTGCTGTTGCGCTCGATCTCGCGCATGACGTCGCGAGCCCGCTGAATTACCGAGGGGGGTAGCCCCGCCAGCCGCCCCGCCTCAATGCCGTAGGACTTATCGGCCCCGCCGGGCTGTACCTGGTGGAGAAAGATGATTTGGTCAGGCATTTCTTTCACCGTCACCTGGTAGTTGGCGACGTTGGGGATCAGCGCCGCCAGCTCGTTGAGTTCGTGGTAGTGGGTGGCGAAGATCGTGCGAGCACCAATGTCGATCGCCAGGTGTTCGGCCACCGCCCAGGCGATGGAGAGTCCGTCGAAGGTGGCGGTGCCGCGGCCAATTTCATCCAGCAGCACCAGCGACCGGGGCGTGGCGTGGTTGAGAATATTCGCCGTTTCGTTCATCTCGACCATGAAGGTCGACTGGCCGGTGGCCAGGTCATCCACCGCGCCGACGCGGGTGAAGATACGATCGCACAGTCCCAGCCGCGCCGCTTTTACGGGCACAAAGCTGCCCATCTGCGCCATCAGCTGAATCAGCCCCACCTGGCGCAGGTAGCAGCTCTTGCCGCTGGCATTGGGACCGGTGAGAATGATCAGGTCTTGGGGGTGATTGGCCTCGCGATCGATCGGGATTGTGCCCATGTAGTTGGAGTTGGGCACAAAGAACCCAGCGGGGAGGAGCTGCTCGACGACGGGGTGGCGGCCATCGGTAACGGCGATCGCCCGCGAGTCATCGATCTCAGGGCAGCAGTAGCCCTGAAAGATGGCGACCTCCGCTAAGCCACATAGCACATCGGCGGCGGCGACGGCGGCGGCGACTTTGCGAATCAGCTCGACCTGTTCGCCTACCTGCTCCCGTAGCTGGTTAAAGATCTCGTACTCCAAGGCGTTGATTTCAGACTCAATGTTGAACACCCGCGCCTCGCGCTCCTTGAGTTCGGGGGTGATGTAGCGCTCTTCGTTGGTGAGCGTCTGCTTGCGAATGTAGTCGTCGGGAGCCTGGTCGGCGCGGGCGCGGGAGACGCTGATGTAGTAACCAAAGGCCTTGTTAAAGCCGACTTTGAGTGTAGAGATGCCGGTGCGGGTGCGCTCGGCGGGCTCCAGCTCAGCAATCCACTTCTGGTCGTCTACGGCCTGCTGGCGCAGGTCGTCGAGCTGGGCATTGACCCCGTCACGAATCAGGTGGCCCTCGGTGAGGTAGAGGGGCGGCGTTTCCACCAGGTGCGATCGCAGCGTTTGCCCCAGCTGCTCTAGCTCCGGCGGCACGTACTGCAGGGCCTGCAGGTAGGGAGATTTTGCCTGCTCCGCTAGGGCCGCCAGATCCGGCAGGCGTAAAAAGGAATCAGCCATAGCCACCAGATCCCGCGCATTGGCGGTGCCAGAGCCCGCCCGCCCTGCCAGTCGCTCCAGGTCGTAGATCTGCTTCAGCTTGTGCTGAAACATCTGGCGCAGGTTGCCGTCCTGCAAGAGTTCGGTGATGGTGGCCTGGCGCGACTGAATGCCGTTGACATCCAGCAGCGGCTGCAGCAGCCAGCGGCGCAGGGTACGCCCGCCCATGGCTGTCACGGTGCGATCGAGCGCCCACAGCAGCGAGCCATTGTAGGTGCCGTCGCGAGCGGTTTGCGTAATCTCTAAATTGCGGCGGGTCTGGTGATCGATCACCAGGTAGGCGGCCAGGGTGTAGGTGCAGAGGGGCTGCAGCGGTGCCTGCACGGTCTTCTGGGTCTCTTCGACGTAGTGCAGCAGGCCGCCCGCCGCCCGCACCGCTAGAGGCAAATGGTCGCAGCCCAGGCCTTCTAAGGAGCGCAGCCGAAACCGCTGCAGCAAGCGCTGGCGGGCCTCGCTCTGGCTGTAGGCTCCCTGGGGCCGGAGCGTGTAGCAAAACTGGCGCGGCAGGCAGCCGGGCAGCTGATCGGACGTATCTCCCGGCCTCAGCATTGCCCCCAGGTTAGGCGCATCCACCGGAAACAGCACCTCGGCGGGCTGCAGCCGCAGCAGCTCCTGAGCGAGCTGATCGAGGTCTTCGCCCTGGGTGGTGAGAAATTCTCCGGTAGAGACGTCAGCATGGGCCAGCCCCCAGTGGTGCCCGGCGATCACCACCGAGGCCAGAAAGTTGTTCTGGCTGGCGCTCAGCATGCCCTCTTCAATCACGGTGCCGGGGGTGATCACGCGGGTGACTTCGCGCTTTACCAGGCCCTGGGCTATCGCAGGGTCTTCGACCTGGTCGCAGATGGCGATCGCGTAGCCCTTTTCCACTAGCAGCGTGCAGTAGCGATCGAGGGCATGGTGAGGAATGCCTGCCAGGGGCACCCGACCGATCGTCTTGCCAGCGTCTTTGCTGGTCAGCACCAGCTCTAGCTCGCGGGCGATCGCGATCGCATCTTGAAAAAACGTTTCAAAAAAATCGCCCACCCGATACAGCACCAGGGCGTGGGGGTACTGCTCCTTCATCTCCACATAGTGGCGCATCATGGGCGTCAGCTCGTCCCAGTTGACCGAGTGGTGGTCGGCATAGCGCACGGTGTGCTTGGCCAACCGCTCTGGAATCGGGGGCAGATTGTCGGCGGAGGGAGATGAACCAGACATGAAAGATTTCAGAAGAGATGACTGGGCAACGATCACCCATCACTATCGTCGGGCAAAAAGTCGGGGTCAAGCACCAATTCTACTGCCCAACACCCCCAGCACCCTGCCTAGTTTTGTGTCAGATGTTACGCACCGTTAAGCTTCTTTGCATAGTCCGAAAGGAGTACAGGGCCTGTGTTAACTTCAATATCGTTGCGTAGTGTTTAATACTAACGAGGTTTGACCCGTGGCCCTGTCAGAAAAGATTGCTCCAGCCCTGACCGAAACCCGCGAAGACTTCTCCGAGTATGTCGCCCATCTGCAACTGCATATGGCGCTCCAGGCCCGCAACCTGGTGCCTTCCCTCAGCAATACTGGAGACAGCCGCAATAACCTGCTGCACCAGACCCAGGCCGACATCGAGAAATTCGTCTCCCGCCAAGGGTTCTAGCTCTGTGCATCAGGTCTAAACAAGCATTGTCGGCAAACCTGCTGATTCACAGCCCTGCTCAGGCTTTTTCCTGGGCAGGGCTAGCTTTTTAAGCCTAGGCCTAACAGTCACCCAAAAAGCGGGCGGCTACATAACCGTCGATGGGTTCAGAAATAGGCAGCCAGTCGTTGACTTCAGCACCGGATGTGGTGACATTGGTGCCCGTGGGTAATGCCCCTAACCGAGTGGAGTAAACCGTGGGCTCAGCCCTCACATTCAGGCCGCTTCTGACGATCACCTGGCGGCACACCCCAGAGGCATCCGCTACGGGGGCATCTGCAACCGGAGCATCGGCTACGGGGGCATCGGTGACTGTGCCCGCCACGGCCGGGTTGCAGTAAACCAGGTAGCCCGCAGACACGTAGCCATTGAAGGGTTCGGTGATTGGCACCCAGCCGTTTTGGCCAGTGTTTTCTATTGCGATCGCGTTGCCGCCTGGCACCACCCCAACCACACTGGCGCTCAGGGTCGGCGCCTGCCGCACGTTCAGGCCTCTAATGTTAGGAGTGACCTGTCGGCAGGTGTTGGCCTGGGCCAGCAGAGGGCCGGCCTGGGGCGAGGCCGTAGCCGTCTCACTGGCGGGGGCGATCGCTGTGGCCACGGGTGCCGCCGCACCCAGACCAAGAGTGACAAGCGTAGTATTGAGCAGGGCAAATTTAGAGTGATGTTTAAGCATTGTGAATGTGGCTCCTTGTCTTCAGTAGGGGGTTAGCGAGATGTCAGCCGTGAGCCGCTCTTGCGGATCGGCGTTTAAAGACAGTCGTGGCGCAATGGCAACCAGAACGTTTGTGGGCAAGGCCCAAAACCAGTCGTAAGCAGTGTCAGAACAACCCGTTGAGGTCATGCTCACGAACGAAAGCACTTGTAGAAATAGGACCAAATTAGCTGGCCAACGACTACCCCCGTAGGGCAGAAATTGCTCAATAGAAAGGTTTTATGGCCAAATTTGGGCTGCGATGGGCTATGCGGCTTGAGTAGAGCGATCGCTGAGCGCAGAGATGTAGCGTAATACTCTGCGGCTCAGCAATACCTATTCTGCGATCGCTCCTGATCAGGGCCGCAACTCTCACCGTTAGACTGGGCCTAACCCTACAGTGGAAACCTAGGGACAAACTGGCATTCGCTTTCCCCTATCGATTGGATGCAGAGCTCGCTGCCAGGCGATCGCACGTAAACCCACTGTCCCTGCACCCTGAGCCCTACCTGGTTGGTTTCAGCACTGAACGCCAAATCTGCCTCACTCGCAGAAATAATGTCGGTAGAGCCGCGATAGACCTGATGACACAGCCAGCGGCAGCGCAACAGCATGAGGTCGCCGTAGTTGTCATCTAGAGGAAAGGCCACATAGACGGTTCGATAGGTCGTACGCCAGAGCGAGACAACTTGACTAGCTTGGGGCGCATAGCCCAAAAAAAGAGTTGGCAGCAGGGCCACGGGTAGAAGCACCCCGGCCAGCAGCACCAGTAGCAGTTTTTTGATGCCTCGGTGCGCGCTGCGGCGCCAGTCTGGTCTGAGGCCCATAAGCAGCAGTACGCACAGGGCTATGATCCCCAGGGCGATCGCCACTATCCCCACGAGCAGCAGCAGCAGGGCGACTACTAAGAGCTGGCTGTAAGCCCAGGCCAGCTCGTGAAACCCAAGCCCACGGCCCGAGGCAAAGGGCAAATGCCACAGCCAGCCTAAAGCGGTTAGCAGACCCCAAATGGCAAAGACCCAACGGCGGCGATCGCGGCGGGTAAAAAACTGCCTCACGGCGCTAGCGGCGCGGGCGAAGGGAGAGCCAGAATGACGACTTTTGGAGCTGTGCATTGTCAATAGGACGTGAGCTAACCCAAGGGTGGCTCAGCCTATGCCCTGTTGTCATCCGCACTGGCGAAGCAAGTTGCACAGGCTAGCCTGTGCGGCAAAAGGTCAGTACGGTTGAACTTTTGCCGCAGGTTTAGTAGGTTAATGCTGCGGGGAATGATTCTAGGCGGGTAAGAGCGGAGCTGCGAACTCCTCTCCTACCCTAATCATCCCAACTTAGTCGAGGTAAGTGAGATGACTGGAATCATTCTAGATCCGGTCTCTTGTATTGCCGAAACGAGGGATCTGGATAGTTCCCCGTTTTCTTTACCGAAAACGGAGTTACCCGTATGTTTCAACCATCTGACGCAGAGGGCATGACCCCTGCACCGTTTACCCTACCCACCTACCGCCAAGAAACCCTGCGCCACATCTTGCTCGGCGACTACGCCGCATTAATGGAGGCCATTAACCAAATGGCGGCACTACGCTACTGCGACAAAATCGCCTGGTCAGATCCCATACCCACGGGCCGTAGCGGCGAATACTTGAGCGTAATGACCCGCAGACGAGGGGTGATGACCAGCTAAATAATCAGAAGGCCCCAGAGGTCTAGCAAAACTTTGGGGCCTAATCTGTTATTCGTGGTGTCATTAGTTAAGTCTCATCCGGTAAATGCTAGATCGTCGCAGATGATATCAATACCAAGAAATCTGCTGCTTTTACAATTGCAACATCCTGGTAGTTCGTTAATGACAGAAGATGCTTGTCTCCTGTAACGATATGGGTAGCTCCGCTGGATAAGGCGCACTCCACAACCATGTCGTCATCTGGGTCATTGGGAACTGCTCTAAGGGTCTTTGAAATTTTGACTATACGAGAAAAGCTCCGTACTTCATTCGCAGCAGCTTGACCCATTGCTTCGGAAAACTTGAATTTGCTTACCAGCTTTTCTGAAAACTCATCCAAAATATCCTGACAGGTGACAGACCCAACCTGTCCTGTTTTTGCCAAGGCCAAGCACCGAAAAGGAGTACCGGTACTGGTTAGCAACGCAGAAATCAAAATATTGGTGTCAAAGACGACGACGTACTGCATTACTCTTCGTGCAATACGTCATCGATAAAGGTTTCGCGCTCTTCTTCGGTCATAGCATCCCAGTTAAGTCCATGCTCTTGAGCTACTATTCTGGCTCTCTCGGCTCCGTAGCTAGAGAGCGAGTTCCACACACTCCATTGCTGAAGTATTAGGTATTTAAATACTTCTACCTGCTGCTGTGGGGGAAGTTGCTTAACAAGTTCAATAACTTGCTCGTTGCTTAAGGTTAGGGTTGCCATTGTGCTTGCCTCCTTTCCTTAGATCTTGTGGCAGAGTATATGCCATTCGTGGCACGAGGTTAATGTAATCTTGGCCTGTCGACGCTGAAGGGTGCTGAGATGGTCAATATTGAGAAGATATCCTTTCACTCTTCCTCTGAGCTCAGAAGAGATTTATCTTCCGCACGAATAGCCCTTCCATAGGCGAGGATTTCGTTAAAGACAGGATCGTCTTTGAAGGAACCCGAAATTTGCTGAAGCCAGTTAGTTGGCTGAGGCGCTGCAATTTGCTTCCGCAACTCACCAATTGCTTCCTCTACAGCTGCCATGCATTTTTCTAAAGGTATATTGGTTTCCATTGGTCTTTATCTTTCACTAAGAGAGTACGACAAAGGTTTGAGGCTAAATATTATTTTTAGTCACCTAAAGGCAATATTTTTCCTTTAAGCTTACCCAGTCTTTCTATAGCCTCTTCTTGCCTATACTTATCAACATAGAGTCGCTCGACAACATAATTAATAAGATCCAACAAATTTTCTGCATCTTGAGATTTTATTTTCCTGGAGAATGTGAAATGAGCTGAATGCGCTCCCTCGTTTCCAAGTTCTCTAATTCCTTGAACGACAGCTACTAAGTCGTCCGACATTTTTTCTTTTTTGAATAACTGAGAAAGTCTGTCTTGAAGATTGATGAAATGCTCTCTACCTTTGCTACTCACAGCCTTTTCTGGGATTTTGAAGTCGTTGCATATTTCTTCGAGCGCTGCTCTACATAAAATGAAGCTTGCACGTGGAGATTTAGATAAAACAGCCTGAGCTTGATTGACCACATCTGCAATAGCCTGTGGAATTGCTCGATGAAGTTGTTTAAAGGGGGCATGCAGAACCGAACGCTGATAGTGACGATAAAGCTGCCACTCTGGAGTGTTCTGATGGGCTTCATCTAGGTTTTCATCGCCAGGAGATGAGTAGTAAATTAACGTCACTTCATCACATGCTGGGCATTTGTATAAGTTGAAAATTTCAATACAATATGTGTCTGAGTCATCATAATCTACGCGATGACTAAAATTAGTCTCGCACTTCATGAGACTTCCACAATTGCAAAGTTCTCTTCCAATCTCGTGTTCAAACATACAACGCTAAGGCCCATTCCTGAATATGAGCAGATAGCTATATCTTAGCCTGGCTACTTATATGTGCTGGGCTAAGCGATTGAGCCTCATGCCGAGAATTAGTAAAGTAAACCCCTCACAGTGGAGGGGTAGGAGCATTACATCCCCACATATTCTTGAAGGGACTTGACCTGGAGGGGGTGCTGTTGCAGGGAACCGATCGCAGCGGTAGTCGCCTTTGCCCCAGCGATCGTGGTGATGATCGGTACCTTGTAGGCCAGGGCCGTGCGGCGAATAGAGCGATCGTCCTCCTGAGCGGTGCTGCCTGCTGGGGTGTTGATGATTAGCTGAATGTCGTTGTTTTTGATCGCGTCTTCGACGTTGGGGCGGCCTTCGTGGACTTTGAGAATGAGATCGACGGTGAGCCCTTCGTCCATCAGGGCGGCGCGGGTGCCGGAGGTGGCGATTACCTTAAAGCCCATGTTGGCAAAATCTTTGGCAACGGGGATGACGGCGGCCTTGTCGCGATCGTTCATGGAGATGAACACGGTACCCGAGAGCGGCAGCTTTTGGTTGGCTCCCAGTACCGCTTTGGCGAAGGCTTTGCCAAAGTCGGCGTCGATGCCCATGACTTCTCCGGTGGAGCGCATTTCGGGGCCGAGCAGGGCGTCGGTACCGGCAAACTTATCGAAGGGCAGCACCGCTTCTTTAACCGCAATGTGGTTGGGAATGACTTCTTCGGTAAAGCCCAGCTCGGCCAGGGTTTTGCCCGACATCACCCGCACCGCCAGCTTGGCCAGCGGATGGCCGATCGCCTTCGACACAAAAGGCACCGTGCGCGAGGCGCGGGGGTTGGCCTCGATGATGTAAACCTGGTCGCCCTTGACGGCAAATTGAATATTCATCAGGCCGATAACGTTGAGGCGCTTGGCCAGCTTCATCGTCCAGTCGCGAATGGTGGCGAGGGCAGCAGGGGGGAGGGTGATGGTAGGTAGCGAGCAGGCCGAGTCGCCGGAGTGAATGCCCGCCTGCTCGATGTGCTCCATAATGCCGCCGATCACGACCTGTCCGGTGTGGTCGGCGATCGCATCCACATCCACCTCGTAGGCGTCTTCCAGGAATTTATCGATCAGGATGGGGTGGTCCGGCTCCACCTGATCGGCGTAGGTCATGTAACGTTCCAGGTCGGTGTCGGAGTAGACGATTTCCATCGCCCGTCCGCCTAGCACATAGCTGGGGCGCACCACCACCGGATAGCTGATTTTCTGAGCCACCTTCAGGGCTTCGTCGTAGCTACGGGCCAGGCCGTTGGGGGGCTGTTTGATGCCGAGGTCGTCGAGAATCGCCTCGAACCGCTCCCGGTCTTCGGCGGTGTCGATGGAGTCGGGTGAGGTACCCCAGATTTGGGTGGGTGGGTGGACGGGGGGATGGGTGGATGGGTCGGCGGTGGCGAGGGGGGGGGGGTATTGCTGGAGGGGGACGGCGAGTTTGAGAGGGGTTTGACCGCCGAACTGAATAATGATGCCGATGGGGTTTTCGGCTTCGATGATGTTGAGCACGTCCTCTTTGGTCAGGGGCTCAAAGTAGAGGCGATCGCTGGTGTCATAATCCGTAGACACCGTCTCGGGGTTGGAGTTGACCATAATCGTCTCGTAGCCGTCGTCGCGCAGGGCAAAGGAGGCGTGGCAGCAGCAGTAGTCAAACTCAATGCCCTGGCCAATGCGATTGGGGCCGCCGCCTAGGATCATTACCTTGGGGCGATCGCTGGGCAGCACCTCGGTCTCGTCTTCGTAGGTGGAGTAGTAGTAGGGGGTAAAGGCCTCAAACTCGGCGGCGCAGGTGTCCACGGTTTTGTAGACGGGGATGACGCCCAGGCCCTTGCGGTAGTCGCGCACGGCGTCTTCGTGGGTCTGGGTGGCGTAGGCAATCTGGCGATCGCTAAAGCCCTGCCGCTTGACTGCCCGCATCTGCTCGTAGGTGAGATCGCTCAGCTTGGTACGTTTGAGAAACTTTTCGGTGCGCAGCAGGCCGCAGAGCTGGTTGAGAAACCAGGGGTCAATGCCGGTGAGCTGATAAATGTCGTCGACCGTCAGGCCCAGCTGCATGGCGTGGCGCAGCTCAAAGATGCGCTCGGGGTTGGGGGTGCGCAGCTTGGGGCGAATTTCGTTCAGGCTGGGCAGCTTTTCGGGGCGATCGCAGCCCCAGCCCGCCCGGCCCGTCTCCAGCGATCGCAGCGCCTTCTGAAACGACTCCTGAAACGTGCGCCCAATCGCCATCGCCTCACCCACCGACTTCATCTGGGTGGTCAGGGTGGGGGAGGTGCCGGGGAATTTTTCAAAGGCAAAGCGAGGAATTTTGGTCACCACATAGTCAATGGTGGGCTCAAAGCTGGCCGGAGTTTTTTTGGTGATGTCGTTGGAAATTTCGTTGAGGGTGTAGCCCACCGCCAGCTTGGCGGCAAACTTGGCGATTGGGAAGCCCGTCGCCTTCGAGGCCAGGGCCGAGCTGCGCGACACGCGGGGGTTCATCTCAATCACAATGAACTCGCCGTTGTCGGGGTTGACCGCAAACTGAATGTTGGAGCCGCCCGTCTCCACGCCAATCTCGCGGATGATCTTGATTGAGGCGTCGCGCAGGCGCTGGTACTCTTTGTCGGTGAGGGTTTGGGCCGGGGCTACGGTGATCGAGTCGCCTGTGTGAACGCCCATCGGGTCGAGGTTTTCGATCGAGCAGATAATCACTACGTTGTCGGCCAGGTCGCGCATCACCTCTAGCTCGTACTCCTTCCAGCCCAGCAGCGACTGCTCGACCAGAATCTGCGATACCGGGCTGGCGTCGAGCCCCGATCGCGAGATGGTTTCAAACTCCTCCTGGTTATAGGCGATGCCGCCGCCGGTACCGCCCATGGTGTAGGCAGGCCGAATAATCAAGGGGAATGTGCCAATCTGCTGCGCGATCTGCCGCGCTTCATCCATGGTTTCGGCCAGGCCCGAGGGGCACACGGGCACCCCGATTCGGGCCATCGCCTCTTTAAATAGCTTGCGATCTTCCGCCATCTCGATCGCTTCTAGCTTGGCCCCAATCAGCTCAACACCGTGGCGTTCCAGCGCCCCATTCTTAGAGAGGGCCACCGCTAGGTTCAGCGCCGTCTGGCCGCCCATAGTGGGCAGCATCACATCGGGGCGCTCCCGCTCGATCACCCGCTCCACAATCTCGGGGGTCAGCGGCTCGATGTAGGTGCGGTTGGCGGTCTCCGGGTCGGTCATTATGGTGGCCGGGTTGGAGTTGATCAGCACCACCTCGTAGCCCTCTTCCCGCAGCGCTTTGCAGGCCTGGGTGCCAGAGTAGTCGAACTCGCAGGCCTGACCAATCACAATCGGGCCAGAGCCGATCAGCAAGATCTTTTGAATGTCATCACGGCGAGGCATAGGCTGCAGGGGTGCTTATGAAAAATCCAAATCATTTTAAGGGGTATTCGCAAGATCCGTTTGCTTAGCTTGCAGCAATCCGACCGGATTCGCCTGGGCTGGAAGCCAATGTCAGCGTTTAGTGAACTTAAGCAAAACTCCCAAACTATTTTTGGCGGATTTGAGGGGGCAAAAAGTACCCGCGCGGGTACTGCGATCGCCCGTTTGCCGTTGCCATGATGGGCCTATTCACCCGTTTGAACTTCACGAGGTATGCCATGACACGGCACGGTCAACTGTATCTCAGAGACACTGCGCCCCCTCGCTTTCGCATTCCAGCCCGGGGCCGCTTCGGCAGAATGTTTCGCTTTACTCGCCCCTTCGCTCAGGATACGCCTGCGGTGCGTGCGGCCCTGAGCCAATTAGGGGCAGTCGGGGGCATTATGGACCCTGGCGTGGCTAACAATCCTTCTAACCCTGCTATTCCCGCTGGGTTTACCTTTCTAGGCCAGTTCATCGACCACGACCTTACCTTCGACCCAACCTCCAGCCTGGAGCGCCAGTCTGACCCCAATGCGATCGAAAACTTTCGCACCCCAGCCTTTGAGCTGGACAGCATGTACGGCGCTGGGCCAGGGGCCAATCCACTTCTCTATGACAAAAACGATCCCGCCAAGCTGCTAATCGATAGCGATCGCCCCCACGATTTGCCCCGCAACAGCCAAGAGCGAGCCTTGCTGGGCGACCCCCGCAATGACGAGAACCTGATCGTGTCGCAGCTGCACCTGGCCTTTATCAAGTTCCACAATGCCGTAGTCGACGAGCTTAGAAAGCAGGGTGTCAGCGCCAGCAAAGTCTTTGATGAAGCTCAAAAGCTGGTGCGCTGGCACTACCAGTGGATTGTGCTGCACGAGTTCTTGCCCCTTTTGGTTGGCCAAAGCGTAGTGGATACGATATTGAAACGGGGTCGCCGCTTCTACAGCACTTTCTGGCGGCGCGAGCCCTACATCCCCGTGGAATTTTCGGTGGCGGCCTACCGCTTTGGCCATAGCCAGGTGCGCGGCGGCTACGCCATCAATGATGGTCCTCCTGGGGGACGTCCTTTCGGTGCGGCAATTTTTGTCGCTCCTGGGCAAACTGGCGAGGATCTTTCGAGCGGCAGGTTTTTAGAAGCCCGTAAGGTAATTGACTGGCGGAAGTTCTTCAATATCGACGCTGGAGTAGAGCCTCAACTCAGCCAGCGGATTGACACAACTCTGTCTGGGCCACTGTTTCAGCTGCCGATTCCCGTAGCGTCGAATCCGGCTTCGCTGGCTGAGCGCAACCTGCTGCGGCACCTGACCTTTGGGCTACCCTCGGGTCAGACTGTCGCTCGCCGCATGGGCATTGCCCCCCTGGCGGCTGCCGACCTGGCGGATGTGGCTGCGATCGATGCCGGTCTGGCCAGGAGCACGCCTCTGTGGTTCTACATTCTGCGGGAAGCCGATAAGCGCGCGGATGGCCAATCCCTCGGTCCGGTGGGCGGCCGCATTGTAGCGGAGGTGTTTATTGGCCTGCTGCAGTCTGACGAGCTGTCGTACCTCTGCCAGGAACCCAGCTGGACCCCCACCCTGGGTGAGGGCGGCGGCTTTAAGATGGCCGACCTGCTGAAGTTCGCTGGCGTAGCGCAGCCCCCTGTGCTGCCCCCAGCGGCTGAGGCACCGGCTCCACCGGTTGAGGTGGCCGTTGGCTAAGACTCAATTCTAAATTGGCTACCTAACTGGGGCACAGCATGCTGTGCCCCTACTTGCGGTTGGGGGCGCAGGGGCTGGCGGGCCACTGAGGGCTAAGCTGGCGCAGGGTGCTGAGGTAGTCTTCGAGTTCGCCAAACTCCGCTGAGTTGAGGCTGTAGTAGATCCAGCGGCCATCCTGCCGAGCGGAGATCAGCCCGGCCTCGCGCAGGGTTTTGAGATGAAAGGAGAGCTTTGACTGTGCGATCGCCATTCGATCGCACAGATCGCACACACACATTTCCTGCGATCGCAGCAGTTCAATCACCTCCAGCCGCAGCGGGTCGGAGAGGGCCTTAAAGCGGGCCACCAACATGCCCGAATCTGTATCAGAACGTTTGTCTAAAGCCGTGGCCATGGGCTGAGTGCTTGCTTATAAAAGGAAATCGCTAGACCCAGGGTAGCAAAGCTGTGCAGTACCTGCCGTGCCACCAAATGCTACGATAAATGCCGCTCTGCTCTTCGTTCTGCTTCCCGGAGCGCCGGATCTTGACCCAGGCTTTTTCCTTTCACTGCGACGCTCGCTGTAGCCACACCCAGGCGCGGGCGGGCACCTTCAACACCCCCCACGGTCCTGTGCACACGCCCCGGTTTATGCCCGTGGGCACCCTGGCCAACGTCAAAACCGTCACCCCGGCTCAGCTTGCCACCACCGGGGCGCAGATGGTGCTCTCCAACACCTACCACCTGCACCTGCAGCCGGGCGAAGACATTGTGGCTGAGGCGGGCGGTCTGCACCGCTTCATGGGCTGGGATGGCCCTATGCTGACCGATTCGGGTGGCTTTCAGGTGTTTAGCCTCAGCCAAATGCGCACCATCACCGAAGACGGCGTTACCTTCAAGTCGCCCAAAGATGGCCGCATCATCAATATTCGCCCCGAAACCTCGATTCAAATTCAAAACGACCTAGGGGCCGATGTGATCATGGCCTTCGACGAGTGCCCACCCTACCCCTGCAGCCGCGAGACGATCAAAGCCTCTACCGATCGCACCTGGCGCTGGCTGCAGCGCTGCGTTGAGGCCCACAAACGCCCCGACCAGGCGCTGTTTGGCATTGTGCAGGGGGGCGTCTACCCCGACCTGCGCACCGAGGCGGCCCAGCAGCTAGCTACGTTGGACCTGCCCGGCTATGCGATCGGCGGCGTCAGCGTGGGCGAGCCGCCAGAGCTGATCGAAACCATCGTCAAGGCCACCGCCCCCTGCCTGCCCGAGCACAAACCCCGCTACCTGATGGGGGTAGGCACGTATAAGGAGATGGCCCAGGCGATCGCAGCGGGGGTAGACCTGTTTGACTGCGTCATCCCCACTCGGCTGGCCCGCCATGGGGCCGCCCTGGTCGATGGGGAACGCTGGAACCTGAAAAACCAGCGCTTTCGCCGCGACTACACTCCCCTCGACGCCACCTGCCCCTGTTACACCTGCCAGCACTTCACCCGCGCCTACCTCTGCCACCTGATCCACGCTAAGGAAATGCTGGCCTTTACCCTGATCTCAATTCACAACATCACCGAGCTGGTGCGCTTTACCCAGCGGATCCGGGAGGCTATTGTGGGCGATCGCTTTGCCCAAGAATTTGCCCCCTGGCTGGAGCCAAACTCGGGGGTAACCGCGATCGATGCCCCCCACCCGTGATAAAATGCGAAGAAAATTTACCAATTCTCAGATTCCAGCTAGGGCGCTCAAGGGCTTAGCTTTACTGGCATCTGAAGAATTTTCTGTCCCGGCTGTGTAACGAGAGGATAATTATTCAATGGAAGTCGCAATGCTGCTGGCCAAGCTGCCCGAGGCCTACTCCCTGTTCGACCCCCTGGTAGATGTGCTGCCCATCATTCCGGTGTTTTTCCTGCTGCTGGCCTTCGTATGGCAAGCTTCCGTCGGCTTTAAATAAACGTTTCAGCCTCCATTCAATTTCTGCAAAGCCCTGGAGCCAAAACTCTGGGGCTTTGTTTTGAGGGTGGCTGTTATGCCAAATCCCAATCGCATTACCCCGATTTCAAACAGATAGCCTACTTAGAGGCATAAGCGCAGCCAGGCTGAAGGCTTTGCGGCGTTTGTTCAGCCCACCTCTCAAAGATTATGCAGACTGGTTGGGCAAGTTCCCAGACTGCTCTTCCCACTCTTTGAGGATTTGATGCTCAATTTTGAGCGCTTTCCAGCGGGGCAAATTTAGATTGTGATGCAGCCGCCGCAAATGGCTGATGGCCCGTCTGTCGAGGGTCAGCACCGGGGCGTGATCATTAGCCTGAGAGGCCGACGCTAGGGCGCTGGCCTGGTGGTCAACCAGGTGTCTGACCGCCGTTGTGTAGCGGTGATAGGGCTGCTGAGCCGCGGCTTGAATACTTTTCGTCGATTCGCGAGTCAGCCGCAGATGCTGTCGTAGAGCTTCCAGGTAAATATGACCGATCGCATCGATTTGGCCATCATTGCTCTCCAAACAGTAGCGCACCTCATGGCGGTACTGGTTTTGCCGCAGCAGCTCATCGTCTGAAGGGCTGGCCAAGGTTTTAGGTAACTCCAGAGCGCTACCCTCGATTAGGCGATCTAGCTCTCGCACCAACCGCTGTTTGTCCTCATGAAAGGCTTTGGAGCTAATGCACAGTCCATTGCGATGAGGCAGCTCTTTTAGGCCATCGGGCAGCATATCTTCCCTGGGCATCACCACGCCATCTATCAGCAGCGGCACAACGCGAACATTAATACAGGCTAGCGCCTCCTCCAGCTCAATTCTCACCCAGTCGACAGGCTTGTTCCAGTCGCCGCCACTTAAGCCAGAGTTCGTAATACTGTTCAACCATTCCGCCGCAATCACCGGCAGTACAACGGCGCATTGACCAAGGCTGTCTCGAATGTATTGGCGAATGTCTTCCCCTTTGGGGATACTTTTTTCGTCTAGAAAAACAGCGTCTTGGCCGTAGGTTTCTTCCAGGTGTTCATGAATTTTTCGGGTAATGGTCTGGCTATCGCGGCGACGGTAGGAAAGAAAAATGATTGGCATGCTTCACCCTTAACGCTCTCCAGGCTGCCCCTATTAAAGACCAGGTTTACAACTGTGGAGCCCCAATTCAAATAGCACTGATATACTGAGCCAACGGTTGTCAGCACCATTGCCTTAGCAAAAATGGTCCACGATTTTGACTCAGCTAATCGTTTCCGGCTTTCGATTACATCCCTAGAGAGTGAGCCAAACCCAAGGGGTATCCATGCTGACGTTCAGGCTCTGGCCAGCGACATTACCCGGCTCAGCAATTTAGAGCACACAACCTTTGAATTTATCCCCCGCTCCCGGCCCCGTACTCCTGGTTCAGGCACAGCTCTTGCCAATGGTGCTGAGCCTCAGCTGTGTGTAGGACTACGGTTTGAGGCACCCCTAGATAAATTGAGAGTGGTGCTCAGGTGCATAGGAAACTGGCTCGATCGCACCGCTGAGCGATATAGCTTTGAAGTTACAATTCCATCTGCTCAGGCGATCGCGCGACAGATTAACCCAGCAGTTGCTAAAACTCCATCGGCCTACACCATTACCCTCGCCACCAACCAGGCTAAAACTCTGGCTCAGGTGCTGCCCTTGGGCGAAGCGCTGCTGCCGCCCCAGGATCTCTACCTCACTAAAGCTGAAGACTATGTCAATACCTTTGGTGAGCTCACCCCAGCTGCTAAGGCCAACCTACTGCTGCTGCGCTATCGCATGGGGCTTTCCGGTGAAGAGACGAGCGACCTCAACGCCAGGGCAATGGGGCCGTTTAAGTCTCTGGGCGAAAAGTACCAGCACTTTCGCCGCGAGCTGCTGGTGTGCAAGCAGGAGAGCGACCTCGATAGTGAACTGTGGCAGGTGATGCAGGCTAAGGCCAAGACCATGAGCCTGCCCGAGGCCGACGCCCAGTTTCTCAAGGCCGAGCGCCTCAGCGCCCTGCGCCGGGAGGCCGAGCAAGAGCGGCAGCAGCGGGAGGCCGAGGCCGAAGCCGAGCGCCAGCGACACCGGGAGCAACAGCAGCGCACAGAGCGTTACCGCCAAGCCTTTGAGTCCTTAGTAGTGGATACTCTGGTACCGCTAAATGTGGCACCCGATGCAGACCAATTTCGTCAGGCTATGATGGCTCAGCTCTCGGGGCCAGAGTTTAACCGGGGCCGCCTGATTCAGGCCCGAGACTTTTACCATCTCACCCCGCTAGAGGCCGATGCCCTGGAGAAGCGCGTTTTAGATGAGCTGTATTTGCTATCTCGCTTACTATAAAGTTGCGAAAGAATGCTTTGGCTAAAACCCCTTCTTGGGGTGCGTCTGTGAGGTGCTTGGCTTGGCGCAGGATATTGAATTTTCAATCAAGTTTACAGATCCTCAGCTCAAGAGCGACGATGTGGCGACTGAGGTTCACTACTTGATCGAAGATCTGCGCGATCTCGACGGCATGAGCCAAACCCGCTTTGAACCCATTTCAGAAATCAGAGATGTGGCTGAGGTTCGAGTCGGGGTTACGTTTGCGGCCCACTCAGACCTACTGGGGCCGATTTTGCGGCGGCTGCGCGATCGCCTCTACTACAACCCGATCGAGACCTGCTTTCGATTTCGGATCTCAGACCTGGTGCTGCAAATTCAAACCCATCAAGCCGACGACCTCATGGGTTTTATGGCAGCAGTCCAAAGCGGGCTGCTGTTTGCCCCCGAGCGCGATTACCTGGCCGAGGCCGAAACCTACAGCCGCACCCAGGGCGAACTGTCGCCCACCGAACTCGACAACCTCAATCTGCTGCGCCAGCGCCTGGACATTACGGCAGAGGAGGCCGAAGTGCTCAATGCCAGAGCGGCCAGCCCTTACCCAACCAAAGCCGACAAGCACCGCCACTTTGAAGACATGACCGCCGCCGAGTTTAGCCGCCTGCGTGCCATGAACGAAGGGCCACCCTTTGCATCCAGAGATATTTGGCCTGTGCTGCAAGAGCTAGCCGAGAATTTGGGTATGCCTGTCCTCGAAGCAGAGGCTATCTATCAAACGCACCGGCAGCGCTACGACGACGACATCAGGCTCAAAACTGAGCAAAACACGGCCAAAACTGCTGAAGACGCTCGTTTGACGGCGGCAGCCAAGGCCGAAGCTGAACGCCAAAAGCAGGCTCAACAGCTCCAAGAACGCCTCAACCAATACCGAGACCTGTGCCGCCAGACTATGGCCAACAGCCTCTACCCCTCTGAGTTCGACCAGGGCCGCCTCGACCAGGCCCGGCGGCTGTGGGATGTCTCTGTCGAGCAGGCAGTGCAGCTAGAGGCAGAGGTGCGCGATGAGCTGTACGGCGGCGTAGCGTCTGCCGCCGGGGTTGACTACAGCCGCCTGCGCGACCTGCTACACCAGCAGGCCTGGCACGAGGCCGATATGGAAACTGAAGTCGTGATTCTTAAAGCTCTCAACCTCGACATGCAGCCTGTCACCGCCACTACCGTGGAGCATCTGCCAGCCGTTGACCTAGCCACCATTGACGCCCTCTGGACCCGCTACAGCAAGGGGCGCTTCGGGTTTAAGGCCCAGCAGCAGGTTTACCGAGCCCAGCAGCAAATTCAAGCGGACGATCGCCAGCGGTGGGTAGCCTTTGAGCAGGCGCTGGGCTGGCGCGAGGCTCCGTCGCTGTTTTCCCGAGGCTACAAGCCCTATCATGTCCTTAACTTCAGCCTTGAAGCAACGCCGGGCCACCTGCCCACCTGGCGCTGGTGCTGCCCCAGTTTGAGCGATCGCTACAAAATCAACCTTGAGGTCATGGCCGCTGTCATGCAGCACCTCAATGACGGTATGCCCCTGGAGGCCGTGGCTGTTCCGGCCCTCGATACAGCGTTACCTACCCAACTTGCCTAACCGGAGGGCCTGCCTGTGCTCGCTAGCGCTACCCACAGCGGCTTAGAAGAAAGCCTTAACGAACTCAGCCTGCTGCTCAATGAAGAAGACTGGGAAGAGGCCGATCGCCTGACAGCCGATCTCCTGCTGAATGCAGTAGCCAATCACCAAAATGCTGTACGCCTGCAGGGATCTAGCTCCCGCCAGCGCCCTTACCTGACCACTGAGGCCGTAGCAGCCCTGCCCTGCCAACTGCTCCAGGCCATTGACGATCGCTGGCAGAGGGCCAGCGGCGGGCACTTTGGCTTTTCGGCCCAGCTCCAGATCTATGCCGACCTGCTAGAAACCGTAGATTTTGACCCAAATTTAAACAACTGGTCTACCCCCCACCCGTTTTTTGAAGACGTGGGCTGGCTGATGCTGGTTGCGCTGCGGCCTATAGGATTTCTGCGGTTTTACAACTGGCTAGAGTTTGACCTCGATGCCCCAAAAGGCCATCTGCCCGCGCTCTGGTACTGGAAAATACCGCGTCTTGAATCTCTCCAGATGGGCGGCTTCTTGACCGGTCAGGGAGGCTGCTTTGGCGACTTAGCCCGGCTCGATGCCATGATGCTGCGGCTCTCGCGCTGCCGCCAGATCGGCGGGTAGTACCGCTGCGCGGAATTCAAAGTGCAAAGTGAAAAAGTCACTGTGGGGTGGGCATTGCCCGCCATTTAAAGAGAAAGTTTTTCAGAAGTTGCCCAAAGTCAGAAGAACCGTAGACAGATTCAAGGGATGTCGTTAGTCCAAGGTGGTGGGCTGCCGGGGCTGAAGCTGAATGGTGACCTGGGCCAGGTAGGGCAACTGCTGGTGCAGGTGAGCTTTGAGCTGATTGGCGATCGCAGCCCCCGCCGCTACCGAGAGACTGGCTTCTACCCCCAAAATCACCTCCCCGTGCAGTCGGTGCCCAAGCCACCGCCCCTTCACTTGCTCAACGCTGGCTACCCCTGCAACGCCGTGCTCTACTTCGTGGCGCAGGCGATCGAGCACCTCGGGCTCCACCCCGTCCAGCAGCCGGGTAAACACCGTTTGGGTCGATTGCCAGACCACCCGCAGCAGCACCAGAGTAATCACCAGTCCCATCACGGGGTCAGCCCAGGCATAGCCCAGCCCTACTCCCAGGGCGCTGACCAGCACCGCCAGGCTGACCAGTCCATCGGCGCGAGCGTGCAGCCCATCGGCCACCAGGGCCGCGCTGTTGATCTCGCGCCCCACCCGTAAACGAAACAGGGCCACCACCTCGTTGCCAACAAAGCCAATTACCGCCGCCGCCGCCAGGGCTCCCAAATGCTCCAGGGGCTGAGGATGGCGCAGCCGCTCGATCGATTCGTACCCGGTAATCAGCGCGCTCAAAAAAATCACCCCTACGATCGCTACCCCGGCCAAATCTTCGGCTCGGCCATAGCCGTAAGCAAAGCGGGGAGAAGACCGGGCGCGGGCCAGCACAAACGCCACCCCCAGGGGCACCGAGGTCATGGCATCGCCCACGTTGTGAATCAGGTCGGCCATCAGCGCAACGCTGCCCGAGAGAGCAAATACCACAGCCTGCGCGATCGCCGTGATCACCAGCCCCACAAACGACCACTTCACCGCCCACAATCCTCGATCCGAGGCGGCAATCTCAGGATCTACTGCCCCGTGGGTGTGGCCGTGCCCATGATGAGAGTGTCCATGATGGTGATGCCCATTGTGGTGATGATGCCCGTGGCTGTGGGCCTGATCCGCCAGAGCATCTGACAGAGTGACTGACGCGATCGCGTCCTCGATCGCGTCCTCCAGGGCGCTATCCAATGCGTCAGAGCCAGACAGTTGAGAAGCCGGGTTAGCCATAGTGCGCGCAAGAGCTACTGAAGCGTTATGGTAGCGGCTCAAAACCGAGTCTGGCCACAGAGATTACAAAGACGGGGTGCAGCCCGCTGGCTGGCTTAACCCACAAGCTCAAAAAACAGGGCCGAGGAGACTAAGTTAGTCTCCCCGGCCCCGGTCTAGCTTAAATCACAGGCTACTAACCCCGATCAGACTTAGTTACTAGGTGTGCCTCTAAGAACCACAGACGCATGTCAATGGTGCGAGAGATCTCGGTATAGAGGTCGGCGGTGTCGGCATCGCCCAGGTCATCGGTGGTGTCGATGGCTTCGCGCACGTGCTTGCCGTAGGCGGCAAAGCGCTCCGCCAGAGCGGTTACATGCTCAGGGCCTTCCACCGCGTCGATGGGGTACTCAGGCAAAATCGACTCGGCGGCGGCAATGCGGGCCGTGCCCATGGCGGTACCACCCAGGGCCGTCACGCGCTCAGCCACCAGATCGACGTATCCTTCCAGCTCGCCTGCCAGCTCGTCAAACAGCTCGTGCAGCTGAAAGAAGTTCATGCCCTTCACGTTCCAGTGGGCCTGCTTGGTCTGAGTTTTGAGATCGAGGGTGGCGGCCAGTGTTTGGTTTAGTACGTCACACACCTGCGATCGCACCTCAGCCGACATGTCGATGCGAGTGGGGTAAAACCCGCGCTTGGTCTTGTTTTTTTCAACGGTTGCAACCATATGGCCTCTCTTTGTTCTGTCAATCGAATGGGTAACCAACAAATCTGTGATGCGGCCTGCGGGCCTAATCCTGAAATCCTACCACTATGGCCCCGGCTTCTCCTAAATCATACTCGTTATGAGTACGACTTGCAACCTGTTCTCTATGTTGAGGCCATTTTTGCAGGTGCACAGAGATCCACCGCCCCAGACGTTGCTCCAAGAACGGTCGAAGCGCTGCCTCGTCGGTGAGGCGGCGGTTCGTTCTTCACACTGGCTATATAGGTTGGCTTTATTGGTTAAGCCACGATCGCCAAAACAAGTGGTAGATCTGCTGGTTTTGCCGACGCTACTGACCAAATTCCAGTCGCACCCGCTCTACCAGGTCAGCCGTCACCGCCTCGGCCTCGACCTCGCGAGCCACATCTTCGATGCGCTTGCGGGCCTGAGCCCTAACAAAAAAGGGAATATTTTTGAGCTTAGCCTGGGCATCGGCCGTCCAGGGAAGTCCATCAGCCATTAGCGAAATCTGCTCCCAATTGCAACGAATGCCCTAATCCTATACATCGCTTCGCCGTCAATGTGAGGTTTTTGCCAAGGTGTAACGTTCCATCGGGAATTACGGGCAATGGCAGCGTAGATTATGGTGTCGATTCGCGTATGCTTACCCCAGCCCCGATCGCCTAGAACACCACCCCAAAGAACCACCAGCAGGCTGACCTTGGAAACCCACAGGCACTGGCACCAAGAGCTGATTCAGGTTAGCTCACCCAGGCCCAGGAACTCAAGCCTTTGTTCTAAAGTCCTGACGGGTGGGAACACTAGGCCCAGGTTGGCAAATGGCCTATCGGCACACGTTTAGACACGTAACTAGAGAGCGTCATGGTAGCAACACCCCACTACAAGAAAGATGAAGCCGCCGCCCTGCCCGATCAGGAGCTTGGTCTCCCTACCCTGGGAGAGGAGGACGAAGGGGCGGACCTGCGGCTCCATGATTTTTCTGCTGCCGACGCTGACGACAGCGACTTCGAAACCGATGCTGCCGCCGTGCTGAAGGGCAAGCGCACCACCGACCTGGTGCGTCTCTACCTGCAGGAAATTGGCCGGGTGCGCCTGCTAGAGCGCCACGAAGAGGTCTCTGAGGCCCAGTGCGTGCAGGGCTACATGCAGCTGCTAGACGATTTGACCCAGGCTGCGGACGAGAATGGCGGTGTCCTCGCCGTCTACAGCAACCTGCTCAAAACCCGCGATCGCCTCTCGTCGCAGCTGGGCTACCGTCCCTCTTTGGAGCGCTGGGCCGCCGAGGCCGAGGTGCCCATCGCCGATCTCAAGCCCACCCTGGCCGCCGGTAAGCGGGCCTGGGCCGAGCTCAGCAACCTTACCGTGCCCGAGCTAGAAAAGGCCATTGCCGAGGGCATTCGCGCCAAAGAGCACATGATCAAGGCCAACCTGCGCCTGGTGGTATCGGTGGCCAAAAAGTACCAAAATCGGGGCCTGGAGCTGCTCGACCTGATTCAAGAGGGCACCCTGGGCCTGGAGCGGGCGGTCGAAAAGTTTGACCCCACCAAGGGCTACCGCTTTAGCACCTACGCCTACTGGTGGATTCGCCAGGGCATTACGCGGGCGATCGCCACCCAGAGCCGCACTATTCGCCTGCCCGTCCATATCACCGAAAAGCTCAACAAAATCAAAAAGGCCCAGCGCAAGCTCTCCCAGGAGAAAGGCCGCACCCCCTCGATCGAAGACATCGCCCGCGAGCTGGATATGACCGCCGTGCAGGTGCGCGAGGTGCTGCTGCGCGTCCCCCGCGCTGTTTCCCTCGAAACCAAGGTGGGTAAAGACCGCGACACCGAGCTAGGCGACCTGCTCGAAACAGACTGCATGTCCCCCGAAGACATGCTGATTCGTGAGTCGCTGCGCCGCGACCTGCAACAGCTGATGGCCGACCTCACCAGCCGTGAGCAAGACGTGATCAACATGCGCTTTGGCCTTGGCGACGGCACCCCCTACTCGCTAGCCGAGATTGGCCGCGCCCTGGAGCTATCGCGCGAGCGGGTGCGCCAGATTGAGTCGAAGGCGCTGCAAAAGCTGCGCCAGCCCAAGCGCCGCAACCGCGTTCGTGACTACCTCGAAGCGCTGAACTAGACAACCACCTCCTTCAGGGACCGGGTGCCTACGGGTTAACGCTCAGATCTTGAGTAATGACCTCAGGGAACTCGGTCCCTTTTAGCAACAAGCTTTAAGCCTAGCTGTGGGTCTGGAGATGTTGCTCAAACTCTCGCAGAGCGACACTCGACCCCGCTGCCCAAGCTCGCTCAACATACTGCGGCAGCAGAGCTTTCACGTCTACAGTTGGAAATGCTAGGCTGGTGGGGCGATCGTCGTAGACTGATCCATTCAAGATATAAAGCGTTAACTGGCCTTGGCGATAGATCCATACCTCTGGCCAGGGCAAACGCATACTCGGCGAGTAGGGATACTAATGGATAGGTTTGTTATCAAGGCTATCCATGTCTTCTTCAGTGCCACCGACCGATTCACTGTTAAGCCACTTTGAGGGTCTAGAGGATCCACGTACCGGCTATCTGATTGAGCACCGCATGGTGGATATGGTGGCCTTGACGATCTGTGCGGTGGTCTGTGGCGCAGAGACTTGGGTCGATATCGAGGCCTATGGCCAGAGCAAAGTGGACTGGTTAAGAACCTTTCTGGCGTTGCCTAACGGCATTCCATCCCATGACACGATTAGCCGGCTGTTTGCCCAACTCGACCCCGAACAGTTCCAAGACTGCTTTTTGAATTGGATTCAAACCGTGGCACAACTCAGTGCTGGGACGGTCGTCGCTGTAGATGGCAAAACCCTGCGGCGCTCCTATGACCGAGGCCGGAGCAAAGGCGCCATTCACATGGTGAGCGCCTGGGCGGCCGAGAATCGCTTGGTGCTGGGGCAAGTTAAGGTGGACGAAAAATCGAACGAAATTACGGCGATTCCTGAACTGCTCAAGGTGCTGGCGTTGAACGGCTGCATCGTCACCCTCGACGCCATGGGAAC